>NZ_CP133781.1:5362500-5565001 GCF_034350045.1 Pseudomonas sp. CCI4.2 | reverse complement strand
ACAGGGGCCACTCCAACAATTACAATCGTCTCTTATGGTGAATCAGCCCGTCACATTGCAGATAATCTTGAATTATTTTTTTATGAGACAGATTATATACCTGAATTAATTTGTGTAACTCAGTTACATCCACTCGATATAAGTTTGATTGAGAAATCAGTCAATAGAACAGGAAACGTTCTTATTGTTGAAGATGGATCTATCAGTTTTGGATTTGGCTCGGAAATTTTGAGTACGTTGGTGGAAAATAAGGTGCAACTGGATTTTGCACTGCGAGTGGGAGCGGAGCCTGTTCCCATACCGTCAATAATTTCTCTTGAATTAGAAATACTTCCAACCATAAATCGTGTCATTAATTTAGTAAACTCTCATAGAAGTAGAGGCGCTCAATGATTGAAGTATTTGTTCCTAGGGAAAATGTTAACGATGAGTCGGTGACTATACTTTCCGTAAAATTCAAGTCATCTACTAAAGTTAAAAAAGGCGACAGTATTTTTGAAATTGAGACTACAAAAACGAATGTTGAGATTGACGCTCCAGCGGATGGTCTAATTCACCATGAAATTTCCGTTGGGGATACTGTCTTGGTTGGATCTTTACTTTGCCGACTGGATGATGGGAAGAATAATCCGATAATTGTATTAAACACACCTAACGTTGAAGTTGACCCGTTACAAAATAACAATGCCAAACTTTCTAAAGCCGCAATTAAACGTGCCGACGAGTTGGGTGTAGATACATCTGTATTTAAAAACGGGCTAATTTCTGTTTCCGATATTGAAAGACAGGCATTAGTTGTTAGTGGTCAGACAATATTACATCCATTAAAACATATAAAGCGACTTAATAATAAGATAGTGATTCTTGGTGGCGGTGGGCATGCCAAGATGTGCATTGATATATTGCTGCAACGAAACGAATATCAAATTGTTGGAATCGTCGATTCTCAAAAGGCTATTGGAACTATTGTTTGTGGTATTAAAGTCATTGGAGATGATACGATTTTAGAAAAGCTATGGAGCGAGGGCGTATCTTGTGCAGTTAATGGAATCGGATCCGTCTCAAATCCTGTTGTACGTAAAGTACTTTATGCAAAGTTAAAAAATATTGGTTACTATCTTCCTAATTTAGTTCATCCTTCAGCAGTCATTGAGCCGTCAGTAAAGTTAGGAGAAGGGAATCAGGTAATGATGGGCGCTTGTGTTGGTAGTGATGTTGTTATTGGTGATAATTGCATTGTTAATTCTGGTTCGATTATCTCCCACGACTGTATACTTGAGAGCAACTCTCATGTTGCACCTGGTGCCGTCTTGGCGGGGAGTGTAATTGTTGGAGATACTGCCGTTGTTGGAATGGGAGTTACTGTTTATATGGGGGTCAATATTGGTAGGGGGTCTATCATAAATAATGGATTAAATATTTTTAGGAATATTAATCCAAATGAAGTTGTTAAGTCATAGAAAATCAATATAAGCAAATTCAAATAGTATCGAAGATTTTTTAAATTTTATTTGTATTGACTTTGTAATAATTGTCTAATAAAAATAGACAATTCACAAAATTAAGGCTGTTGGACCTCTGCAAGTAACACGTGATCTATACAGGCGGGATCAAATGACGATTTGCAGATTGTGTAACTCTTGATTTTAAAATTCCGACATCGCTCAATCACAGTTACTCGGATGTGTTCGTAGTGGTTTCACAAAAGTTATACATAAGGAAAACGGTTATGCAACCTGTTGTTTTAATTGACTATTCTATTGGTGTAATTTGAGCGGTATTGATCTTTCGGTCTGTCTTTGTCGGGATACTGGGTTGACAAGTAAATATAGCCTTATTTACGCTGTAAGCGTCCTGTTCTGTCCTGTCCTGTAGTTTTGTCTTGATATTTTATTTTTGCGTTTGGTGGTCAGTATTACTCCGTCCTGTCGGATCCTAGTACCATTTACTTCTGCACGTTGCATGACAGTAGGGTTAATAAACGGGTAATAGCTCGCCCCGTATTGAAGACCGGTATTGCCCGTATTGTCACAGAACCTTTGTATATCCTGGGCAAACCGGATGGAGTCCGGGCTGGCACCGCCGATGATATCGAATAGGCAAAGCGCTGTTTGCATCTCCTGCGCCTGCAACAACATGGCTTGCATCAAACGGCGGATATCGACTTCACCCATCTGTTCGGTGGTGACACTTAACAATTGGCGCCCTTTCTGAACTCGCCCTCAGCGCCAAATGCCGAGGTCGTTACCCTTCTTGGTATGATTCAAGCACCGCCGACTCACCGAGTTCATTGTGCTTACCTTCCAGCAAGAACAAGCTAAATCGGGCTGAGCCATTGCGCTTTGATCAAACTCGGCACTGCGTTGTCGCGCAGCAAACGCAAGCCCGCTCCGACATCGTAGGGATGAATAACCGGCAATATCGAAGGTGTTTGCGTCCGAGGTGACCTCTGACATGAGCCTGTCAATGCTGATCGGCCAGGTCACGTCGCCACAGACGGCGTTTATAACGGGGTGTGCTGGCACGCGTTAGTTAATGCCACAGTTACCAAACAGCCGCTAATAAAATCAGCGGCTGTTTCCGTAAGCCTTCAGCAGGCTAGTGGACCCACTTCATGCCCATCAATTTCAGCGCCTTTACCAATTCACGGGTACTGTCGAAACGTCGTCCGCTGACGTAAGGCCACTTAGGTCTTTCAAGATAGTAATGTCCGCCTTCGGAATGAATCACGGTGAAAACAAGGGTATTGCTTGAACTGCGGTGTATTAATGTCAGTTGCTGTCCAGACCTGCTGAGGGTGAACATTCCCGCCTTGGTCAATCGACTGGCGGCGGAGTCCAGCGGCGTAACGCTGATGCCTAGTTCCACCTGCAGCCTTAGGTCACTTTTAACAAACCCGGTTTCACTCCCGAAGCCAATAGGTATGTTTTTGCCGGGATCAATTTCGATACCGCTGGATTGACCTTCGTCAACATCTTCAATTCGCAGGCTGATAGCTCCCTCTAATTCGCTGATCCCTGGCACCCCTTTATAATTACTGGCATGGCTACTGCCGACTAAAGCGATCCATTTTGTTGCGCCCCTGGCGGTTTTATCCGCATCAATAACGGTTCGCGCGAAATAATTCATGACCTTTTGCCGGAGCAAGCCGTCTTGATCAGGCATCCCAGCTAGCCTGTAACTCGCCATGCAGTCTAGTGCCCGGACGCGAATATGATTTTCGTTGGCTACCTTGACCACTGCTAGAAAAGTATATTGGCCGCTGGGATCGGTGCGGTGCCCAGTATCAAGGTCTTTGAGATACCGCTCGAGGCCTTTAGGCATACTCCCGGTTCGGGAAAACGTATCGAGGTCAACTTGATGGAAGTCGGTAAGAAGATGTTCCATATAGAGTGTTTTAACTTTCAGTTTGGCCAGTTGCGGCATGTTTTCGATCAGCAATTGTTTACTGCCGATGCTGGCGTGGCTTTCTCCGATCACTAGGCCAGCGCTTTTCTGGAAGATCTTTTTTATCCTGTATGTGCCCACGGTCGTGGGGTCCATTACGGGTATTTCCGGTTTGAGTGGAACGTTCGGGTGTGCATAAAACGCTGAGGCGTCTTCAAGTAAGCGCGTTCGGATGGCCCTGAAGTTGACGTAGGGATCATGCCAAGTCGGATCCAGGCTTTGACGTTCGCCACTGAGCACTTTGTTGTCCGCACCCCCGGCAGCGATTTTTAGGTCAGCTTTCTCTGAGTCCCAAACCTCGTATGAACTGACAAAGGGCTCGGCCTCAATCGCCGCCTCGGTTGCCTGGCCCCAAGGTAGCCTGCCAAATACCTTGCCGCCGCCTTTAAGCCCATTGCCAACGGACGGCTCCCATCCGCCGAGCTCATTCAGCCGAACAGGTAAATTGCGATAAAACGAGTAGGGCTGAGCGGGATCAACCACCACCCAGCTTTTTAACTCGTCGACATAGCGCACTCTGTAGGCGACGTCACTTATGGATATATAGGTTTCGCCTTTATCGAGTACGCAGACGCCGCGCATTCGGCCTTCTCCCGTTGGTGCAAAGTCTTCCAGTAAGGTGTTGGTTTCGAACGGCGCCAACAGCGCATCGGTTGAGACGGGATAAACCGGTCCGGGTGCTATCGCTACAACATCGGCGACCAATCCACGGTAGTCGATAGGCTCGAATGAGGCGTCCTCTTCTTCGGGAATGGCTTGCTCCAACGCCGCTTCGCGTTCTGCCGGCTCCGCTTCCAGTCCCGCCAGAAAGGGTGCGTTGAACAACGCATCCACGCTGCTGAGGATGGCACCGACGACTCCGGCCTTGCGTTCAGCAGTTGTGTGACCGTTTACCGCTTGATCGATGTTCATGCCAGTGTTCGTCAAGCCTGCACCTACTGCCACTAACGCAACCGGCCAATCCAATGTGGCCATCCCACTGGCGACCCGCGAGAAGTTACTGAGAAAGCCGATCCACATCTGTTTCCTGAGATCGGCATTGGAGTGCAGGGAAACGTATGCGTCATCAGCCATCCGGTTTTTTGCAGCGTCGCGCATCCAGTTGAAAGCATCGCCGGTGATACCGTGGTCATTTCGGTTGATCAGGCTTGGGCCGGGTGCGCCCCACTGGCTGAATACCAGGTCGATCAGGTGATTCAAACCCACGGCGCTGTCGGTTTGCAGGTGGCTGGACAAGGGGAAGTGCGCCATGAACTCGGCGCGGTTCGGCGCTCGGCTGGTTTGCGACATGACCCACCAGTGCAGATCGTCGGGGTTTTCAAACACATGAAACGCATCCATATCCCCCGGCACATAGAGCAATTGCCTGCCAGACGCGTCAACAATGCGCAGGATATTGCTGGAGACAATACCGGCGATATCAAAGGTACAGACCCGCAGATTCGCGGCGGAGGGGCTTGCTGACCTGAGTTGTTCCAGACTGACCGGCCAGGTAACGCTGCCGCAGGTCGCCTTGACGACCGTGTTGAAATTTCTTTCAGATAACCAACCGCTGTCTCGCTCCTCCAGCGCCTTGGCGAGGAAATTGGCTTTGGCCATGGTACGGAAGTCGTCAGCGTAGTCTTGCCAAAAGTCATTCAGCTTCGCCGTATAGCGAGCGCTGAAATCGATTTGCCAGAGGTCGCTCAGCACGTTGGCGGGCAGTATCCTGATTTCGTTTGTTTCATTGAAAACCTGGGCCGACGGCCCCGCAGTGTAGAAGCCTCCAGTCACCTGGAGATCAAGGACATCATCTTGGTCATGGGCGTAGAACCGGCGCATGACCAGTTGCGGCAGTGTCAGAGACTCAACGGGTGGGTCGAAGTGCTGCCAACCGTTAAATGTTCGTGGGCTGCTGACGGAAGTGGTAAAGCGGTGCCAGTAAACCTGATCGGGTTCGATATCAAATCCGACGTGCTTTTCCAGAATTTCTTTTGCGGCGTCCCGTGCCATTTGCAGCATGTCCGGGCATGCCCAGACCAATCGTTGGCCCATGCTGTTTAGCGCTAACTGGACAGCGCTGGCAATGGATGATGGTTGAGAGGTTTCAGTTGAGGGCATCGCTATTCATTCATCAAAAAGTAGAACCTAAGCGTGATTGTTTTTTTTATCGGTTTTGCACTAATCATTTATCGGGTTTGAAAAACCTATAAAACGGGGGGCTAGTCGCCATAGCAACAGGCAAAAGGTCGCTGCGTTTTGCCTGGCGCGTGACGCGGTGTATCGTGTTGCCGTTTTCCACGCCGTGGCATTTGATCGCGATGTTCCACTGCCATGTGATTGACCACATGGAAACCGGGCTTATGGCCGCAATTGAGGTGTCCTGATGAGGCAGCCACAGATTATTGATCGCAGTCAGGATCAGCACTTTATGCGCGAAGCGCTGGCGCTCGCCGCCCAAGGTGGGGTGCTGGGCGAAGTGCCGGTGGGGGCGGTGGTGGTGCAAAACGGCGAAATCATTGGTCGCGGCTTTAACTGCCCGATCAGTGGCCATGACCCGAGCGCCCATGCGGAAATGGTCGCGATCCGGGCGGCGGCGCAGGCGTTGGGTAATTATCGGCTGTCTGGCAGCACGCTCTATGTCACCCTTGAACCGTGCAGCATGTGCGCCGGGCTGATCGTGCATTCACGCATCGCGCGAGTGGTGTATGGCGCGCTCGAGCCCAAGGCCGGTATCGTGCAGAGCCAAGGGCAATTCTTTACTCAAGGGTTTCTTAACCATCGAGTGCTGGTTGAGGGCGGTGTACTGGCCGAAGAGTGCGGGACGATGTTGAGTGATTTTTTCAAGGCGAGGCGGGTCAAGGGCTGAATCCCCCAGAGGTTCGTCACAATCTGGGGTGTAGGAGCGCACTTGCCCGCGATAGATCGCGTAGCGGTCCCTATAGGTTGGCGCGGTTCTAACTGAAAGTATGAGTCGTTGAATTTACGCCTGCTGCGCAGCCGATCGCGGGCAAGCGCGCTCCCACGGAAAAATCCGAAACTACCTGTGACAGGGATTTATAGGTTACAGCGCAGGATTTTCTTCGGTCGGTTTGGTCTTGTCGACACCCGGTACATGCAGGTTGCCCTCGGCCACTTGGCTACCTTCGAGCTGTGGCTGAGTCACCCAAGTGAGGATGTCGTAGTAGCGGCGGATGTTCGCGACAAAAGTCACCGGTTCGCCACCACGGGCGTAGCCGTAGCGGGTTTTGCTGAACCACTTCTTTTGCGCCAGACGCGGCAGCATTTTCTTCACGTCCAGCCATTTATTAGGGTCCAGCCCTTCGGCTTCTGCCATTTTTCGCGCATCGTCCAGATGCCCGCTGCCAACGTTGTAAGCGGCCAGGGCCAACCACGTTCGATCGGGCTCTTCAATCTTGTCATCGAGCTGATCTTTCATGGAGGCAAAATATTTTGCCCCGCCTTCGATGCTTTGCTTGGCGTCCAGCCGATTGACCACGCCCATGGCTTGCGCCGTGTTTTGGGTCAGCATCATCAAACCGCGCACACCGGTTTTCGACGTCACCTCGGGTTGCCACAGAGACTCTTGGTAACCGATGGCCGCAAGTAGTCGCCAGTCCACCTGTTCTTGCTTGGCCGAGGTTTTGAAGTGTTTTTCGTAGCGCGGCAAGCGCTCTTGAAGGTGTTGCGCGAAGGTGTAGGCACCAACATAACCCAGCACGTCCACGTGCCCGTAATAACGGTCTTTCAGGCGTTGAAGCGTGCCGTTCTTCTCTACCTTGTCGAGAAACTTGTTGATCTCGTTCAGCAGGCTGTTGTCTTCACCCGGCGCAACCGCCCAACGCTGATCGCGACCCTCGCCCAAATCGAAGCCCACCCGCACGTTTGGGAAGTACACCTGATTCATTGCCAATTCATTCGAATCGACCAAAGTCAGATCAATTTGTCCCTCATCGACCATTCGTAGTAGGTCAACGACTTCAACTGCGTCGGACTCTTCGTATTCCAGTGCAGGCATTTGCAGTTTCAAGGCCGCCAATTGCTCGGCGTGGCTGCTGCCCTTGAGCACCATGATTTTTTTTCCGATCAAATCAGCAGTCGTTGAGGGGCGCGATTGACCGTTGCGGTAAATAATCTGCGGGGTGACTTGCAGGTAAGGGTGGGAAAAGCGCACCTGCAATTTGCGTGAATCCGTCGCCACCAAACCGGCGGCGGCCAGTACCGGACCGCCGGGTTTGTGTAATTGATCATACAAATCGTCGATGTTGTCAGCTGTCTCGATCTTCAGTGTGACGCCGAGATCTTCGGCGAAACGCTTGACTAACTCGTATTCAAAACCGGTTTCGCCGTTGCGATCCTGGAAATAAGTAGCCGGACTGTTACGAGTTACGACGCGCAAAACGCCATCCTCCTTGACTCGCTCCAATGTGTTGGGTTTATCAACACAGGCGCCGAGCATCAGGAAGAGTCCGGTTGCGATGAGCCATTTGGCACACAGCGGGCGGAAAGCGGGATGGGAAAACATCGGTGCAGTATACGCAAAGGACCCTCGGCACCATATCTCGACAGAGAAGGCCATGTCTGATAAGGCGAAGCGTTATTCGGGGCGCCGACATTCGGCGATGCCAGGCGGAACCGTTTTGGGTGCCGAAAGAGGCGGTTTAGGCTAGAATGCACGGCCTCAAAGCACACCCCTTCCCGAGGCTGTCCCGAAGATGTTGATCCTGCGCGGTGCTCCTGCCCTTTCTGCCTTCCGCCACAGCAAATTACTTGCGCAACTGGAACTCAAAGTTCCAGCTGTCAGTGGCTTGTACGCCGAATTCGCCCACTTCGCTGAGGTCGCTGGCGTTCTTAGTGATGAAGAACAGCAGGTGCTCGCCCGCCTTCTGAAATACGGCCCGAGCGTGCCGGTTCAAGAACCGGGCGGCCGGCTGTTTTTGGTGTTGCCACGGTTCGGCACTATTTCGCCATGGTCGAGCAAGGCCAGCGACATCGCCCGCAATTGCGGTCTCGCGAAAATCAAGCGCCTTGAGCGTGGGATCGCCTTCTATGTCGAAGGCCAGTTCAGCGACGCCCAAGCCGAGTTGATCGCCCACTGCCTGCATGACCGCATGACTCAACTGGTGTTGGGTTCGCTGGAACAGGCTGCCGGTCTGTTTAGCCACGCCGAACCCAAGCCGCTCACGGCCATTGATGTGTTGGGTGGCGGTCGCGCCGCGCTGGAAGTTGCCAACGTCCAACTGGGCCTGGCCCTGGCTGACGACGAAATCGATTATTTGGTGGCGAGCTTCGCTGCGCTGGGCCGAAACCCCCACGACATCGAACTGATGATGTTCGCTCAGGCCAACTCCGAGCATTGCCGTCACAAGATCTTCAATGCCAGCTGGGACATCGACGGCGAGAATCAGGAAAAAAGCCTGTTCGGCATGATCAAGAACACCTTCCAGATGCATGGCGAAGGTGTGTTGTCTGCGTATAAAGATAACGCCGCCGTCATCGCTGGCCCGGTTGCCGGACGCTTCTTCCCGAATCCCGAGACCCGCCAGTACGGTGCGGTTCAGGAACCGGTGCACATCCTGATGAAGGTGGAGACCCATAACCACCCAACAGCCATTGCGCCGTTCCCCGGTGCTGCCACCGGTTCGGGTGGTGAAATCCGCGACGAAGGTGCGACCGGTCGTGGCGCCAAGCCGAAAGCCGGTCTGACCGGTTTTACCGTGTCCAACTTACAAATTCCCGGGTTCGTACAGCCTTGGGAGCTGCCGTACGGAAAACCCGAGCGCATCGTCACCGCGTTGGACATCATGTTGGAAGGCCCATTGGGCGGTGCCGCATTCAACAACGAGTTTGGGCGCCCGGCACTCACCGGTTATTTCCGTACATTCGAACAATCAATCAGCACCCCCCACGGTGATGAAGTTCGTGGTTACCACAAACCGATCATGTTGGCCGGTGGTATGGGCAACATTCGTGACGAACACGTCCAGAAAGCCGAAATCGTGGTCGGCTCCAAGCTGATCGTGCTCGGTGGCCCGGCCATGTTGATCGGCCTCGGCGGCGGTGCAGCCTCGTCGATGGCCACCGGCACCAGTTCGGCAGATCTGGATTTCGCTTCCGTTCAGCGTGAAAACCCTGAGATGGAGCGCCGTTGTCAGGAAGTGATCGACCGTTGCTGGCAGTTGGGTGAAGACAACCCTATCAGCTTCATCCACGACGTCGGCGCCGGCGGTTTATCCAACGCCTTCCCGGAACTGGTGAACGACGGTGAGCGCGGCGGTCGTTTCGAGCTGCGCAGCATTCCGAATGACGAGCCGGGCATGGCCCCGCTGGAAATCTGGAGCAACGAATCCCAGGAGCGCTACGTGATGGCGGTGGGCGCGGCGGATTTCGAGCGCTTCAAAGCCATCTGCGAACGTGAGCGTTGCCCGTTTGCCGTTGTCGGTGAAGCCACTGCTGAGCCGCAACTGACCGTCACCGACAGCCATTTCGGCAACAGCCCGGTGGACATGCCGCTGGAAGTATTGCTGGGCAAAGCACCGCGCATGCACCGCTCAGCTGTTCGCGAAGAGGCGCTGGGCGATGATTTCGACCCAAGCACGCTGGACATCGAAGACTGTGTGACACGGGTTCTGCACCACCCGGCTGTTGCCAGCAAAAGTTTCCTGATCACCATCGGTGACCGTTCTATCACCGGCCTGGTTGCTCGCGATCAAATGGTGGGCCCGTGGCAAGTGCCGGTGGCTGACTGCGCCGTGACCGCCACCAGTTTTGATGTTGAAACCGGCGAAGCCATGGCCATGGGCGAACGTACGCCGTTGGCACTGCTGGATGCCCCGGCGTCTGGCCGGATGGCCATTGGCGAAACCCTGACCAACATCGTCGCGTCGCGCATCGCCAAAATTTCCGACATCAAATTGTCGGCCAACTGGATGTCAGCGGCCGGTCACCCCGGCGAAGACGCCCGTTTGTACGACACCGTCAGGGCGGTCGGCATGGAATTGTGCCCGGAATTGGGGATAACCATTCCAGTGGGCAAGGACTCCATGTCCATGAAAACCCAGTGGCGCGATGAAGATACGGACAAGAGCGTGACGTCGCCGCTGTCATTGATCGTCACCGGCTTTGCGCCAGTGACCGACATTCGCAAAACCATGACCCCCGAACTGCGCATGGACAAGGGCGAAACCGACCTTGTCCTGATCGACCTGGGCCGTGGTCAAAACCGCATGGGCGCATCGATTCTCGCGCAGACCCACGGCAAGCTCGGGCGTATTGCGCCGGACGTGGATGACGCCGAAGACCTCAAAGCTTTTTTTGCCGTGATCCAGGGCCTCAACGCCGACGGTCACGTGCTGGCCTACCATGACCGTTCCGACGGCGGGCTGTTGGTCACTGCTCTTGAAATGGCCTTCGCCGGTCATTGTGGTTTGAATCTGTTCCTTGATGGATTGGCTGACAGCTCGGCCGATCTGGCCGCGATCCTGTTCAACGAAGAACTCGGTGCCGTGATTCAGGTTCGTCAGGACGATACCCCGGATGTACTCGCACAATTCAGCGCGGCCGGTTTTGGCGAATGTGTGTCGGTCATCGGCCAACCGGTGAACAACGACGAAGTGGCCATCAGCTTCAACGGTGATCCGGTGTTTGGCGGTCAGCGTCGCTTGCTGCAACGCCAGTGGGCTGAAACCAGCTACCAAATCCAGCGTTTGCGTGACAACGTTGAATGCGCTGAACAAGAGTTCGACGTGCTGTTGGAAGAAGATAACCCTGGCCTTAGCGTCAAGGTTGGGTTCGATGTAAACGACGACATCAGCGCGCCATACATCAAGAAGAACATTCGCCCACAAGTCGCCGTTCTGCGTGAGCAGGGCGTCAACGGTCAGGTTGAGATGGCGGCTGCGTTTGATCGCGCGGGCTTCAACGCCATCGACGTACACATGAGCGATATCCTCGCCGGTCGCGTGGATCTGAATGAGTACAAAGGTCTGGTGGCATGCGGTGGTTTTTCCTACGGCGACGTACTGGGAGCGGGGGAGGGCTGGGCCAAATCGGCTTTGTTCAATACCCGTGCACGGGATGCGTTCCAGGGCTTCTTCGAGCGTGAGGACAGCTTCACCCTCGGCGTGTGCAACGGTTGCCAGATGTTGTCCAACCTGCGGGAATTGATTCCGGGCAGCGAGTTCTGGCCGCACTTCGTGCGTAACCGTTCCGAGCAGTTCGAAGCACGGGTCGCGATGGTCCAAGTGCAGGATTCGCCTTCGATCTTCTTGCAGGGCATGGCCGGTTCGCGCATGCCGATCGCCATTGCCCACGGTGAAGGCCATGCCGAGTTTGCCAGCGACGACGCGCTGCTCGAAGCCGATGTGTCTGGCTGCGTAGCGATTCGCTTCGTCGACAACCACGGTAAGGTGACAGAAAAGTACCCGGCCAACCCGAACGGCTCGCCACGCGGTATTGGCGGCATGACCACCCGCGACGGTCGCGTCACCATCCTGATGCCGCACCCTGAGCGGGTATTTCGCGCAGTGCAGAACTCATGGCGTCCCGATGAGTGGAACGAAGACGCTGCCTGGATGCGCATCTTCCGTAATGCACGGGTGTGGGTGAACTGAGGCCAGCGTCTACCATGTACAAGCTCAGCTTTTTTGTTCCGCCGAGTCATGTGGATGTGGTCAAAAGTGCTGTATTCGCCGCCGGTGCGGGGCGGATCGGCGCTTACGATCACTGCTCATGGCAAGTGCTCGGTCAAGGCCAGTTCCGCCCATTGGACGGCAGCCAGCCGTTTATTGGAGGCACCGGAGAGATCGAGCACGTGCAGGAATGGAAAGTCGAACTGGTCGTGGCAGACGGCTTGATCGCCCAGGTGGTGGCGGCCCTGAAACAGAGCCATCCCTACGAAACGCCGGCGTATGAAGTGTGGCGATTGGCTGATTTCTAAATCAGCGCAGAAGCTCGTCGCGGTTTTGGTTTTCTGTGGGAGCGAATTCATTCGCGAAGCAGGCGACGCGGTTTGTCTGATGCACCGTGGCGTGACCTTCCCGAATAAACTCGGTCCCACAGGGTTTCAGCGATCCCCTCATCGCGGCGTTAAACCCTGCGCCAACATCGGCTGTATCGCCTCGCTCAACCCTTGTGCTCGCTCACCGACCAGCACATGCCACACGCCATCTTCCAGACGACTCAATCCCAAACAACCCAGTGCGTTCAAGCCGTTTTCGGCCATTTTCTGACCTGCGCCCAATTGAACGCGTAGCCGGGTGAGGGCGACGCACTCCAGTTTCAATACGTGTTGACCACCCAGCGCCGCGAGCCATTGTTGCGCTTCTAGGCTACTCACCGGTTGTGCCTGGTTTTCGGTACTGACGGCAATGATTGCGGCCGGCTCAAGGGTGGTGGGCAACGCAATTCGCAATTCATCCGCCAGACTGTCCGCCATCGGCCCGACTACCACTTGCAAGCTGCCCGCATTGCCAGGTCGAACGACAGCCATAGCGCCCAGGGCTTTGAGTTCGCTGTCGATGGCCTTGCTGCGGTCTGCCAGTTGCAGGCGTAAACGCGTGGTGCAGGCATCGATGCTCAGTAGGTTAGCCGCGCCCCCTAATGCACGAATATAGGCGCCGGCGCGTTCGCTTTGGGGTATTGCGACGTCCCCGCTGCTCGCCAGTTGTTCGCGCCCTGGGGTTTTCAAATTGAAGCGCCGAATGCAGTAGTCGAACACCAAGTAGTACACCACCGCATACAGCAGCCCCAGCGGAAAAATCATCCAACCATTGGTCGACTTGCCCCAGCCCAGCGCCAGGTCGATGGCGCCGCCGGAAAAGGTGAATCCCAAGTGGATATTGAGCAGATCGGCCAACATCATCGACAACCCGGTCAACAGCGCGTGAATCAGATACAGCAAAGGCGCGAGAAACATAAAGGCAAATTCTATCGGCTCGGTAACGCCGGTCAAAAACGAGGTGAGGGCCATCGACAACAACACCCCACCAATCAACTTACGTTGGTCAGACAAGGCATTTCGGTACATCGCCAAACAAGCCGCCGGCAGGCCGAACATCATCATCGGAAACATGCCGGTCATAAACTGCCCCCCATTGGGGTCGCCCGCAAAGTAGCGTGCCAGGTCACCCGTTACTACGCGCCCGGTTTCCGGGTCGGTGAAGGTTCCGAAAACGAACCACACCAAGTTATTCAGGATGTGGTGCAGGCCGGTAATAATCAGCAACCTATTCATGACACCGAAGGCAAAGGCACCCACGCTGCCGCTTTCCAGCATCATTTTACCGAGGCTGTTGATGCCCTCTTGTAACGGCGGCCAGATCAGCCCGAATATCATGCCGAGCACCACGGCGGTTAACCCGGTAGCTATGGGCACGAAGCGCCTTGCGCCGAAAAATGCCAGGTACTCCGGGAGTTTGATGTCCTTGAAACGGTTATACAGCGCCCCTGCGACCAGACCGCTGATGATCCCGGCCAAAATACCCATGTCGATATTCGGGTCCAGCACCTTGAGGGCTGAGACCATCACCAGATAACCAATGGCACCGGCCAACCCCGCCGTGCCGTTGTTGTCGCGGGCGAAACCCACGGCGATGCCGATGGCGAAAATCAGCGCCAGGTTGGCGAAGATCGCATTACCGGCGGCATGGACGATGGCGATGTTCAGCAGGTCGGTATCACCGAGGCGGAGCAATAGGCCGGCGATGGGCAAAATGGCGATGGGTAACATCAAGGCACGGCCAAGCCGCTGTAACCCTTCGATCAAGTGCTGGTACATGGCGGTTCCCCTTGTTGTTGTTGTTGTTGTTGCACAAAAGCGTGGGGCATCGAGTGTCGCTGACACGCCTGACGTACTGCCTGCGCGCTATTCAAGCCGAGCAACGATTGGCTCCAGCGCTGACATTCAGCCATGTTCAATTCACGCACACGTGCCTTGATTTCTCCTATCAAGGGTGGGCTGACCGACAGCTCGCGCACACCCAGGCCAATCAACGCCGCCGTCGCCAGTGGATCGGACGCCAACGCGCCGCACACACCGACCCAACGCTGATGCCGCGCAGCACCAACACAGGTCATTGCAATCAGGCGCAGCAGCGCGGGATGCAGGGCATCGACCCGTGCCGCAAGCCCCGCATGGTCCCGGTCCATGGCCAAGGTGTATTGAGAAAGGTCATTAGTGCCGATAGACAAAAAGTCCGCGTGTTCAGCCAGTTGCTCGGCCAGCAGAGCAGCGGAAGGCACTTCGATCATGACCCCGAGTTGTGCACGGTGTTTGATCCCCAACTCGGCGCTCAACACCTCCAGGCGCTGACGAATGTTCAGCAACTCATCCACTTCGCTGACCATGGGCAGCAGGATTCGGCACCGCTGCTGCGGGCTGACCCGCAGCAAGGCGCGCAATTGTTGGTCGAGAAGTTCTGGACGCAACTGACCGAGGCGAATACCGCGCAAACCCAACACCGGGTTGGCTTCGGCGGGCAGTGGTAGATACGCCAATTGCTTGTCGCCTCCGACGTCAATCGTACGGATGACCACTGGCTTATCGCCCATGGCATCCAGCACGCCCTGATAGGCCGTCCATTGTTCGTGTTCATCGGGCGCCGTGTTGCGATCAACAAACAAAAATTCGGTGCGCAACAAACCCACACCGTCAGCACCCGCCGCGTGAGCCTCAGCAGCATCACCCCGGGAGGCAACGTTGGCGGCCACTTCAATGGTCACGCCATCCAGGGTCATGGCAGGCACATGGGCGTATTGCTGCTGAGTGCGTCGTTGCTGCACTTGGGATTGGTGGTGCTCGATGACGTGATGCAGGCGTTGGGCGCTGGGTGTCAGTTCCAATTGGCCTTGGTCGGCATTGAGGACGACGGTCTTACCCGATTGCTGATCCAGCAACGCAGATCCCAAGGCCACCACGCAGGGCAAGCCTTTGCCCCGCGCCAGAATAGCCACGTGTGAGGTGGCGCCACCTGCGGCCATGCACAGGCCTGCCACAGCATGCTGGCTGAGCATCAGCAAATCCGACGGCGTCAGTTCGTGGGCGACGACGATGGCACCGATGGGAATATCAAGTCGTCGGGCATCACCGAGAAGGGCGCGCAACACCCGTTGGCGCAAGTCGCGAAGGTCGTTGGCGCGCTCGGCCAACAACGGTTTACCCAATGCCTGTAACACGTCGCATTGAGCAAGCAGGGCTTGGCTCCAGGCATGGGTCGCTGCGCAGCCTTGGTCGATGGCGAGTTTGGCGGCATCCAGTAGCCCTGGGTCTTCCAACAGTGCCAAATGAGTGGAGAAAATCGCGGCTTCTTCGTCTTCACCGCGCTGCTCGGCACTGTGCAACGTGCATTGAATATCAGCGCTCACCTGCTGCAGCGCAGTGTGCAGCGCGTGGTGCTGCACACTGGCAACCTGCTGACCCGGCTCGTCCGGCAAATGAACCGCATGCAACCGGAACAACGGACCACTGACCAGTCCAGGCGAGGCGCAGACGCCCTGTAATACGCCTTCCTCAACCGTTGCGTTCAGCGTCACGACCGGGGCTGATGGTCGCCGTGGTTGTTCATGGGCCGACGGGATGGACAAAGCCTTGATCAGTGCCAGCAGCGCGGCCTCACTGTCTTCACCCAGACAGACCACTTCAACTTCATCCTGCTCGGCGATCCCCAATCCCATGAGCCCGACCAGGCTGTTTGATGAGCTGCTTTGCCCGGCGAAATGCAATTCGCTCTGGCTGACAAAACCTTGGGCGGTCTGACGCACCAATGCTGCCGGACGCGCGTGCAAGCCGCCGCTGTGGGCGACACGAACCCGGCCGCGAGCTGGCTCAATGGTAGAACTGTGGCTCGAGTCGAGGGCTGTTTGCGACTGCACTGCGCTGACGTGCAGCAGCGGTTGGCCTACCGTGATCGATGACACACCGGCGACTGGTATCGACCTGAAACGGTCACCGTTAATCAATACCAAGGTGCTGATCAGGCTGGTGGCATGCTGCGCGATGCGGTCGAGGTCCAAACGCAGCAGCGCCTGACCTTCCTCGACGCGTTCGCCTTGCTCCACCAGCACGGTAAAACCTTCACCGGCGAGGGCAACGGTGTCGAGGCCGACGTGCAGTAAAAATTCGGCACCATTGTCCGCACGTAACGTCACGGCATGCAGGGTGCGGGCGATATGCACAACGACCCCGGCACACGGCGCGTAAAGGCATTCGTTGGTTGGGTCAATCGCAATGCCCTCGCCCAAGGCGCCGCTGGCGAACACCGGGTCGGGGACCTGTGACAGTGGCATCACCGGTCCGCTGAGGGGCGCGCTGAGAATCAAATCCTTGTTGTTATGCATGGCGCGTTCTCATTCAGTGAGTGAGGGTGACTTTGCTCAAGTGCCGGGGTTGATCAGGGTCCATGCCGCGGGCCTTGGCCAACTGAGCGGCCATGACGTAGAAACTCTGGATGGCAAGGATCGGGTCCAGCGCGGGATGGGCCGCGCGGCCCAGGGTTAAATCCCGTTGCTCGATATCGTCCGGCGCGGCCAACAACACGCGGGCGCCCTGTTTGCGCATGTCAGCGGCAAAGCTCAACAAACCGGCTTGCTCTGCACCACGCGGGGCGAAAATAAGCAGTGGGTAGTGTTCGCCGACCAGCGCCATGGGGCCGTGCCGCACTTCGGCACTGCTGAACGCTTCGGCTTGAATCGCCGAGGTTTCCTTGAACTTCAGCGCGGCTTCCTGAGCGATTGCAAACCCGGCGCCACGGCCGATCACCAACAACTGTTGGCAGTCACGCAGCGCCTCGACAGCTGGGCTCCAATCCTGTTGAGCGGCTTCACGCAGGTTGTCCGGCAGCGCCAGGCCGGCCGCCAGCAGCGCGTCGTCTTGCTGCCAATGACCGATCAAACGGGCGCTGGCGCTTAGGGTAGCGATGAAACTTTTGGTCGCCGCAACGCTGCGTTCGGCCCCCGCGCACAGCGGCAATACATATTCGCTGGCGGCTTCCAGGGGTGAATGTTCGGCGTTGACCAACGCAATGCTCAAGGCGCCGCGCTCACGTAGGGTGCGCAGGCTGTCCACCAGATCGGGGCTTTGGCCGGACTGAGAAAAAGCGAAAACCGTTTGACCCTGAACATGCATCGGCGAGTGCTGCAAGGTGACCACCGACATCGGCAACGAGGCCACCGGCACACCGGTCAGTTGCATGGTCAAGTAAGCAAAATAGCTGGCGGCGTGGTCAGAACTGCCACGGGCGACGGTCATGATGACCTGCGGTGCCGCTTGACGCAGGCGCTCGGCGACGTGCACCAAGGACCGGTCCAGCGTGCGTAACTGGCGCTCGACGGCATCGCCGGACGACAGGGCTTCTTCAAGCATTTTTGAGTTCAAGTTCAATGGCTTCTCCTTCGACCATAACGGCCTGCACCTTCAGTGAACGATCCAGTTCTACGCAATCAGCCCAGCTGCCGATTTGCAAGCGTCCACGCTCTTCCAGACCTAAATAATCAGCGGGAAATTGTGACAAACGTTGTGATGCCTCAGGCAGCGGCACGCCGATTTTCACCAGATTGCGCAGCGCTTGGTCCATAGTCAGCGTGCTGCCGGCCAATGTGCCGTCCGCCAAACGAACACCGCCCAGGCATTTGGTGACGGTGTGGCTGCCGAGCTTGTATTCACCGTCAGGCATGCCCGCAGCGGCGGTCGAGTCGGTCACGCAGTACAGGCGCGGTATGGCGCGCAGGGCGACGCGCATAGCGCCGGGGTGAACGTGCAGCAGGTCGGGGATTAATTCGGCGTAGTGCGCGTGGGCCAGCGCCGCGCCGACAATTCCCGGCTCTCGGTGATGCAGCGCACTCATGGCGTTGTACAGGTGCGTGAAGCTGGAAGCGCCCGCATCGAGGGCGGCGACACCCTCTTCGTAACTGCCCAGCGTATGCCCCAGCTGCAGCCTGATGCCGCGCTGGCTCAGCTCACGGATCAGTTGCAGATGCCCGGCAATTTCCGGGGCAATGGTGATCACTCGGATCGGTGCCAGGCTCAGGTAATGTTCTATTTCCGACAGCAAAGCGCTGTGGGCGAAATTGGGTTGTGCGCCCAGCTTGCTGGGGTTGATGAACGGCCCCTCCAGATGAACGCCCAATACCCGCGCGGTGCCGGGTGGTCGTTGCACGCAATAATCACCCAGCGCGCTCAACACCTCGGTAAGTTCTTCCGGAGGGGCGGTCATGGTGGTGGCTAATAATGACGTTGTGCCGAAGCGCAGGTGGGTGCGAGCGATGGTGTCGAAGGCGTCACGGCCTTGCATGATGTCTTTGCCGCCGCCGCCGTGAATGTGCAGGTCGATAAACCCCGGCAGCAGGTAAGGCAGGTCATTGGTTTGCGGATCGCAGGGTTGACCCGGGATAGCGGTCACGCGGCCGTCTTGATGCTCAAGATGGCCGAGAATCCAGCCCTGGGGAGTGAGAATGTTGTGATCGGACATCGGTAGCTCCGGCAGTGTGCTTTAACAAAAATCGATCAGTCAGCGCCGAAGTTCGGCGACGAAATCGTAATAGTCGTCACGGCAATAAGTGTCTGTCAGCTCAATGGGCGTGTTGTCGTCGAGGTAGCCGATGCGCGTCATCAGCAGCATGGCGGTGCCGGTTTCGATGCCGACCAGCGCGGCAAACTCGGCCGAGGCGTTTATTGCGCGGATGTGTTGTAAGGCGCGCACAACCGGGCGACCGATGCTGTCGAGGTACGCGTACAGCGAGTCACCTACGGCGTGGGGATCGGGTAACAATTTTGCGGGCAGGGTGCTCATTTCGATGGCCATGACGGTGCCATCGGCTTTTCGCAATCGTTTCAGGCGCGCCACGTTATCGGTGGGCGATAGGCTCAAGCGGATCAGCTCATCGTGGGTCGGCAGGGCGATTTCGCGCTCGATCCATTGCGAACTGGGGGTAAAACCTTTCAATCGGAGCATTTCGCTGAAGCTGGAAAGCCGTGATAAGGGTTGTTCCAGGCGTGGCGTGATAAAGGTGCCGGAGCCTTGATGGCGTCGGATCAAACCCTGATCCAAGAGTATTTCCAGCGCTTTGCGTGCCGTGACTCGGGAGATACCGAGGAGTTCGCTCAAGTTGCGTTCGGACGGAAGTGCCTGCTCGGCTTTCCATTGGCCCGCATGAATAGCGGCTTCGATATTGCGAGCGAGCTGTAAATAAAGCGGCGTTGCCTGAGTGTCGTCAGGGCGCAAGGCAAGAATTGGATTCATAGTGAAGCCCGCAGTCGGTATGACCCCAAGCTAATACCACTTGGATACCACGTCAATACCAATCAAAGACCACTTGCCGATGCGAAGTGTCAGACGCCGGGTTTGATCAGGGCCGAATTTCGATCATGGTGCCGTCTTTGACCAAGCTCCAGACTTCGCGCATGTCGGTGTTGTTCATGGCGATGCAGCCATCGGTCCAGTCCAGCGTCTGGAAGTACCATTCGGGGTAGTTCTCATCCACCGGGGTGCCGTGAATCATGATCATGCTGCCCGGATTAACGCCTTCGCGACGGGCGCGGGCCGAGTCGCTGATGTTCGGGTAAGAGATGTGCATCGATAAGTTGTAGGCGTCGCTGACCTTGCGCCAGTCCAACCAGTAAAACCCTTCAGGCGTGTGCCGGTCGCCTTCACGGAGCTTTTGCCCCTTGGGGAATTTGCCCAGTGAAACGCGGTAGGTTTTCAGTGCTTCGCCGTGGCTGATCAACTGCAACTGATGGGAAGATTTGAGCACCAGTATCTTGTCGACGGTGCGTTCTGAGATGTCCTGGGTATCGATGACTTTTTGCCCAAGAAACGCCTGCTCGCTGCCCTTGGGAACGATGATCTTGGTAAATTCGGCCTGCGAAAACGACGCGAAGCACAGGCAGAAAGCGGCGAGAAACCAACGCATTGAAACGGTATCCCTGGGTGAGGTAAAAGCGGCCTTCGCGGCAGCGTTGTGAAATCAGGTTTTTTTCGTCGGTTGCGAAGGCAGAATGGCTCCTGATCGCACCGGGTAAACCTGCTTGATCCGGTCTGCATAAAAATATTCTAGAGTACGTCTCACGGTCTGGAAAGCCAGCTCTGACCACGGGATCTCGTGTTCTTCGAAGAGCCGCACTTCAAGACTCTCGACCCCAGCCGCAAAATCCAGGCTCACCAGATCGGCACGATAAAACACGTGAACCTGGCTGATGTGAGGCACGTCGACCAACGTGTACAGCGTCATGTTGCGCAACGTCGCGCAGGCTTCTTCGACGGTTTCGCGGCGGGCCGCGTCTTCTACGGTCTCGCCGTTCTCCATGAAACCGGCTGGCAAGGTCCAGAACCCGAGGCGCGGCTCGATGGCGCGGCGACAAAGCAGCACCTGCGTTCCCCAAACGGCTACGGCCCCGGCGACGATATTCGGGTTTTGGTAATGAATGGTCTGACATGTTTCACAGACAAAACGCAGGCGACTGTCCCCTTCGGGGATGCGCTGGACGACCGGGTTACCGCACTGGCTGCAAAATTTCATACGGGGCTGGATTCCTGAAAGCAGCCGCTATCTTGGCGCGACGCATCAAGGTCGGCAAGTCGCCGGTGTAATTCGTCGGTGCATTTAAGGACAAGAGCACCGTCAACTTGTCCTACAGGGGCTTGGGCGCTTCGTTGCTTTGGTGCATGATGCCAAGTAAGCAACAGAGCCGAGATCCCCATGCTGGACAAGCTACTTCGCCGCGTAAGCAGTCACATACCCAACACGCTTGAGGCGGGCCCCGGCTTCCCAGAGGCTGCGGTGTTATTGCCCATCACTCGCAGTGAACAACCGGAGTTGATATTGACCCTGCGCGCCAGTGGTCTGTCGACCCATGGCGGAGAGGTGGCGTTCCCCGGAGGTCGCCGTGATCCCGGTGATCCAGACTTGGTGTTCACCGCGTTGCGTGAAGCCGAGGAGGAAATTGGCCTGCCGCCGGGACTGGTTGAAATCATCGGCCCGCTGAGCCCGCTGATTTCAAAGCACGGCATCATGGTCACACCCTACGTCGGGCTGATTCCCGACTTTGTTGAGTACCGGCCCAATGATGGCGAGATCGCAGCCGTGTTCAGCGTGCCGTTGGAGTTCTTCCTTCAAGACACCCGCGAACACACTCACCGCATCGATTACCAGGGCCGCAGTTGGTACGTGCCGTCATACCGGTATGGTGAATTCAAAATCTGGGGCTTGACCGCGATCATGATCGTTGAGCTGATCAACGTGTTATACGACAGCAAAATCAGCCTTCACACACCGCCCGACCGCTTCATTACCTTCGATAGCTAGCGCTTCACCCACGGCCACAGAGCCTTGAGGACCAACAAGATGAAATTCCGCCTGGGCGACTCCCGTGTAGAAACCGATCCTAAAAGTTGGGTCGCACCCACTGCCACGCTGATTGGCAAAGTCAAACTGGAGGCGGGCGCCAGCGTCTGGTTCGGCGCCGTGCTGCGCGGCGACAACGAGCTGATTCATATCGGCGAAAACAGCAATGTGCAAGACGGCACGGTGATGCACACCGACATGGGGTCACCGTTGAACATTGGTAAGGGTGTGACCATTGGCCACAACGTCATGCTGCACGGCTGCACCGTCGGCGATTACAGCTTGATTGGAATAAATTCGGTGATTCTCAATGGGGCGCGGATCGGCAAGCATTGCTTGATCGGCGCCAATTCATTGATTGGCGAGGGCAAGGTCATTCCCGACGGCTCGCTGGTGATGGGTTCGCCCGGCAAAGTCATGCGCGAACTTACCGATGTGCAGAAGAAAATGCTTGAAGCCAGCGCTGCACATTACGTTCATAACGCCCAGCGCTATGCCCGTGATCTGGCGCCGCAGGACGATTGATGAATCCTGAGCGCCGTGTCGCGTCGCCCTGCGTGAGCATCTGTTGCCTGGATGACGCCGATATTTGCCTCGGCTGTCAGCGCACTGTCGAGGAAATCACCGGCTGGAACCGGATGGACAACGCCGAGCGCCGTTTGGTGCTGGGCCTGTGTAACGAACGGGCGCGTGCCAGCGGCATGCTCTGGCAAGTGGGCGCCAAACCGTCGTCTTGATTCGGCGGCTCACTGGTCCGGCCTCAGGCCCTCTGCCGGCCGCTTCGTGGTAAATTGCGCGCCTTTGCTTCTCCCCCGAGTCGTGCGCCACAGCGGGCGAACTCGATGACCTGCTCCACGAGGACCTGAAATGACTCAAATCGGAACGCCACTGTCGCCTACTGCAACCCGTGTAATGCTCTGCGGTTGCGGTGAGCTGGGCAAGGAAGTGGTCATCGAGCTGCAACGTCTGGGCGTCGAAGTGATTGCCGTCGACCGTTACGCCAACGCGCCGGCCATGCAGGTTGCCCACCGTAGTCACGTGATCAACATGCTCGACGGCGCCGCCTTGCGTGCTGTGATCGAGGCGGAAAAACCGCACTACATCGTGCCGGAAATCGAAGCCATCGCCACCGCGACCCTGGTTGAACTGGAGTCCGAAGGCTTCACGGTCATTCCAACTGCTCGTGCTGCGCTGTTGACCATGAACCGCGAAGGCATTCGTCGTCTGGCGGCTGAAGAGCTGGACCTGCCGACTTCGCCCTATCACTTCGCCGACTCCTTCGAGGACTACAGCCAAGCGGTTGCAGACCTTGGGTTTCCGTGCGTCGTCAAGCCGGTCATGAGTTCGTCGGGCAAAGGCCAAAGCCTGCTGAAAACCACCGACGATATACAGAAAGCCTGGGAATATGCGCAAGAAGGCGGCCGCGCTGGCAAAGGTCGGGTGATCATCGAAGGCTTCATCGATTTCGACTACGAAATTACCTTGCTGACGGTGCGTCACATCGGCGGCACGACGTTCTGCGCGCCGGTCGGTCATCGCCAAGAGAAGGGCGATTATCAGGAGTCCTGGCAGCCCCAGGCCATGAGCCCGGCGGCATTGGCGGAATCGGAACGGGTTGCCCTCGCCGTGACCGAGGCTTTGGGTGGTCGCGGTGTGTTCGGCGTCGAGTTGTTCATCAAGGGCGATCAAGTGTGGTTCAGCGAAGTGTCACCGCGCCCGCATGACACGGGTCTGGTAACTCTGATTTCCCAAGACCTTTCGCAGTTCGCGCTGCATGCACGAGCGATCCTGGGTCTGCCAATTCCGTTGATTCGTCAATTCGGGCCCTCGGCTTCGGCGGTGATTCTGGTCGAAGGCAAGTCCACCCAGACCAGCTTTGCCAACCTTGGCGAAGCTCTCAGCGAGCCCGATACCGCGCTGCGTCTGTTCGGCAAACCGGAAGTCAACGGTCAGCGCCGCATGGGCGTCGCCTTGGCGCGTGACGAATCGATTGAGTTGGCGCGAGCCAAAGCCATGCGCGCTTCAAGAGCGGTGAAGGTTCAGTTGTAAGCGGGCGCCGCTTTCCCGAATGAATTTGGTCCCAGAAGGTTGTTTTTCTGTGGGACCGAATTTGTTCGGGAATGACCTTAATACGGTCTATCAGGCAATCGTATCCAGATCCCGTTCCCGGGTTTCTTTCAGGCACAGCACAGCGATCAAGCTGAGCAGTGCTGCCGCGGATACATACCCACCGACCCAGCTTAAACCACCCATTGCTACCAGCTTTTGCGCGAAAAACGGTGCCGCGGATGCGCCGACGATGCCGCCGAGGTTGTAGGCCGCTGACGCGCCGGTATAACGCACGCGAGTCGGAAACAGTTCGGGCAGCAGTGCCCCCATTGGCGCGAACGTTACGCCCATCAAAAACAACTCGATGCACAAGAACAGCGCGACGCCGCCGGTCGTGCCGTGGGTCAGCAGTGGTTCCATGGTGAACCCGGAAAGTACCGCCAGCACACCGCCAACAATCAACACCGGTTTACGCCCGAAGCGATCACTGGCCCAGGCGGATAAGGGCGTGGCAGCGGCCATGAACAGCACCGCGAAACACAGCAAGCCAAGGAACGTCTCACGGCTGTAACCGAGAGACGCCACGCCGTAGCTCAAGGAAAACACCGTTGAGATATAGAACAGCGCGTAACACACCACCATCGAAGCAGCGCCGAGCAGCATTGGCCGCCAGTAGTGGCGGAACAGTTCAGCGATCGGCAATTTGACTTGCTCATGACGGGCGATGGCATTGGCGAAAACTGGTGTTTCTTCAAGCTTCAACCGCACATAGAGGCCGACCATCACCAGTAATGCGCTGAGCAGGAACGGAATGCGCCAGCCCCATGAACGGAACTGTTCGTCGGAGAGGGTCATGGCCAGGGTCAGGAACAGCCCGTTCGCTACCAGAAAGCCAATTGACGGGCCCAGCTGGGGAAACATGCCGAACCAGGCGCGCTTGCCCTTGGGCGCGTTCTCCGTGGCGAGCAAGGCCGCACCGCCCCATTCACCGCCAAGCCCCAGGCCTTGGCCGAAACGCAGCACGCATAACAGCGTCGGCGCCCAGAAACCAATGGTGGCGTAGCCCGGCAACACGCCGATCAGGGTGGTGCAGACGCCCATCAGCAGCAGCGAGGCGACCAGGGTCGATTTACGCCCGATGCGATCACCGAAGTGGCCGAACAGCGCCGAGCCCAGTGGTCGTGCCAGAAAGGCGATACCGAAGGTCAAGAATGCTGCCAGCATTTGCGCCGAGCTGGAGGTCTGCGGAAAGAATACCGGGCCGATCACCAGTGCTGCAGCGGTGGCGTAGACGTAGAAGTCGTAGAACTCGATGGCGGTGCCAATGAAGCTGGCAATGGCAACCCGTCCGGCCGAGTTGGCCGGTTTGACGACGGACGCGTCGTCAGTAAACCTCATAGAACTGGTCATGCAGGTGTCCCCGATGAAATTTTTATTGTTGTAAGGCTGCGTGCTGGGTAGGGCATTTTAGTACAGCGCCAGGCAGAGGTGCGACGGGCTAGACCACTGCGCGAGTCATGCCGTTGTGCCACATCATCACACGAGTGACACGATTGTCCTCGGTCTCGAGAATTTCCAGTCGGTACGGCCCAATTTTCAGGCACACCGAACTTTCCGGAATGGTTTCCAATGCTTCAGTCACGAGGCCGTTCAGGGTCTTGGGTCCGTCGGACGGCAAATGCCAGCCCAGAATCTTGTTCAGCTCACGAATCGAGGCGGCGCCTTCAATGACCAGGCGGCCATCGGCTTGCGGATGGATGTGGGGGTTATCCAAATCCTGTTCGTTTTCAAACTCGCCGACGATTTCTTCGAGAATATCTTCCAGGCTGACAATGCCTTGAACCTCGCCATATTCATCCACTACCACGCCAAGCCGGCGCTGTTGCTTGTGGAAGTTCAAGAGTTGCAACTGCAACGGGGTGCTTTCTGGTACGAAGTAGGGTTCGTAGCACGCGGCTTTCAGGTCTTCTTTGGTGAGCTTGGCCGTTGGCAACAAATGGCTGATCTGACGGGTGTTAAGCACGCCCTCAACCTGATTGATGTCGTTGTGGTACACCGGCAGCCGCGTGTGGCGAGAGATGATCAATTGTTCGATGATGCGCTCAATGGTGTCATCCAGATTGACCCCGTCGACTTCGCTGCGCGGCACCAGGATATCGTTGACGGTAATGCTGTCCAGCGCATGAATCCCGGAGATCACGTGTGAGCGCGCTTGATGCTCCTGCGCGCCGTCGTGAAGCATGACAGCGAGGGGGATTTCATTGTCGTCTGCTTTACGGATATTCGGTTTGTCGGTGACGCCGAAAGGGCGCAACAACCCGTCGGCAATGGCCGAAAACAGGTATGCCAGCGGGTAAAGCAGCTTCATGGGCAGGCGCAAGACGCTGTTGCCCAGCATCAAGATGGCATCCGGGTAACGTGCCGCCAGCTTGCGCGGCATGAACTCGGCGAAGATGAGCAGGCCACTGCTGACCAGTATCCACGCCAGCGTCGGACCGTTGAAGTACCAGAAATTCAAGGCCAGCAGCGTGCTGATGATCGTGATCAGCACTTTGATGAGGGTATTGCTTAGAATCAGGCTGGCAGGCTTGAACGCCAGTTTCGGTTTGCTGGCGTCGGTGCTGCGACCGCTAGGGCGCGATGCCTTCAAGTGCAGCGCTGCGCTTTCCACAGCGGTTAGCAAGCCGCACCACAACAGCAATAAAACCAATACGCCAAGCATTGGGCCGATGGGCAGGTTATTCATGATTCGAGTGCCCGTCAGATGTGCAGAATGAATTCGCGTACCAGCTTGCTGCCGAAAAACGCCAGCATCAACAAGCAGAAACCGCCCAAGGTCAAACGAATAGCCTTATGACCGCGCCAGCCGAGGCGATTGCGTCCCCACAACAGCACGCTGAACACCAGCCACGCCAGGCAGGCGAGCAGTGTTTTGTGCACCAGATGTTGAGCGAACAGGTTCTCGAGGAACAGCCAGCCCGAGATAAGGGACAGCGACAGCAGGATCCAACCCGCCCACAGGAAACCGAACAGCAGGCTTTCCATGGTTTGCAGTGGCGGGAAATTTTTGATCAGGCCCGATGGATGCTTATGCTTGAGGCGATGATCTTGCACCAGCAACAGCAAGGCCTGTAACACCGCGATGGTGAACATGCCGTAAGCCAGAATCGACAGCGCGATGTGGCTCAGAATGCCAGGTTCTTCATTGATGATCTGTACCGTGCCACTGGGGGCGAATTGACCGAGCAGCGCGGTCACGAGTCCTAGCGGGAACACCAGCACCAAGAGGTTTTCCACCGGGATTCGCGCGCAGGCGATCATCGTCACAACAATGATGGCGATGGCGATCATGCTGGCGGCGCTAAAAAAATCCAGCCCCAAGCCGATCGGCCGGATCAATTGGGAATAAAGGGCGACCGTGTGTGCGAGCACCGCAAAGGTGCCAAGCAGGCAAAGCAGCCGTTTATCGGCCTTGGCGCCTTGCTTCAAACGAAGCGCTTGATAGAGGGTCGCAGCGGCATATAGACAAGCGGCGGCGAGGCTGGGTAGCAGACTGGGTGGCAAGGGGAGCATAAATCCTGTTAGGCAAGCCCGAAAGGCGCTGAGTTTCGCATAGAACTGACATTTGACGAAAGACTACAGAAGCAGACTCCATGGTGTCCGTCCAGCAGAGTCTTCGCTATAATCCGCCACCTGCTCAAGTCGCAGGCTCGTCGAAGGCTATTTTCAACAGCTGTTTAGCCTCTGCTTATAGGCAGGGCTACCACGAGCCGGGCCGCACCAACCGTGGGTTCACCAGGAACCTGAAAGGATCGCGCATGTTTGAAAATCTTACCGAACGTCTATCGCTGACGCTGCGCCATGTTACTGGCAAGGCCAAGTTGAATGAAGACAACATCAAGGATACGTTGCGCGAAGTGCGTATGGCGTTGCTCGAAGCCGACGTCGCCTTGCCAGTGGTCAAAGACTTCGTTAATAAGGTCAGAGACCGCGCTGTCGGCACCGAAGTGTCGCGCAGCCTGACACCGGGTCAGGCGTTCGTGAAGATCGTTCAGGCCGAACTTGAAGCGTTGATGGGCGCGGCCAACGAAGATCTGGTGCTCAACGTTACGCCGCCCGCTGTCGTGTTGATGGCCGGTCTGCAGGGTGCGGGTAAAACCACCACGGCCGCCAAGCTCGCGCGCTTCCTGAAAGAGCGCAGAAAGAAAAGCGTCATGGTGGTGTCAGTCGACGTTTATCGTCCTGCCGCCATCAAACAGCTGGAAACCCTGGCTAACGAAGTCGGCGTTACCTTTTTCGCCTCCGACATCAGCCAGAAGCCAGTCGATATCGCCCTGGCAGCCATTAAAGAAGCCACGCTCAAATTCATCGACGTCGTTATTGTCGATACCGCCGGCCGCTTGCACATCGATGTCGAAATGATGGGCGAGATTCAGGCCTTGCACGCGGCAGTCAAGCCGGCCGAAACCCTGTTCGTGGTTGACGCCATGACCGGTCAGGATGCCGCCAATACCGCCAAGGCTTTCGGCGATGCGCTGCCATTGACCGGTGTAATTCTAACCAAGGTCGACGGTGATGCACGCGGTGGTGCTGCCCTGTCGGTTCGGGCCATCACTGGCAAACCGATCAAGTTCATCGGCATGGGCGAAAAGAGCGACGCGCTCGAACCGTTCCACCCGGACCGTATTGCGTCGCGCATCCTTGGTATGGGCGATGTGCTCAGTCTGATCGAGCAAGCCGAGCAGGGCCTCGACAAAGAAAAAGCCGACAAGCTCGCGCAAAAACTGAAGAAGGGTAAGGGCTTCGACCTCGAAGACTTCCGCGACCAGCTGCAACAGATGAAAAATATGGGCGGCCTGGGCGGTCTCATGGACAAACTGCCAAGCATCGGCGGCATGAACGTGGCTCAAATGGGCAACGCTCAAGGCGCGGCTGAGAAGCAGTTCAAGCAGATGGAAGCCATCATCAACTCGATGACTCCGGCCGAGCGGCGTGACCCGGACTTGATCAGCGGCTCGCGCAAGCGTCGGATCTCTTTGGGTTCAGGTACTCAGGTGCAGGACATCGGCCGCCTGATCAAGCAGCACAAACAAATGCAGAAAATGATGAAAAAGTTCTCTGCAAAAGGCGGCATGGCAAAAATGATGCGCGGAATGGGCGGAATGATGCCCGGCCGCACCGGCCCGAAAATGTAATTGCAGTACCCCTCACTGGGAGGTTCGCCTCCAGTAATTCCGCTTCTGGCGGGATTGAAATGCCGCTGTTTACAGCGGCTCCATAGCAGATCTCAGTGGCATGCCGGCAGGCGCCTGAAAAAGACATTTGCAAAAGTGCGGATATTCCTTAGAATATGCGGCCTTTCGGGCACCTATGCCCGTTGTGCATCTTAGATTTGCAGCACGACTACAGGAACGATGCTTATATGCTTACCATCCGTCTTGCCCTTGGCGGCTCCAAAAAGCGCCCGTTTTACCATTTGACCGTGACCGACAGCCGCAACCCGCGCGACGGTTCACACAAAGAACAAGTTGGTTTCTTTAACCCGGTTGCTCGTGGTCAAGAAATCCGCCTGTCTGTGAACAACGAACGCGTTGCCTACTGGCTGAGCGTTGGTGCACAACCTTCTGAGCGTGTTGCTCAGTTGTTGAAGGACAATGCTAAGGCTGCGGCCTGAGCAATATGAACGCGACGCCAACCATTGCAGATGATTTGATCGTTATCGGCAAGATCTACTCTATTCACGGCGTTCGCGGCGAAGTGAAGGTTTTTTCCTTTACTGATCCAATTGGTAACCTCCTGGATTACAAACACCTCACGCTTCGGCGCGACGGTGAAGTACGACAGGTAGAGCTGGTCAGTGGACGCTTGCAAAACAAGTTTCTGGTGGCAAAGATCAAAGGTCTCGATGACCGTGAAGAAGCTCGTCTTCTGGCCGGCTTTGAAATCTGCGTTCCGCGTAACCTGTTCCCTGATCTGACCGACGGCGAGTACTACTGGTACCAGCTTGAAGGTCTCCAGGTCATTGACCAACTCGGGCAATTGCTCGGGAAGATTGATCACCTGCTGGAAACCGGCTCGAATGATGTAATGGTGGTCAAGCCTTGTGCAGGCAGCCTGGATGATCGCGAACGCTTGCTGCCCTATACAGAGCAATGCGTGTTGGCAGTCGACCTTGGTGCCGGCGAGATGAAGGTGGATTGGGATGCGGACTTCTAAGCGAAATGGCTAGCCTGCGCGTAGAAGTGATCAGTCTGTTCCCCGAGATGTTTTCCGCCATCAGCGACTACGGCATTACCAGCCGTGCGGTGAAACAAGGGCTGCTACAGCTGACTTGTTGGAATCCGCGGGACTACACCACTGATCGTCACCACACTGTTGATGATCGCCCTTTTGGCGGTGGTCCGGGCATGGTGATGAAGATCAAGCCTCTGGAAGATGCTCTGGTTCAGGCCAGGCAGGCAGCAGGGGACGCGGCGAAGGTTATTTACCTGTCGCCACAAGGCCGTCAGCTGACTCAGTCGGCGGTACGCGAACTGGCGCAAGGGGAGGCTTTTATCCTCATCGCAGGTCGTTATGAAGGCATTGACGAGCGTTTTATTGAAGCTCATGTCGATGAAGAGTGGTCGATTGGCGACTATGTACTTTCCGGTGGCGAGCTGCCGGCGATGGTCCTGATAGATGCGGTTACGCGGCTGCTGCCTGGAGCTTTAGGGCATGCGGACTCTGCGGAGGAAGATTCCTTCACAGATGGTCTGCTGGATTGCCCGCACTACACCCGACCGGAGGTGTATGCGGATCAGCGTGTTCCCGACGTGTTGCTAAGTGGCAATCACGCACATATCCGGCGTTGGCGTTTACAGCAGTCCCTTGGGCGGACCTATGAACGACGACCCGATCTTCTGGAAAGCCGCTCGCTTTCTGGAGAAGAGAAAAAGCTGCTGGCGGAATATATTCGCGAGCGGGACGATAGTTAACGTATCGATGGTAGATCTTGACGATCTGCCTTAGGAGCACAGCATGACTAACAAAATCATTCTGCAACTCGAAGCTGAGCAGATGACTAAAGAGATCCCTCCCTTTGCCCCGGGCGACACTGTTGTCGTTCAGGTGAAAGTGAAGGAAGGCGACCGTTCGCGTCTGCAAGCGTTCGAAGGCGTAGTAATTGCCAAGCGTAACCGTGGTGTGAACAGTGCTTTCACTGTTCGTAAAATCTCCAACGGTGTTGGCGTTGAGCGTACTTTCCAGACCTACAGCCCGCAAATCGACAGCATGGCAGTGAAACGTCGCGGTGACGTTCGCAAAGCCAAACTGTACTACCTGCGTGACCTGTCCGGTAAAGCAGCTCGCATCAAAGAAAAACTGTCCTGATTTCAGTTTTTTCCGTGTAAAAAAGCAGCCTAAGGGCTGCTTTTTTGTGGGCTGAATAAAAGTTTCTGTAGGAGCCAACTTGTTGGCGAGAGGGCTTGATGTGTTCTGCCAGACTCACCGCCTCGCCAACAAGACGGTATCTACACAGGGATCGTCCTGCGCTCTCTTTTGTGAAAAACTCCCTCTATTCCTTTTTTTGCAGAAATCGCTTACCTATGCCCGCCATCGACCACCCTTTGATCGACCGTTTTCTAGATACCTTATGGTTGGAAAAAGGCCTGTCGGATAACACTCGTGATGCGTATCGCAGCGACTTGGCTTTGTTCAATGGTTGGCTCCAGGAACAAGGCATTGAGCTTGATCAGGCCGGTCGTGAGCTGATTCTGGATCACCTGGCATGGCGCCTGGAAAAAACCTATAAGCCGCGCTCGACGGCGCGCTTTCTGTCAGGTGTTCGAGGGTTCTATCGGTATTTATTGCGCGAAAAGCTGGTCCATGTCGATCCGACGTTGCAAGTCGATATGCCGCAATTGGGCAGGCCGTTGCCAAAATCCTTGTCTGAAGCCGACGTCGAGGCGTTGCTGGCCGCGCCTGACTTAAGCGAAGTCATCGGTCAGCGTGACCGCGCCATGCTCGAAGTGCTTTACGCCTGTGGCCTGCGAGTCACTGAATTGATCAGCTTGACCCTTGAACAAGTGAACCTACGTCAGGGCGTATTGCGGGTGATGGGCAAGGGCAGTAAGGAGCGCTTGGTGCCGATGGGGGAGGAGGCTATCGTCTGGATCGAACGCTACATGCGTGATGCTCGATCTGAGTTGCTCAACGGACGCCCAAGCGATGTGCTGTTCCCCAGCCTGCGCGGTGAGCAAATGACCCGGCAGACGTTTTGGCACCGGATCAAGCACCACGCCATGGTCGCAGGCATCAGCAAATCGCTGTCGCCGCACACGTTGCGCCATGCGTTCGCCACGCATTTGCTCAATCACGGCGCCGACCTGCGCGTGGTCCAGATGTTGTTGGGACACAGTGATTTATCCACTACGCAAATCTACACCCATGTGGCCCGCGCACGGTTGCAAGAGCTGCACGCCAAACACCATCCGCGAGGGTAAAGCGCAGGTGTTTTTCCGACCGGTCCTACATCAGCCGAAGTCGGCCTCGCAGCCCTTATGTGATAGGCTTTGCCGGTTAGCAAATTGGGCATTACTAAAACGCCTTCGGTCCTGCGCGATCGCCGTTATTAGCACCCCATAGACCATCGCCCAAGGAGATCCCATGCGCGTGCCCCAGATTTTCGCCGCCGCTGCTATTGTGTTGGCCAGTTCGTTAAGTATGTTTGCCCAGGCTGACGATGCCGCTGATAAAGCCATCCGCAAAACCCTCGACACGCTGAAGCTCGACGTGCCGATCGACAGCATTGCGGCCAGCCCGCTGAATGATCTGTACGAAGTGAAACTCCAGGGCGGCCGCGTCCTGTATGCCAGCGCTGATGGTCAGTTTGTGATGCAGGGTTACTTGTTCCAGATGCAAGACGGCAAGCCGGTCAACCTGACCGAGAAGGCCGAGCGTCTGGCTATTTCAAAAACGATCAATGGTATTCCTGCCGCTGAGATGGTGGTTTACCCCGCCATCGGTGAAACCAAGTCGCACATCACCGTGTTCACCGACACCACCTGCCCTTATTGCCACAAGTTGCATGCCGAAGTGCCGGAACTGAATCGTCTGGGCATCGAAGTTCGCTACCTGGCGTTCCCTCGCCAAGGTTTGGGTTCTCCTGGCGACGAGCAGCTGCAAGCAGTCTGGTGTTCCAAGGATAAGAAAAGCGCCATGGACCGTATGGTCGCCGGCAAGAATATCGATGCGCCTAAATGCGCCAACCCTGTGCCGAAACAATACGCCATGGGCCAGTCGATTGGCGTGAACGGTACGCCAGCCATTGTGCTGGCAGACGGTCAGGTCATTCCGGGTTATCAGCCAGCCCCGCAAGTGGCCAAGTTGGCGTTGAGCGCCCAATAATCCTGCCTGGCAGGGTTAGCCTCTGACGAACAAAGGCGCGCGGTATCAACCGCCGCTTCATTAATAGAGCCACCTCGTAGCGGGTGGCGGTTTTCACGGCCGGCCTTGCGTCGGCCGTTTTATGGGGAGTTCAGAGTGAAACCGGTCAAAGTAGGCATCTGTGGACTAGGTACTGTCGGTGCGGGCACGTTTAATGTGCTTCAACGTAACGCTGAGGAAATCGCTCGCCGTGCCGGGCGTGGCATTGAAGTCGCGCAAATTGGTATGCGTCGGCCAAACCCCAAATGCCACATTGCTGATACCCCTACGACCGCTGATGTTTTCGCTGTGGCGACTAACCCTGAAATCGACATCGTTATCGAGCTGATCGGCGGCTACACCGTTGCTCGCGAACTGGTGCTCAAAGCCATTGAAAACGGCAAGCACGTTGTGACCGCCAACAAAGCGTTGATCGCTGTCCACGGTAACGAAATTTTCGCCAAAGCCCGGGAAATGGGCGTGATCGTTGCGTTCGAAGCTGCAGTGGCTGGCGGTATTCCGGTGATCAAGGCGATTCGTGAAGGGCTTGCCGCCAACCGTATCAATTGGGTGGCCGGGATCATTAACGGTACCGGTAACTTTATCCTCACCGAAATGCGTGAGAAGGGCCGGACCTTTCCAGACGTGCTGGCACAAGCCCAGGCACTGGGCTACGCCGAAGCCGATCCGACCTTCGACGTTGAAGGCATCGATGCTGCGCACAAACTGACCATTCTTGCGTCCATTGCTTTCGGTATTCCGTTGCAGTTCGACAAGGCTTACACCGAAGGCATCACCAAGCTGACCACGGCGGACGTGAACTACGCCGAAGCGCTGGGTTATCGTATCAAGCACTTGGGCGTGGCACGCAGCACCGCCGCCGGTATCGAGTTGCGGGTGCACCCGACGCTAATCCCTGCTGACCGTCTGATCGCTAACGTCAATGGCGTGATGAACGCCGTGATGGTCAATGGCGATGCTGCGGGTTCGACCTTGTTCTACGGCGCCGGCGCCGGCATGGAGCCTACCGCTTCATCAGTGATCGCTGATCTGGTGGACGTGGTTCGCGCCATGACCTCCGACCCGGAGAACCGCGTGCCGCACCTGGCTTTCCAGCCAGACTCGTTGTCCGCGCATCCGATTCTGCCGATCGAAGCCTGTGAAAGCGCCTATTACCTGCGCATACAGGCCAAGGATCACCCTGGCGTCCTGGCGCAGGTGGCGAGCATCCTGTCGGAACGCGGGATCAACATCGAATCGATCATGCAGAAGGAAGTCGAAGAACACGACGGCCTGGTGCCGATGATTCTGTTGACCCACAGCGTGCTGGAGCAACGGATGAACGATGCCATCGAAGCACTGGAAGCCTTGCAGGACGTCGTTGGACCGGTCGTTCGTATTCGCGTCGAACATTTGAACTGAGGCAGCGATCAGAGACAAGCTTCAAGCTTTAAGCTTCAAGTAAAAGCAAATCAACATCGCGGCAAGTTTCACGCCGCAAGCTGCAAGTAGAAGCCCTGCCGCTTTTAACTTGCAGCTTGTAGCTTAAAGCTTGCAGCTCCAACCGAAGGTTGCCCCCATGCGCTACATCAGTACCCGCGGCCAAGCGCCCGCGCTGAATTTCGAAGACGTGTTGCTCACGGGTCTCGCCAGCGATGGCGGCCTGTATGTGCCGGAAAACTTGCCGCGTTTCACCCACGAAGAGATCGCGTCCTGGGCGGGCCTGCCATATCACGAGCTGGCTTTTCGGGTGATGCGCCCGTTCGTCACCGGCAGTATTCCGGATGCCGATTTCAAAAAAATCCTCGAAGAAACCTATTCGTCGGGCGAAAACGGTGTGTTTGCCCACAGCGGTATTGCGCCTTTGCGCCCGCTGAACGGCAACGAGTGGGTGCTTGAGTTGTTCCACGGTCCGACCCTGGCATTCAAGGACTTTGCTCTGCAATTGCTCGGGCGTTTGCTCGACTACGTGCTGGCCAAGCGTGGCGAGCGGGTAGTGATTCTTGGTGCGACTTCCGGCGATACCGGCTCGGCGGCGATCGAAGGTTGCCGTCGTTGCGACAACGTCGACATTTTCATCCTGCATCCGAACAACCGGGTATCTGAAGTTCAGCGTCGGCAGATGACCACCATTGCGGGCGAGAACATTCACAACATCGCCGTCGAAGGCAACTTCGATGACTGCCAGGAAATGGTCAAGGCCAGCTTCGCCGACCAGGACTTCCTGAAGGGGACGCGCCTGGTTGCGGTCAACTCGATCAATTGGGCGCGGATAATGGCCCAGATCGTCTACTACTTTCACGCAGCCCTGCAGCTTGGCGGTCCGGCGCGGTCGGTGGCGTTCTCGGTGCCAACCGGTAACTTCGGCGATATTTTTGCGGGTTATCTGGCGCGCAACATGGGCTTGCCGATCAGCCAATTGATCGTCGCCACTAACCGCAATGACATCCTGCACCGCTTCATGAGCGGCAACCAGTACACCAAGGAAACACTGCACGCGACCTTGTCGCCGTCCATGGACATCATGGTTTCGTCGAACTTTGAACGCTTGCTGTTCGATATGCACGGACGTAACGGCGCAGCCATCGCGGGCTTAATGGAAACGTTCAAGCAGAGCGGCGCTTTCAGTGTCGATGCCGAGCGCTGGACCGAAACGCGCAAGCTGTTCGATTCGCTGGCAGTCAGCGATGAAGAAACCTGTGAAACCATCGCCGAGGTGTTCGCAAGCACAGGCGAAGTGCTTGATCCGCACACGGCGATCGGTGTCAAAGCTGCCCGCGATTGTCGTCGCAGTCTGGACATCCCGATGGTGATTCTGGGGACCGCACATCCGGTTAAATTCCCGGAAGCAGTCGATAAAGCCGGTGTAGGAAAAGCGCTTGAGCTACCTGCACATTTATCTGATTTGTTTGAGCGTGACGAAAAGTGCACTGTCCTGCCAAACGACTTGAAAGCCATCCAGGCCTTTGTCAGCCAGCATGGGAATCGCGGAAAACCGCTTTAACGGTATCGTCGTGTAACAACATAAGGCCCGCCATTTGGCGGGCTTTCTCATTTCCGCGTGCCACACTCGTGAGGTATTGGATCCATATGGAATGGAATAGCGGTGAAGGAAGTCAACATGCACCATACGAGTGTCCCTATAAAAAGCGTTTTTCACACAGCCCTGCTGCTGTTGCTGTTATGTATAAGTCAGATGGTGTTCGCCGCCAATAGCCTACCGTTCAGACTCGTCCCTCCCTTTGTCAGCCTGACGCCGCTGCCCCTCAATCCACCAGACCGGCAATGGCTGGATCAACGCCAGAAGTTGCGTGTTGGCATCTCGATCGCCGACTACGAGCCGATCGACATCACCAGCGATCGCAATCGTTATCAAGGCATCAGTGCTGATTACCTGAGTCTGATCGGCAGTAAGCTCTCGGTGCCCATTGAGGTCGTGGGTTTCGCCCAGCGCAATGAAGCTGTTGAGGCGTTACGCAACGGCACTGTCGATATTCTTACAACGGCCAATGGCTTTGAGCGTGGGGAAAAGGCGCTGGCGTTTTCTGTTGATTACCTTCCGGACCGCTCCGTTATCGTTGGGCGCGGCAAAGACGCAACCCTGCCATCAGGGTTGAAAGGCAAGAAAATCGTCCTGCTCGATGGTTACGCCGATGCCGAGGTGGTTCATCGGGTCTATCCAGGCAGCGAGGTGATTCTCGCTCCCAACCTGTTTAGCGCCCTTGAAGCCCTGAACCAGGGCGAGGTCGATGCTTTTATTGGCAACGAAGTCATCGTGCGTGCCTACATGGCGCTGCGGCCCTACATGGGGCTGCAGATCAAGTCCGAAAGTGCGTTGCCGCCCATAGGATTTTCATTCGCTGCTCGTTCGCAAGACGGTGCTCTGGTGGCGATGATCAACCTCGCGCTCGCGAGCATCGATGACTCGGTTCGGCGTGAAGTGCTTGGGCGCTGGACAACGGGCCTGGGATCGGACGTTGCCCGCCAGCGCATCAAGGTGAGTACTGCCGAACAAGGCTGGGTTCGCAAGCACCCGCAAGTCACGGTCGTGTCGGGGCAACACCCGCCATACCTCTACAAAGACTCAAACGACCATTGGGTCGGCCTGAACGTGGACATGCTGGAGCGGATTTCACGCATGACGGGTTTGAAGTTCGTGCATAAAGAAGTGACCTCCACCGAGGAAAGCATCAAGTTGCTGCGAAGCGGCCAGGCCGATATGAGCACGACCTTGGCTGAAAACAACGAACGCGAACGCTTTCTCGATTTCACGTACTCGTTTGGAGGCAGCAGTTGGGTGTTTGTCTCGCGTGAGAGCGAAACGTCTCCTGTCAGCCTCAAAACCTTATCCGGGCGCACCCTCGCGCTGCCTGCCAGGCATGCGCTGGAGGACTATGTTCGTCGAAACTACCCGGACATTCGCATCCTGTCTGTCGACACCTACGAACAAGCTCGGAGGATGGTTAAAGACGGTCAGGCGGATGCCACGATCCAAAGCGAGGCCGGGGCTAATCTGCCTCCGCTCGACGCGCTAAAGGTCGGCCGTAACGTTGAAGGCCAGTGGTCATCCGATCGTTTTTCAGTGGTACAGAGTGAGCCCGAACTGCTCAGTATTTTGAATAAGGCGCTGGAAGAGTTTCCGGTGGCGGAGATGCGCGCTATTCGCTTGAAATGGTTGGGCTCGGTGGCCGTGCAGCCACCGGTTTGGCAGCGTATTCCGGGTTGGGTCTACTGGGCCCTCGCCGTGGCACTGATAGTCGGCCTGATCTCCCTGGTCTGGAGCGGCCGCTTGAAAGTGCAGATCCAGCAGCGGCTCAAGGCAGAGGAGCAACTCAGTGATCAGTTGGCATTCAAGCGGGCCTTGCTCGATGGCATTCCCAATCCGATCTACGTCCGCGACCTCGGCGGATGTTTGATTTCGTGCAACCGCAGCTATGAGGAAAGTTTTGGTATCAGCTTCGAGCAAATGAGCGGGCGACGCCTGATTGATATTGAGCTAATACCGCGCATGAGCGCCGAACAGATGCACGGCGACTACCTGAAATTGCTGGAAAGCCAGCAGCCGGTGTTTGCTGATCGGCGGATGGAATTGTTCGGACGCTTGATCGATGCGTACCAATGGACCGTGCCGTTTTACCGTGCTGACGGTCAGTTGCAGGGTTTGTTGGGTGGCTGGATTGATATCACCGAGCGCAAACGGCTGGAAGCCCAGCTCACCGAAGCTCGGCAACTGGCAGAGCAGGCCAATGAAGCCAAAAGTGCTTTTCTGACAACCATGAGTCATGAGATCCGCACGCCGATGGGGGCGATCATCGGTTTGCTCGAACTCGAACGAGAGGCGACATTGCTGCGCGGCGAAACACCTTCTCAAGGTCTGGAGGTTGCCTATCGGTCCGCAGGAGAGCTGATTGAGCTGATCGGTGACAGTTTGGACCTGAGCAAAATTGAAGCTGGCAGCATGCAGCTGGCATTAGCAGTGACCTCGTTGCGGCCGTTTTTCGATGGCATTTGTCGGCTGTTCAAAGCCAGCGCGTGTGACAAGGGGCTCGATGTGCGGTTGGCATTTTCCGAACAGGCCGAGGGAGATTGTTGGCTCGACCCTCTGCGTTTGAGGCAGGTCATGCATAACCTACTGAGCAATGCCTTGAAGTTCACCCAAGAAGGCTCAGTCGTGGTCAGTGTCAACACATCGGGTGTGTCCCAGCGGCCCTGTCTGCTGATCAGCGTCAAAGACAGCGGTGTGGGGATCGACGCCGCGCGGCAATCTCAGTTGTTTCAGCCATTCGCCCAAGCCGCTGACGATACGGCTGCCAAATACGGCGGCTCCGGCCTCGGTTTGAGTATCTGCAAGCAACTGGTTGAATTAATGGGCGGCCACGTCAGTCTTGAAAGCTCGCTGGGGGTGGGTACCTGCGTGACAGTCGAGCTGCCCTTGGTTCGAGTCATTAAAACCCACGATCAGGCCGCCACCGCCGATGAACTTCGCGCCATCAGCCGCTCGACTCGGGTGCTGGTGGTTGATGACTTGTCTGCGAACCGTCTGGTACTGACACAGCAGTTGAGATTTCTCGGTCATGAGGTGGTGTCCACCGGCGATGCGCAAGCGGCCCTGACACTATGGCGAGACGAAGCATTCGATGCGGTCTTCACCGACTGCAACATGCCGGGAATGAGTGGTTATGCGTTTGCTGAACGCATTCGACAGATTGAGGTGGAGGAGCAACTTCAGCCCTGTCCGATCATTGGCTATACCGCCAACGCCATGAGTGGCGAGCGTGAACGCTGTGAGCAGGCAGGCATGAGTCAACTGTTAATCAAGCCCGTGCCCCTCAACCGGCTGGCACAGGTGCTTGCCGATATTGCGCCGATGCAGTCTTTTGATATTGATACGCTGCGCAGAATGACCCAAGCCAACGCGGCACAAATGCAGCACCTGCTATCAGAGCTTTGGAAAAACTTGCAGCAGGAGGTTGAGGTCTTTGCGCCCGCCATTGTTACGCAGGATTGGAAAGCGCTGAGTGCCTCACTGCACCGTTTGAAGGGTGTGGCATGCCTGATTGACGCCGTTCCGCTGGCCAAGGCGTGCGCCAGTCTCGACAGCAGCGTGGGCGAGCAAAACGGCACGGCGCTCGCCTCGCAATGGCAAACATTAAGTGGGGCCATCGACCAGTTGCGCACGGATATCCAACGCCACTTGGCGCCTCCAGTTTAGGACGCGTCTTATTGGGGACAGATGTCTTGGACTTTAAAGTACAGAGACCGTTGGCTAAAACTGCTCCGATCCGGGAGGCGAAACCGTGCGCTCACTTAACGTTTTGATACTTGAAGACAATGCATTTCAACTCATGGCGCTGCATCAGATGTTCAACGCCAATCAGGTGTTCAATGTCATGACCGCCCACAGCGTCGCTGATGCGCGGCAATCATTGGCTAATCGCGGTGATGTCGATATTGCTATCTGTGATTTGCAAATGGAGGGTCCGGACGGGCTCGAGATGATTCGATACCTCGCCGAAGGTCAGCGGGCCCGGGCGATCATCATCCTCAGCAGCAGCGACAGAAGCGTGCTCGACGGCGCCGCCTATCTGGCGCGACAGCAGGGCATGTGGGTGTTGGGCTGTGTGCAAAAGCCGGCGTCTGCCTTGGTGATTCGTGAGTTGTTGGAGGCTTATTGCGCCGGTCGGCCGGATCTCGAACAGCGCCCCTTGTTGGCTGATTGCGCAGTGTTTTCGTTGGAAGAGCTTCACCCGCTGGCGCCCGGACAGCGCATGGACGAAGCGGACATTACCGAGCAGTGGATTGCCCATTACCAACCCAAAGTCAGCATTGGTGGTGATTTACTCGGCGTCGAAGCGTTAGCTCGCTGGCAGCATCCTCGTCACGGTTTATTGTCACCGGGCGGCTTCATGGCCGCTGTTGAGGATGCCGGGTTAATCGTGCCGCTGACTTGGCGCATGCTCGAGTTAGCGTTGAAATTATCGTCCGAGGTGATGCAGGCAAGTGGCAGCGCGTTACCGGTTGCGGTGAATATTGTTCCGGAAATGTTCAATGAAGAAGACTTCGTAGAGGGCGTCGGGGCGCTCCTTGCGCGATTTGAACTGCCAGCAAACGTCCTGACCCTTGAAGTCATCGAGCGCTCGGCGCTGCAAACCACCACCGCGCAACTGGAAGGTTTGCTGCGTTTGCGCATGCGTGGCTGCACATTGTCGATCGATGATTTCGGCACAGGCGCATCGAATATTCAGCGCCTGCTGCAATTGCCCTTTTCCGAGTTGAAGATTCCGGCCGAATTCGTCCGAGGCATGGCCGACGATGCCCGCAAAGCCGCCGTGGTGGCGGGTGCCTGGGTGATGGCGCGTGAGATGGAAATGCAGGTGGTGGTAGAAGGCGTGGAGACCGCTTGTGACTATGAGGCGGTCAAGGCGTTGGGCCAGCCGTCTGTGCAGGGGTATTTAATTGCCAAACCGATGAGCGAGACCGACCTGTTGAGCTGGATGGCAGCGCGTTCCAACGTTGGTCTCAGGTCAGCCCATGCTCCTGCAAATAAATAAACAAGCCAGCATCATTACTCAGCCCTAATTTACGCATGGCGCTGACTTTCTGTGCGCTTACGGTTTTATTGCTGCGGCTTAGTTGCGCGGCAATCTCCCCCACAGAACGACCGGCGCCCAGCAGACGGAGCACTTCGGACTCCTTGGGGGAGAGATGTTCATGAGCGATCAACGTCTCTGAACCATAATCACCGGCCTCAAGCAGTTTTCTGGCCACTGAATCCGCTATGTACTGCTTGCCTTGATGGAGGCATTCAATCGCCGCCGGCAACTCACCCGCCAGGCTGGCTTTACTCAACAGCGCCGTAACACCTAACGCCAGAATCGAACGAAACAGCCCCGCATTGTTGAGCATGGTGACGACGACGATGGGCAGCTGTGGGTAATCGCGGCGAACTCGCTCCAGCAATCGCAACCCGTCGTTTTGCACATCAACGGGCATCATGAAATCAGTCACCAGCACATCGCAGGGGTGGTTTTTCAGGGCCTCGGCAAGCGCCGATGGAGAGCCAGCCTCGGCGATTACAGTGGCATTGCTGTGTTGCTCAAGCACAACCCTTAGCCCGATCAGGAAAATAGGGTGGTCGTCGGCCAGAATGACGCGCAACGGTTTAGCAGTAGCGGCGTTCAAAATCAGGTTCCTTCAAGCGGGACAATTACCGTTGTTTTTTTCTGTCATCTTAGGCAGGCATGCTCTGGCGTCTGGTTGCGCCAACCACCTCGGTCAGGCGAGAAGAACTTTCTCATCAGGCGGAGGGTCATTAATAAGTACCTTGCATTCAATCTGCCAAGTGGTGACTAGATGGAAAATATCAGCTTACTGCTAAGTGAAGCCCTGACACCTTATCAGGCAACCTTGGGCCCGGTGGGCGCTAATGGTGAACGGGTCGTCACTTTGAGGAATGCGGCGGGCGCGATTGTGATCGAACGCATGCTCTGCGTCGCGCAGCTGCGTGATAAGCGCCAGCTCACTGATGTGGTGGATGGTTTTCACCGAGACCTGTTGATCGCCGAGGGCCGAATTGAACCTTGCGTCATTGCAGCCATGCGCCATGCGACTCACACCCAAGTGTTTACCTCATTCCAGGCTTTTAATTGATTGCTCGGGAACCTTTCTCGCATTCGGTGCTCTGATTAATTACAGCAGCTCAAGCATTGTGCTCCGGTGATTGGCGTCTGCTGTACTGGTCCTGAGGGACCACGGTTTGCCCCGAGTAAGTACCCCACTGCTCGGGGTTTCTTTTGCCTTCGATTTGACCGGCAATCTGTAGATACTGTCTTGTTGGCGAAGGTCTTTCGGACCTTGTCGCAGTTTCGACAGCTCCTGCGCAAATGTGTGCAACGTCAACACCGTGGGACCGAATTTATTCGGGAAGGCTTCAGTCTTGACACGCTGCAACCTCAAACAACACAACGTGCCACTCAGTTTGCTGCGCGACAGCGCACCGTCAACTCAGCTACGGGCTTTCAAAAAACGCCTTGGCATCCTCCAGATACTCAACGCGAGACTGAGGGTCTAGCTGCTCAGCGTAGAGGTCGATGAGTTTGGTTCGACGCAGCACTCGCATCTGGCGGTTGATGATTTCCATGGCTTCGCGCCCTTGGGTTGTGTCCGAACAGCCGACGTGGGCGAACTGATATTTGGCCGTGCCCATGACCGGATAGAACGCAAGGTCGTTGGGGTCGATGTTCTGCTGTGTTGCGAGAAAGCGCGCCTCGGGCCAATAACTGATTAAAGCGTGCAATCGCCCCACGCGCTCCATCTGCAACAGGCTGCCGACCGCATCATTGCCATAATGCCGACTGACCTCATCAACTGAAGTGGTCCGAAGTATTTGATCGATCACCGGACCATAGCTGCGCTCTGCAACGATACCGAGCTTGATTTCTCGACTTGCCAACACCGCCTCAAGATCAACCTGGCCGTTCTTGATAAAAGGGCTAAAGCGTGAGATGTCATCGCGGCGAATCACCATGCCGTTACTGATCACCGCATAGGTTGGAATTGAAAAAATAATGGTCTTGGCGCGCTCGGCGGTCCAGAGCAACGTTGGGTCACAGGTAAACGTCGCTTCACCGAGCATCTGCAGGCCCCGGGCGCGGTTGACATGCAGCAGCAGATGATCGTACTCAGGCATCCCGGCGATCAGCAATGGCATCAGCTTATCAATGGCGCCTTGCCCCTTCTGCGGGCCGGAGTTAATGGTGAGGGGCGGAAAGTCTCGCAGTAGCCACATCAGGGTGTCTTTGGCCATACCGACGCGCGGGATGCATAGAAACGTCAGCGTGATCAGTGCGAGTTTCGCGCTGGATTTGGCAGGTAGCAGGAAGCGGTAGGCCATCAATGATTCCATCCGCAAAAAAGTGACTGAATTATAGCGCCATATAGATGACGTCTTGCTCGCCAAATCAGAATCGTACCTCAAGTCAAGGCCGCCTTCAGCCATATGTCAGCCGAACGCTGCCCCACAGGCTCATAAATAAAGGCTTTATCAAACCGTTGCCGGACCATCGCCGTCGTTGAACAGGTTTGCATCGGTTAGACTTGTCGTCTTTCCCCGTACCTAGAAGTCCGTTCATGGCCCAGCCGTCCACGACCTACAAATTCGAACTTAACCTCACCGACCTTGATCGTGGAGTGTATGAGAGCGTCAAACAGACCATCGCGCGGCACCCTTCCGAAACTGAAGAACGTATGACCGTGCGATTGCTCGCGTACGCTTTCTGGTACAACGAGCACCTATCGTTTGGGCGTGGTCTGTCAGAAGTAGACGAACCTGCGCTGTGGGAAAAAAGCCTCGACGACCGTGTTTTACACTGGATTGAAGTCGGTCAGCCAGATGCGGATCGTCTCACCTGGTCGTCGCGGCGAACCGAACGTACCAGTTTGTTGGCCTATGGCAGCCTGCGTGTTTGGGAAACCAAGGTTATTCCCGTCGCGAAGAACTTGAAAAACGTCAATATCGCCGCCGTACCGCAAGACATTCTGGAAGTCTTGGCCAAGAACATGCCACGGGTTATCAAGTGGGACGTAATGATCAGCGAAGGGACGATTTTCGTCACTGACGACCGCGGCCAGCATGAGGTTCAGCTGCAGTGGCTCACCGGAGAGCGCGACTGATTTTCGTCGTCTCTGACTACACGGCCAACGTGGCCAAACGATAAAAATACCAGCGGAAACCGAATGCGTATCGAAGCTCGCCAGTTGCCTGACACTTTGCCGTTTCTTGGCGACTTACCCCCCTTGTTGACGCGTCTATATGCCGCACGCGGCGTGGTGTCCGAGGCGGAGCTGGACAAGAGCCTGGCGCGGCTGATTCCGTACCAGCAACTCAAGGGTATTGATGCAGCGGTCGATCTGCTGGTCATCGCGCTGAAAGAGCGCCAGCGCATTCTGATCGTCGGCGATTTCGACGCTGACGGGGCAACTGCCAGCACCGTTGGCGTGTTGGGCCTGCGTCTGTTCGGCGCGGCCCATGTCGATTACCTGGTGCCTAATCGGTTTGAATACGGTTACGGCCTGACCCCGGAAATCGTCGCGGTCGCGCTGCAACGTCAGCCGCACTTGTTGATCACAGTGGACAACGGCATTTCCAGCGTCGAAGGCGTGGCGGCGGCCAAGGCGGCGGGTTTGACGGTGCTGGTCACCGATCACCACTTGCCCGGCCATGAGCTGCCCGCCGCCGATGCCATCGTCAACCCGAATCAGCCCGGTTGTGAATTTCCCAGCAAAGCCCTGGCGGGCGTAGGCGTTATCTTCTACGTGTTGATGGCCCTGCGCGCCCGCTTGCGCGACAGCGGTTATTTCGAGGCCAACCAACAGACCCAGCCAAATCTCGGTGAACTGCTGGATTTGGTCGCGTTGGGCAGCGTTGCTGACGTCGTGCCGTTGGACGCCAACAATCGCATTCTGGTACATCAAGGTTTGCTACGGATTCGTGCCGGTCGTGCACGGCCGGGGCTCAAAGCAATTCTCGACGTCGCCCGCCGGGAAGCTTCACGCATTACTTCCACCGACCTGGGTTTCATCATCGGGCCGCGCTTGAACGCGGCCGGGCGTCTGGACGACATGAGCCTGGGTATCGAATGCCTGCTCTGCGAAGACGAAACCCTGGCCCGTGAAATGGCCGGGCGTCTGGATGATCTGAACCAGGACCGCAAGTCCATTGAGCAAGGTATGCAGCGCGAGGCGCTGGCCCAGCTCAAGGACTTGCCGTTGGAGTCGATGCCGTTCGGTTTATGCCTGTTCGAGACCGATTGGCACCAAGGCGTGATTGGCATCCTTGCCTCGCGCATGAAAGAACGTTATCACCGCCCGACCATTGCCTTCGCCAGCGCGGGGGAGGGTGTGCTCAAGGGCTCGGCGCGTTCGGTGCCCGGCTTTCACATCCGCGATGCGCTGGACGCGGTTGCCGCCAGGCACCCGGAACTGATCAGCAAGTTCGGCGGCCACGCAATGGCGGCCGGGCTGTCGTTGCCGGAAGCGAATTTTCCCGCCTTTGCCGAAGCCTTCGACGTCGAAGTCCGTCGTCAATTGAATGAAGATGACCTCACCGGGCGGCTCCTGTCTGACGGCACTCTGGCCGTCGAAGAATTTCACCTGGAACTGGCCCGCGCCTTGCGCAACGCCGGTCCCTGGGGTCAGCATTTTCCCGAACCACTGTTCCACGGCGTTTTCCAGTTGGTCGAGCAACGCATCGTTGGCGAGCGACATCTGAAGATGGTACTGAAAAGCGAATGCGGATCACTGAAACTCGATGGCATCGCCTTCAGTGTCGACCGGGAGATCTGGCCGAATCCAACCATTCGCTGGGTGGAACTGGCCTACAAACTCGACCTGAATGAGTTTCGGGGCAATGAAACGGTTCAGTTGATGGTGGCGCACATCGCTCCGCGTTAGAGCAGGTAAGTAGAAGAGGGGCACGAACCCTCGCTACCTCGGGTTGTCTACTAGGCTCTAAGCACGATCGCAAACGTTAATTAGAGTCTGGAAGTTTAACTTGAGAGGTGCCCATGAGCCTGCTGCTTGAACCCTATACCATCCGCGAACTGACCTTGCTCAACCGCATTGCGGTGTCGCCGATGTGTCAGTACTCCTGCGTCGACGGCCTGGCCAATGACTGGCATCTGGTCCATCTCGGAAGCCGTGCCGTCGGCGGCGCGGGTCTGATTTTTACCGAAGCCACCGCAGTGACCGAAGACGGTCGTATCACCCCTGAAGACTTGGGGTTGTGGAACGACAAGCAGATCGAGCCGCTGCAACGGATCACCCGCTTCATCGCCGCCCAAGGCGCGGTCGCCGGTATCCAACTGGCCCATGCCGGGCGCAAATCCAGTACGTGGCGACCTTGGCTTGGCAAGCACGGCAGCGTACCGATCAGTGAAGGCGGTTGGGTACCCGTGGGCCCATCTCCGATTGCGTTCGATCCGCAACACACCTCGCCGTCTCAGCTGGATGAACCGCAGATCCAGGACATCATCACTGCGTTCGTTGACGCCGCCAAACGCGCATTGATTGCCGGTTTTAAAGTGATCGAACTGCACGCTGCCCATGGCTATTTGCTGCACCAATTTCTGTCGCCGCTAAGCAACCAACGTCGCGACCAATACGGCGGCTCATTCGAGAATCGTATTCGCCTGACGCTGCAAGTCACCGAAGCCGTGCGCGCAATTTGGCCACAAGAGCTGCCCTTATTCGTGCGCGTCTCAGCGACCGATTGGGTGGAAGATGGCTGGAACCCCGATGAGACCGTTGAGCTGGCGCGGCGTTTGAAAGAGTTGGGCGTGGACTTGGTTGACGTGTCATCAGGCGGCACGGCGGCCAAGGCTGAAATTCCGGTAGGACCGGGCTACCAAACACGCTTTGCCGAACGCGTGCGCAAAGAAGCCGGCATCGCCACCGGCACCGTGGGCATGATCACCGAACCGGCACAGGCCGAACATATCCTGCGCACCGGTCAGGCCGACCTGATTCTGTTGGCCCGTGAACTGCTGCGTGACCCCTATTGGCCCCTCCATGCCGACGACGACCTCGGCGGCCGCAAAGCCGTCTGGCCCGCCCAATACCAACGCGCCACCCACCGTGACCAACCCATCCACGAATCTGATTTGCGCGATTGAAGGGATAGGCGGCGTGTCAGGCACGCCGCAGGTAATGTCGTCGCAGCTCCTACACGAGGCGCAGGCCTCAGCTTTTTCCAACCGTCCACGCGTCCCCAGCCGGCGCCGTCCCATGGTCGTACGGTTTGCCGAGCCACATGTAGATCAAGCCCAGGCCGATGACGATGGCGGTGGTCAGGACCATGGCGTAGTTGATGTACCACGGCGCGTCCGGGGTGCGAGGCCAAGCCATGTTGATGATCGCCAAAACGCCATAGATCAGCGCACCAAGATTGATCGGCAGGCCCCATTTACCAAGGCTGAATTGACCGCTGGGTATCCAGCCCCGTGCGCGGGCGAAGAGTGCCGCGAGCACGATCATCTGGAACGCCAGGTAAATACCGATGGCGGCAAAGCTGACGATGGTGGCGACCGCATCCTGCAACACGAAGCCCAAGCAAATGATCAGTGCCGGTAATATTCCCGCCACAAACAGTGCCGCGACCGGTACTTGGGTATTGGGCGACAGACGTTTGAGCACGTTGCTGCCCACGATCATTTCATCTCGGGCGTAGGCGTACAGCAATCGGCTAGCGGCGGCCTGTAGGCTGATCACGCAGGAGATAAACGAAATCATCACCACGCCCATTACCACTTTCGAACCGGTGACACCGAACGCATTACTGAGAATGGTAGTCACCGGGTCTTTGTCGGTGCCATTGATTACCGCCGCCATGTCCGGCACGGACAGAATCAGCGCCAGGCACGCGAACATTGCTGCGGCACCCGCCGATGTAGATGGTCATGCGCATGGCGCGGGGAATCATCTTGCTCGGGTTGGGTGTTTCTTCAGCCACGTCACCGCAGGCTTCAAAGCCGTAATAGAGAAACATCCCTGCCAGCGATGCGGTCAAGAATGCCGGCAGGTATGAGCCGTCGATGCGGATGTCGAAGGTATTGAACAGCACGCTGATCGGTTGGTGACGTTCGAAGATCAACAAGTACAGACCAACGATCACTGCGCCAATCAATTCGCACAAAAAGCCGAACATGGCGATGCGTGACAACACTTTAGTGCCGCTGAGATTAACCAGCGTCGCAAACAGGGTCAGCACCAACGCGATCACGATATTGGTGTTGTTACTGGGCTCAAAACCCAACATTGCGGCCAAGTATGGCCCAGCCCCCACGGCCACTGCGGCAATGGTGACGCACAAAGCAATCGCGTAGATCCAACCGACCATCCACGCCCAGCGCTTGCCCACCAAACGGCGCGCCCACGGGTAAACACCGCCGGATATTGGAAACTGCGACACCACTTCACCAAAGATCAGGCACACCAACAATTGGCCAATACCCACCAATAGATAGGCCCAGAACATCGGTGGCCCACCGGCTGCCAGGCACAGGCCGAACAAGGTGTAGACGCCAACCACCGGCGACAAGTAAGTGAAGCCGAGGGCAAAGTTTTCCCACAGACTCATGGTGCGGTTGAAATTGGAGGTATACCCCAACTTCCTGAGTTGCTCGGCATCGCTGTCGGCGGCCGCAGTAAGGGATGGAACCGTCATATGTTTCTCCTGGAAATCGGCAGATTTTGGGTATGAGAATCCGCAGCCGTGCAGTCGCGCGCGACCCGGTTCAGTCGTTATTGTTGTGATCTCGATTACGGGTGAAACCGTGAGTCCGTCTGATCGCAGACTTGGGCAGTTCCTACAGTTTTAAAGCGCTTTCTGTAGGGCTGCCCAAGGCTGCGATCAACTTTTAATGCTTGAACATCACGTGTCTAACGGTGGTGTAGTCCTCCAATCCATACATGGACATATCTTTGCCATAACCGGACAATTTCTGCCCGCCGTGGGGCATTTCGCTGACCAGCATGAAGTGCGTGTTGACCCACGTGCAGCCGTACTGCAAGCGTGCGGCGAGCCGATGGGCGCGGCCGACATCGTTGGTCCACACCGAAGACGCCAAGCCGTAATCCGACTCATTGGCCCAGGCCAAGACCTGTGCTTCATCATCGAATTGGGTCACCGAGACCACCGGTCCAAACACTTCGCGACGGACGATTTCATCATCCTGCTGAGCGTCGGCCAACACCGTTGGCTCGAAGAAGAAGCCATTACCTTCCACCGCTTTACCACCGGTGATCAGGCGAATGTGTGACTGGGCAAGCGCGCGTTCAACGAAGCCTGCGACCCGGTCCCGATGCTGGGCCGAAATCAACGGACCCAGTTCGGTTGTCGGATCGTCTTGCAAGCCGACCTTAATGCTGCTGACGGCTTCGCCCAGTTGGGTGACGAATTTTTCGTAAATACCTTTCTGCGCATAAATCCGGCACGCGGCGGTGCAGTCCTGGCCGGCGTTGTAAAAGCCGAAGGTACGAATGCCTTCCACGGCGGCTTCAATATCGGCGTCGTCAAAAATGATCACCGGTGCTTTGCCGCCCAATTCCATGTGCATGCGTTTGACGCTGTCGGCGGTGCTGGAAATGATATGCGAGCCGGTGGCGATGGAGCCAGTCAGCGAGACCATCCGTACTTTCGGGTGGGTGACCAGCGGATTTCCCACGGTTTGTCCGCGACCGAATACCAGGTTCAGCACGCCGGCCGGAAAGATCTCGGCAGCCAATTCAACCAAGCGCAACGCGGTCAACGGGGTTTGTTCGGACGGTTTGAGCACCACGGTATTACCTGCCGCCAATGCCGGCGCGATTTTCCAGGCGACCATCATCAGCGGGTAGTTCCACGGTGCAATCGAGGCGACAACGCCCACCGGATCACGGCGGATCATTGAGGTGTGGCCGGGTAAATACTCACCGGCCGCCGAACCGCTCATGCAACGGCTGGCGCCGGCGAAGAAACGGAACACATCAGCAATCGCTGGCATTTCATCGTTCAGCGCAGCGTGATACGGCTTGCCGCAGTTATCGGATTCGAGTTTTGCCAATTCTTCAGCGTGGGCTTCGATGGCATCGGCCAGCTTCAGCAGCAACAGCGAGCGGTCCTTGGGCGCGGTCTGCGACCAGCTTTCAAACGCGGCATCGGCTGCTCGTACAGCGGCATCGACCTGAGCCTCGCTGGCTTCGTTGATTTCTACCAATACACGGCCCAACGCCGGGTTGAATACCGATTGGCTGGGGCCTTCGCCCGCGACCAAGTGGCCATTGATCAACAGTTTGGTTTGCATGGTTGGCTCCTACAGGGGAATTGGTTATTTACCACCACTGCCCGCGACGCTTTCGCCGCCGCGTGTCAGGTAATACGCGCCAAGGATTGGCAGCATAGTCACCAGCATCACCAGCATGGCGACCACGTTAGTCACCGGCACATCGCGCGGTCGACTGAGTTGATTGAGCAGCCAGATCGGTAACGTCCGCTCATGGCCTGCGGTAAAGGTGGTCACGATGATCTCGTCAAACGACAACGCAAACGCCAGCATCCCGCCCGCCAACAAGGCTGACCCTAGGCTGGGCATGATGATGTAGCGAAAGGTTTGCCAGCCGTCGGCGCCCAAGTCCATCGATGCTTCGATCAAACTGTGAGACGTGCGGCGCAGTCGGGCGACGACGTTGTTGTAGACGATGACCACACAGAAAGTCGCGTGGCCGACGATGATGGTGAACATCCCAGGTTCGATGCCCAGGGTCTTGAACGCCGAGAGCAGGGCGATACCGGTGATGATACCCGGCAGCGCAATCGGCAGAATCAGCATCAGCGAGATCCCGTCCTTGCCGAAGAAATCCCGGCGGTAGAGCGCAGCGGAGGCCAGCGTGCCCAGGACCATCGCAATCAAGGTGGCGAAGCAAGCAATTTCCAGCGAGAGCTTGATCGAGTCCAGCACATCCGGCCGCGAGAAGGCCACGCTGAACCACTTCAGGGTGAATCCCCGTGGCGGAAAGCTGAACGCGGCATCTTCGGTGTTGAAGGCGTACATGAAAATTATGAAGATCGGAAAGTGCAAAAACACCAGTCCGCCCCAGGCCGCAAGTTTCAGGCCCAGGGACGCTTCTGCCGCGCCGGTCGATGAGTTAAAGCGCATCGAAGGCCCCCAAGCGTTTGACGATGGACAAGTAAATCGCAATCAGCACGATGGGCACCAACGTAAACGCCGCCGCCATGGGCATGTTGCCGATGGCGCCTTGCTCGGCGTAAACCATGCTGCCGATGAAGTAACCGGGAGGACCGATCAGTTGCGGCACGATGAAATCGCCCAAGGTCAGGGAGAAGGTGAAGATCGAGCCGGCGGCAATCCCTGGCACTGACAGCGGCAATACTACGTTCATGAAGGTCTGGCGCGGCGTGGCGCCAAGGTCCGCAGAGGCTTGCAACAGCGACGGCGGCAAGCGCTCCAGCGACGCTTGAATCGGCAAAATCATGAACGGCAGCCAGATATAAACGAAGACCAGAAAGCGCCCCAGGTTCGAAGTCGACAAGGTGCTGCCGCCGATCTCGGGGATGCTCAGGACCAACTGTAAAACCGGTTCCAGTCCCAAGTGCTGAACGAACCACTGGGCAACGCCGCCTTTGGCTAACAGCAAGGTCCAGGCGTAGGCTTTGACGATGTAACTGGCCCACATCGGCATCATCACCGCGATGTAAAAAAACGCTTTGGTTTTGCCCGTGGTATAGCGCGCCATGTAATAGGCGATGGGAAACGCAATAATGCCGCTGGCAATCGACACCGCCACCGCCATGCTCAAGGTGCGGGTAATGATGTCGAAGTTGGCCGGGTTGAACAGTGCGGCGAAGTTGGCCGCGGTCAGGTCCGGCGTGACGGCCATGGTGAAGTCGTCGAAGGTATAGAACCCTTGCCACAAAAGGGTCAGCAATGAGCCGAGGTACACCGCGCCAAACCAGGATAACGGCGCAATTAGCAGCAGCGCCAAGTAAAGATTGGGGCGTCGATACAGCAAGTTGGAAAACCGCCGTAAGGACGATTGCCTGAGCTGCGTCGCCGGATGAGTCATGGTCTGGCTCATGATTACGCGCCTTCGCTCAAGGCGGTTTCATGCAGCGTAATCATGGCTTCACGGGACCAGCGCGCGGTAAGCCGCTGACCGGTTTGGTGTTGCGCTGTGGTGTCCAGCCATTGGCTATTGGCGTGGCTGATGTTCAAGGTTTGGCCGTTATCGAGCGTGAGTTCGTAACGGGTGGCGCTGCCCTGATATTGAATGTCGAGCAGCAAACCACTGACCTGAATTTCATGACTGCCGGCCTGGCCTTCAGCGAACCGAATGTGTTCGGGGCGAATTGAAAAGGGCAGGGGGGTGCCGCTGAGGTGCAGGGCCAACTCACCGCGCAGCACGTTGGAGGTACCGACGAATTCGGCGACAAAGGTGGTGGCCGGTTTCATGTACAAATTGCGCGGGGTATCGACCTGCTCGATGCGCCCCTTGTTGAACACGGCTACGCGGTCGGACATTGACAGCGCTTCGGTTTGATCGTGGGTGACGAAGATGAAGGTGATGCCAAGCTGGCGTTGCAGCTTCTTCAGTTCGCCTTGCATTTGCTCGCGGAGCTTCAAATCCAGCGCCCCCAGCGGTTCGTCGAGTAACAGCACGCGAGGCCGATTGACCAGCGCCCGTGCCAGGGCAACCCGCTGGCGTTGACCACCGGACAGCTGCACCGGTTTACGCTCGCCGTAGCCGTCCAGTGCAACCATGGCCAGCGCGTCCTGAGCGCGATTCAAGCGTTCGGTTTTGCCGACACCTTTGACCTTCAGGCCGTAAGCCACGTTGTCCCGAACGTTCATGTGCGGGAACAGCGCGTAATCCTGAAACACGGTATTAACGTCCCGCTCATACGGCGGCAGGCCTGCCGCTTCCTCGCCGTGAATGCGGATTGACCCTGCGCTCGGTTGCTCGAAACCGGCAATCAAGCGCAAACAGGTGGTTTTGCCCGAGCCCGATGGGCCGAGCATGGAAAAGAACTCACCGTCTTGGATGTCGATAGAAACCCGGTCAACGGCTTTTACTTCGCCGAACTGACGGGAAACGTTAGTGAACTGGACTGCAAGGGTCATGGTGTATGGCTCTGAAAGGCATTCTTTGTAGGAGCCAACACGTTGGCTCCTACAAAGATGTTGATGGGGTTGCTCAGCGGCCGCCCATGATCGCGATGTAGTCCTGGGTCCAGCGGCTGTAGGGCACGAACTTGCCGCCTTCAGCTTGCGGTGTGGTCCAGAAAGCGATTTTGTCGAACTGGTCGAAACCGTTGGTGTTACAGCCCTCTGCCCCGAGTAATTCACTGGACTTGCACGCAGCTGGTACGGCTGGCAATGAGCCGAACCACGCGGCTACGTCGCCCTGGACTTTGGGTTGCAATGACCAATCCATCCACTTGTAGGCACAGTTCGGATGCTTGGCATCGGCATGCAACATGGTGGTGTCGGCCCAGCCGGTGGCACCTTCTTTTGGAATGGTCGAAGCCACCGGCTGTTTGTCGGTCTGCAGACCATTGACCATGTAACCCCATGAGCTTGAGGCTGCGACGCCTTCGTTTTTCACGTCGCTCATTTGCACGGTCGCGTCGTGCCAGTAGCGATGAACCAGCGCGTGTTGTTCACGCAGCACACCCAGCACGGCCTTGTACTGGGTTTCGGTCAGCTCGTAGGGGTTTTTGATGCCCAACTCAGGTTGAGTGGATTTCAAGTACAACGCCGCATCGGCGATGTAGATCGGGCCGTCATACGCCTGTACTCGGCCTTTGTTGGTTTTGCCGTCGGGCAAGTTCTGTTCCTTGAACACCACGTCCCAGCTCACGGGAGGGGTTTTGAACACATTGGTGTTGTACAACAACACGTTCGGCCCCCACTGATACGGCGTGCCGTAGGTTTGCTTGTTGACCACATACCACGGGCCGTTCACCAAACGCGGATCAAGGTTCTTCCAGTTCGGAATCAGCGCGGTATTGATAGGCTGCACCCGTTTACCGACGATCAGCCGCAACGACGCGTCGCCGGAGGCGGTCACCAAGTCATAGCCACCCTTGGCCATCAAACTCACCATTTCATCGGACGTGGCGGCGGTTTTGACACTGACCTTACAGCCGGTTTCCTGTTCAAACCCCGTCACCCAGTCATACGCTTTATCGCTTTCACCGCGCTCGATATAGCCCGGCCACGCCACAATATCGAGCTGGCCCTCGCCGGGTCCCACGGTTTTGAGCATTTCGGCTGCCTGCACACCACAACTGGTGAACAAACTGGTGACAACAGCGCTGAGTACGGCGGTCTTGAGCACTGACATGGGATTCCCTCTTCTTTAATTATGGTCGGGGCAGTGTCGGGGGCAGCTGCGAGCTACAAGCTTCAAGCTGCAAGAGGTTTATTGCTCTTACATTACTTGTAGCCGGAAGATCGCAAGGTTGTAGCCATTCTTCTTGTTTTTGATTTCGCTCTTGCTTGAAGCTTGCCGCTTATAACTCCATGCCGTGCTTGGCCATAATGTGCCGCACCACGCTGTAATCCTGCAGTGAGTCGCTGGATAAGTCCTTGCCATAACCCGAGCGCTTCAGGCCGCCGTGGGGCATTTCGCTAACCAACATGAAATGGCTGTTGATCCAGGTGCAGCCGTATTGCAACCGCGCGGCGACTTGCATGGCCTTGTCCAGATTCTGGGTCCAGATCGATGACGCCAGTCCGTACTCCGAATCGTTGGCCCAGTCCACCGCCTGTTCCAGTTGATCGAAGCGGGTCACGGTCACCACCGGGCCGAACACTTCACGCTGGACGATCTCATCGCTTTGCTTGCAGCCCGCCAGCAGCGTCGGTTGATAGAAGAACCCAGGGCCGGAATGCACTGCCGCGCCGGTGACGCGCTCAATGTGTGGCTGGCCCAGCGCACGTTCGACAAAACTGGCCACCCGGTCGCGCTGACGTGTACTGATCAGCGGACCGATTTCATTGTCGGCGTCGCGTCTTCCGGCAAAGCGCAGGCTGCTGACCGCCGCGCCGAGTTCGGCGACCAAGCGGTCGTGAATGCCAGTTTGAGCATAGATTCGGCACGCGGCGGTGCAATCCTGGCCCGCGTTGTAATAACCGTAGGTGCGAACGCCTTCGACCACGGCCTGAATGTCGGCGTCGTTGCAGACGATCACCGGAGCTTTTCCGCCCAGTTCCAGATGCGTGCGCTTGAGGGTCTTGGCGGCGGCCTGGAGAATTTTCTGTCCGGTAACGATGTCGCCAGTCAGCGAGACCATGCGCACTTTCGGGTGGCTGACCAAATGGTTGCCGACGCCTTCGCCACCGCCGCAAATGATGTTGATTACCCCGCGCGGTAATAACTCGGCCAAGGCAGGGGCCAAGGCCAATATCGACAAGGGGGTGTGTTCGGAGGGCTTGAACACCAAGGTGTTGCCCGCCGCCAGCGCTGGGGCGATTTTCCAGGCGGCCATCATGATCGGGTAATTCCAAGGCGCGATGGAAGCCACCACGCCAATCGGGTCGCGGCGAACCATGCTGGTGTAGCCCGGCAGGTATTCACCAGACAGTTGCCCCATCTGGCAGCGCACGGCCCCGGCGAAAAAACGGAACACATCGACGGTCGCGCTCAGATCATCCTGACGCGCCAAGTGCAGCGGCTTGCCGCAGTTCAGCGACTCAAGGTGCGCCAGCAGGTCGGCCTGTTTTTCAATGGCGTCGGCAATCGACAACAGAATGACAGAGCGTTGCTGCGGCGTGGTTCGCGACCAACTGGCGAAGGCTCGATGCGCGGCGAGAATGGCGGCTTCCACCTGCTCGGTACTGGCTTCCGCAACACGGGTCAGCACCTCTGCGGTGGCCGGGTTGATGATCGGCTCGGCAAAGCCCTGGCCAGCGACCAGTTCTCCGTCGATCAGCAGTGCAGTGAATAATGGAGTCGGATTACCGGGCATTTTCGCTGTTCTCTTTTTAGGCAGGACGTCCATGGGCATGCTTCGTTACACGCTGATTGCGCGCCCGGCCTTCGCTATGCCACAGAGACTAGTGCGCGGGCGTGGGGGTGACAAATACTAAATACTGAAAGCAACGTTCGATTAAATAGATAGCCTGCGCCCGGCGTGGGGTTGTTCGCGGGCGACGGTCAAAAAAGGGTCGACCAAGGGCGGTCTTGCGGTACCTCGGCGCCATGCCAGGCCGACGTCCAAGGTCTGAGTGAGGTCGGCCAGTGGACGGGCTTCGATGATGTCGCCCTCCAGTGACCATGGTCGGTAAGTCATGTCCGGCTGGATCGACACGCCCAAGCCGGCGGCCACCAGGCTGCGCACCGCTTCGGTGGAGGCGGTGCGCAAGGTAATGCGCGGTTGCAGTCCGGCGCGGACCCACATGCGCAGCGCATTCACGTCCATTTCATCGACATTGAGCTGAATCAATGGCTCGCGGGCCACGTCCGCGAGGCTGATGCTGTCGTGTTCCAGCAGCGGATGCTGGGCCGGGAGCCAAACGCGGTGGGGCGAATGGGTCAAGACTTCGGTTTGCAGGGCATGTCGATCCTCCAAATTGGAAAGGATCAACACGCCGACATCAATCTCGCCGCTGACCAATAGGTGCTCGATGTACTGACGCTCGTCTTCCATTACCCGCAGCTCGACGTTGGGGTAGGCGCGCTGAAAGCGGGTCAGTAAGTCTGCCAAATAATAGCCCGCCACCAGGCTGGTCACGCCGACGATCAACTGTCCTGCAAGTTGATCGGTGCTGTGTTGCAGGCTGCGTTTGGCGTTGTCCACTGTTGCCAGAATCAAATGTGCCTGACGCAGAAATTGATGGCCTTGGTGGGTCAGGGTCATGCCCTTGGCGTGCCGGTTGAACAGGCATACGCCGATTTCTTGCTCCAGTTGTTGAATGGCCAGGGTCAGCGTGGATTGAGAAATGAACACCGCTTGCGCGGCTGCCGATATCGAGCCGGTTTCCGCGACCGCAATAAAGTGACGAATCTGACGCAGCGTCATCATGGGAATGGCTCTGGTGGCTAGCGTATTTATTGATTTTTTCGAGTGTATATCTTTTTAATCGATAGGCCAGTCAGCGCGGGTTTTGAGGCGGATAAAGGGCGCAACTTTGCCCTGTTTTTTGCCCTGTTTAATGGTTACTGCACTGCATTGGGGCTTTTCTCGAATAAGTCTCAGAAAAGTCAGAAAAGTATGTAGGAAACATGGATCTAAGGCCGAAGGGGCTGGGCTATACTCAGCCAGCTTTGGATCGCCTATCGGTCCACTTCTTGAACGCGGCAAACTGCTGCCGAGTTGAACTCTTGAGGGCAGGACCGTGAAGAATTGGACATTACGCCAACGGATAATGGCGAGTTTCGCTGTGATCATCGCCATCATGTTGTTGATGGTTGTCGTGTCGTATACCCGACTGTTATCGATTCAATCCAGTGAAGAGAGAGTCGAAACCGACGCCCTTCCCGGGCTCTATTACAGCACCATGGTTCGCAGCGCTTGGGTTAACAGCTACCTCAATATTTTGCAGTTGTTTGGCGAGGACGAAGGCCGACCCCTGACGCCTGCCGAGATCAGCAACTTCAAAGGCTACGAAGCCACGCTGGTCAGCGAGCTGAATAACTACCGAAAGACGGTTTTCGATGCAGATGATCAGGCCTCCGTCGATGAGTTCGAAAAGCAGCATGCCGACTATATAAAGATCACCGACGAGGTGCTCGCCCTCTATCAAGCCAACGATTTCGCTAAAGCGCGCACAGAGTTTACTTCACAGATGGTGCCCGCGTGGAATCGCGGCCGCGCGTTGCTGACGTCGCTGATAGTCCAGAACAAAAAGTCGGCAGACCAGTCGATGGCCTCAATCGCTTCAACGGTGTTTTCCGCCAAAATCAGCATGGCTATCTCCTTGTTGGTCGCCCTTATTGCCGCTCTGAGTTGCGGCCTGTTGTTGATGCGCGCAATCATGGCGCCGATGCGGCGGATCGTCTGGGTGCTCGATATCATGCGCTCCGGTGACCTCAGTAAGCGCTTGAATCTGGGACGCAAAGACGAGTTTGGCGCTGTCGAAACCGGCTTCAACGACATGATGACCGAGCTGACCGGCCTGGTTTCACAGGCTCAGCGTTCATCGGTGCAGGTCACCACCTCAGTCACTGAAATTGCCGCCACCTCTAAGCAACAGCAAGCCACCGCCACCGAAACCGCTGCGACCACCACAGAAATTGGTGCGACATCGCGGGAAATCGCCGCGACCTCCCGTGATCTGGTGCGCACCATGACGGAAGTCACGTCCGCTGCGGACCAGGCGTCGATCCTCGCCGGCTCCGGCCAGCAAGGCTTGGCGCGCATGGAAGAAACCATGCATTCGGTCATGGGCGCGGCCGATCTGGTGAACGCCAAGCTGGCGATCCTTAATGAAAAAGCCGGCAACATCAATCAAGTGGTCGTGACCATCGTCAAAGTGGCTGATCAGACGAACCTGTTGTCGCTCAACGCCGCTATCGAAGCGGAAAAAGCCGGGGAGTACGGCCGTGGTTTTGCGGTGGTGGCGACTGAAGTTCGGCGCTTGGCCGACCAGACTGCCGTGGCCACCTACGACATTGAGCAGATGGTTCGTGAAATCCAGTCGGCGGTGTCTGCGGGCGTGATGGGCATGGACAAGTTCTCTGAAGAAGTCCGGCGCGGCATGTTTGAAGTGACCCAAGTGGGCGAACAGCTCTCGCAGATTATTCATCAAGTGCAGGCGCTGGCGCCGCGGGTGTTGATGGTCAACGAAGGGATGCAAGCCCAGGCAACAGGCGCCGAACAGATCAATCAGGCGCTGGTGCAATTGGGTGACGCTAGCAGCCAGACCGTCGACTCGTTGCGCCAGGCCAGCTTCGCCATCGACGAGTTGAGTCAGGTAGCGGTCGGACTGCGCAGCGGCGTCTCGCGTTTCAAGGTCTGAGAACGAGCGATGATTGAGTATTCGGCCAAACGTGGTGTCGCACCGCCACAGAACATTTTATTTCTGCTGTTTCACGTCGGCCGAGAACGTTACGCGCTTGAAGCGGTGGACATCGCTGAAGTATTGCCCCGCCTACAGCTCAAGCCCATCGCCCAGACGCCACATTGGGTGGCGGGGGTGTTCGCGCATCGGGGCGCTATGGTGCCGGTCATCGACCTCAGCGCGCTGACCTTTGGCCATCCGGCAAAGGCCCGGACCAGCACCCGACTGGTGTTAGTGAACTATCGGCCAGACGCCGATCGCCCCAGCCAACTGCTTGGCCTGATTCTCGAACAGGCGACCGAAACCCTGCGGTGCGCGCCCAGCGAGTTCAAACACTACGGGCTCGATAACCAGCAGGCGGCTTACCTGGGGCCGGTGCGTGAAGACGAACAGGGCTTGCTGCAATGGGTGCGCGTGCAAGATTTGCTCAGCGATCCGGTGCGCGAACTGCTTTACCCGGCACAACCGACGGCTGCCGAGTTATTTGAGGGCGCGCCATGAGCCGCGATGAGCGCTTTTTTGCCTTCCTCAAGGACCGGATCGGCCTGGACGTCGCCTCGGTCGGCGAAGCCATCATTGAGCGTGCGGTTCGCCAGCGCAGTGTTTTGGCAAAGTCCCAAGACATCGAAGGCTATTGGCAGGTGTTACTGACCTCTGCGACCGAACAACAAGCGCTGATCGAAGCTGTAATCGTTCCCGAGACCTGGTTTTTCCGCTACCCGGAATCGTTTGCGACGCTGGGCAAGCTGGCACAGGCGCGTTTGGCTGAACTCATGGGTGTGCGACCGTTGCGCATTCTCAGCCTCCCGTGTTCCACCGGCGAAGAGCCTTATTCAATCGCCATGGCCTTGTTTGATGCTGGATTGATAGCGCAGCAGTTTCAGATTGATGCGGTGGACATCAGCCCGCTATCGATTGAGCGGGCCCAGCGTGGCGTTTACGGAAAGAACTCGTTTCGTGGCGAACAGGTCGAGTTTCGCGACCGGCATTTTAGCGCCGACGCCGACGGCTTTTTGATCAGCGAGCGTGTGCAGACGCAGGTCAATTTTCAGCCCGGAAACGTGCTTGACCCCGGCTTGTTTGCCACGCAGCCAGCCTACGACTTTGTGTTCTGCCGCAACCTGCTGATCTATTTTGACCTGGCCACCCAGCAGCGGGTGTTCAACGTGCTCAAGAATTGGACCCGGGTAGACGGCGTGCTCTTTATCGGTCCCGCCGAGGGCAATTTGTTGTCGCGCTTGGGCATGCGCTCAATCGGCGTGGCGCAATCATTTGCGTTCAGTCGCCACGCCGACAGCGTGCCGGAGCCCGTCGCCAGTTTTGTTGCGCCCGCTTTTTCCCGGCCGCTTACGCCGGTGCCGTGGCCGCCCACGCCGCGCCCGATGGTGGCGATGCCGTCGAAGGCCGCTGCGGCGCAACGCGCCTCTGATGGGCGGGTCGTCGTGAACACCGACGCCGCCGACCTGTTAAGCACTATTGCAACCCTCGCCAACCAAGGTAATAGCGCCGAGGCCCGAGCGGCCTGCGAACGCTATTTGCAGCTGTATGAGCCGGTGGCGCAGGTGTTTTATTGGTTAGGGTTGTTAAGTGATCTAGGCGGCCAGAGCGCCGAAGCACTGGGCTTGTACCGCAAGGCGCTGTATCTGCAACCGCAGCACCCCGAAGCGCTGGCGCAACTGGCGGCGTTGCTCGCCTCCCAAGGTGATCTCATGGGTGCACGACGGTTGCATGAGCGGGCCGCTCGTGGCTTGGGCAAAGAAGGGCAAAAACCATGAGTGCCGAGCGGATTGACCAGAGCTTGATTCAGGAAGACACCCAGGCCATCGACGATTGCTGGAACCGCATCGGGATTCACGGTGTCCGTTCATGCCCTTTGCTCGCTGCACACATTCATTGCCGTAACTGCGCGGTGTATTCCGCTGCGGCCACGCGCTTGCTGGACCGCTATTCACTGGTTCAGGAACACCGAATACCGACCCACAGCAGCGAGGCTTATCACGAAATAAAAACCCGTTCGATTCTGGTGTTCCGTCTGGGCGAAGAATGGCTGGGGTTGCCGACGCGTTGCTTGGTGGAAGTCGCGCCATTGCAGACCATCCACTCGCTGCCACACCAGCGTTCGCGGGCCTTGTTAGGCGTGGCTAACGTGCGAGGAGCGTTGGTGGCGTGTGTGTCGCTGGTTGAATTGCTTGGCTTGGGAACCGGTCCGGTGATCAATCCATCCGCTCGAATAATGCCTCGCATGTTGATCATTACGGCCGAAGGTGGCCCGGCGGTGGTGCCGGTGGACGAAGTGGACGGTATTTACGCCATTGACCAGCGCACCCTGGACTCTGCGTCGAGTTCAGGCCATAACGGCAACGCCAAATACACCCGGGGCGTTATCCAGTGGAAGGCGCGCAGCCTGCGCCTGCTTGACGAAGAGCAGCTGTTGTCGGCAATGAACCGGAGCTTCTCATGACCCCAGAACAACTGCGCGATGCTTCGTTGTTCGAGCTTTTTGCGTTGGAAGCCGAAGCGCAAACCCAAGTTCTGAGTACCGGGTTGCTGGCGCTGGAGCGTGATCCGACCCAAGCGGCGCATCTGGAAGCGTGCATGCGGGCGGCGCATTCGCTCAAAGGCGCGGCGCGGATCGTGGGTGTGGATGCCGGCGTCAGCGTCGCGCATGTCATGGAAGATTGCCTGGTCAGCGCTCAGGAGTCGCGTTTGTACCTGCTGCCTGAACATATCGACGCCTTACTGCTGGGCACCGACTTGCTGCTGCGTATCGCCACCCCAGGCAGTTCGGGCGTCAGGCCGGAAGACATCAATGCCTACGTGGTGCAAATGAACCGTTTGCTCGCGCCGGCGGTGGTGGTTGTGCCGCCGCCACCGCCACCCCCCCCGTCACTTGCGTCGCTGCTCGCCAAGTCGGCGACGTCCACCTCGGAGCTGTCGACCGAAGATCTGGTGGCGCAGGCCTTGCGGCTCGACGCACTGGCTATGGAAGTCGCGCCCGTCGTGGCGGCAGAGCCGATAACCGTTGTCAGCCCAGTCCCTGCCCGTCCGTTACGGCGCAGGCGCCAAGACACCGAAGGCGGCGAGCGTGTTTTGCGTGTCACCGCTGAGCGTTTGAACAGCTTGCTCGATCTGTCGAGCAAAGCGCTGGTGGAGACCCAGCGGCTCAAGCCTTATTTGGCGACAATGCAGCGGATCAACCGCCTGCAAAACCACAGCGAACACGTGCTGGAAGGACTTGAAGCCAAACTCCATGAAGCGGGCGCCAGCGCCGAGACCCATGAGGTATTGGACGAAGCACGGCGTCTGTTATCCGAAGCCAAGGCGATGTTGATCCAGCAAACCGCCGAACTGGACGAATTCGGCTGGAACGCCGGCCGGCGTGCTCAGCAGCTCTACGACACTGCACTGGCGTGTCGGATGCGACCCTTTGCCGACGTGTTGGGCGGGCAGGCGCGAATGGTGCGTGACCTGGGCCGAGAACTGGGTAAGCAGGTGCGACTGGAAATTGAGGGTGAGAAAACCCAGGTCGACCGCGACGTTCTGGAGAAACTCGAAGCGCCGTTGACCCACCTGTTGCGCAACGCGGTGGACCACGGCGTTGAGTTGCCCGCGCAGCGCTTGCTGGCCGGCAAGCCTGCGGAGGGATTGATCCGCCTCAAAGCGTCCCACCAAGCCGGGCTGTTGGTGCTGGAAATCAGCGATGACGGCGCCGGTGTTGATCTGGACCGGCTGCGGCGGAGCATTATTGAACGGCAGCTATCGCCCGCCGAGACCGCCGCGCAATTAAGTGAAGAGGAGCTGCTTAGCTTCCTGTTCCTGCCCGGTTTCAGCCTGCGCGACAAAGTCACCGAAGTGTCCGGACGTGGCGTAGGTCTGGACGCCGTGCAGCATATGGTTCGCCAACTGCGCGGCTCGGTCGAGTTGGAGCAAGGTGCGGGGGAGGGCAGCCGTTTTCATATTGAAGTGCCGCTGACGCTGTCGGTGGTTCGCAGTTTGGTGGTGGAAGTCGGCGGCGAAGCCTACGCGTTCCCCTTAGCCCATATCGAACGCATGCGCGATTTGAACGCCGACGAGATCGTGCAACTTGAAGGTCGTCAGCATTTTTGGCACGAAGGCCGGCATGTTGGTTTGGTTGCTGCGAGCCAGTTGCTTCAGCGCCCGCAGAGCACCTCGGTGTCGGACGTTCTGAAAGTGGTGGTGATCCGTGAGCGTGACGCCGTGTATGGCGTGGCTGTGGAGCGCTTTATCGGCGAGCGAACCCTGGTGGTGTTGCCCCTTGATCCACGTTTGGGCAAGGTTCAGGACATTTCCGCTGGCGCGTTGCTCGACGATGGTTCCGCCGTCTTGATCATTGATGTTGAAGACATGCTGCGCTCGGTGGAGAAGCTGCTGAATACCGGGCGCCTCGAGCGCATCGACCGTCGCAGCCAACTGATCGACACTGCGGTGCGCAAGCGCGTACTGGTGGTGGATGATTCGTTGACGGTGAGGGAGTTACAGCGCAAGTTGCTGGTCAATCGCGGCTATGAAGTGGCGGTGGCGGTGGACGGTATGGACGGGTGGAATGCATTGCGGGCGGAGGACTTTGATTTGTTGATCACCGACATCGACATGCCGCGCATGGACGGCATCGAACTGGTGACCTTGCTGCGCCGCGACAGCCGTTTGCAGTCATTGCCGGTGATGGTGGTTTCCTACAAAGACCGAGAAGAAGATCGTCGACGCGGCCTGGATGCTGGCGCGGATTACTACCTGGCCAAAGCCAGCTTCCATGACGACGCCCTGTTGGACGCCGTGACGGAGCTGATAGGGAGTGCGCAAGGATGAAAATCGCAATCGTTAACGATATGCCCATGGCAGTTGAAGCGCTGCGCCGGGCTATCGCTTTGGAGCCGCAACACCAACTGGTCTGGATTGCCACCAACGGCGCCGAAGCAGTGGAACGCTGCGCTCAATTGACGCCTGACTTGATCCTGATGGACTTGATCATGCCGGTCATGGATGGCGTTGAGGCCACCCGCCAGATCATGGCAGCGACGCCGTGCGCCATCGTCATTGTGACAGTCGACCGCGAGCAGAATGTCCACCGGGTATTCGAAGCCATGGGCTATGGCGCCCTGGACGTGGTCGATACCCCGGCGCTCGGTGCGGGTGACCCCAAGGATGCCGCCGCGCCCTTACTGCGTAAAATCCTCAACATTGGCTGGCTGATCGGCCAGCGCGACAGCCGCGTGCGCACGGTCTTGACCCCGTTGCGTCAAAGCGTCCAGCGTCGGGGATTGGTCGCCATTGGTTCCTCCGCAGGGGGGCCCGCCGCATTGGAAACACTGCTCAAAGGCCTGCCGAAAAAATTCCCAGCGGCCATTGTGCTGGTGCAGCACGTTGACCAGGTTTTTGCGGCGGGCATGGCCGAATGGCTGAGCAGCGCTTCGGGTTTAACGGTGCGATTGGCTTGCAATGGCGAACCCCCGCAGAGCGGTACGGTGTTACTGGCGGGAACCAATCACCATATTCGCTTATTGAAGAACGGCAACCTGGCGTATACCGCCGAGCCGGTGAACGAAATCTATCGGCCTTCTATCGATGTGTTCTTCGACAGTGTGGCCCGTTTCTGGAGTGGAGATGCGGTGGGTGTGTTGTTGACAGGTATGGGGCGCGACGGTGCCGAAGGGCTGAAATCGATGCGCCAACAGGGATTTCTGACCATTGCGCAGGATCAGCAGAGCAGTGCGGTATACGGCATGCCCAAGGCCGCAGCAGCCATAGATGCGGCCGTTGAAATAAGGCCCTTGGAAAAAATTGCATCCAGATTAGTGGAGGTGTTCGCCCAATGATCACTGAGATGAGTTTATTTCCAGCCAACCCACGGGAGCCCCGTCATGCATGACTTACAAGTAGATGGCTTCAAGAGAACCGACGAAAACTCGGCGATGGTGCTGCTCGTTGACGACCAGGCCATGATCGGGGAAGCGGTGCGGCGTGGCCTCGCCAACGAAGAAAACATCGACTTCCATTTTTGTGCCGACCCTCATCAAGCGGTCAGTCAGGCGATTCTGATCAAGCCGACGGTTATTCTGCAGGACCTGGTGATGCCTGGCCTTGACGGGCTGACGCTGGTTCGCGAATACCGCAACAACCCACAGACTAAAGATATTCCGATCATTGTGCTCTCGACCAAAGACGACCCGCTGATCAAAAGCGCGGCGTTTGCTGCTGGCGCGAACGATTACCTGGTCAAGCTGCCAGACACCATTGAGTTGGTGGCGCGCATTCGTTATCACTCGCGCTCGTACATGACCCTGCTTCAGCGCGACGAAGCCTATCGTGCCCTGCGCGTCAGCCAACAGCAGTTGCTCGACACCAATCTGGTGTTGCAACGTCTGATGAACTCCGACGGCCTGACCGGATTGTCCAATCGCCGGCATTTTGACGAATACTTGGAGTTGGAATGGCGTCGGGCGGCGCGTGAGCAAACTCAGATGTCGCTGCTGATGATCGACGTCGATTACTTTAAAGCCTACAACGACAGCTTTGGTCATTTGGAAGGCGACGAAGCCTTGCGCTCGGTCGCCAAGGCGATCCGTGGAAGCTGCGCACGTCCTTCCGACCTCCCGGCCCGTTATGGCGGTGAAGAATTCGCGCTGGTGTTGCCCAACACTTCGCCGGGTGGCGCGCGGTTGCTGGCAGAAAAACTGCGCCACACGGTGACCGCCCTGGCCATCCCTCACAACTCCCCGGTGCCGGGTTCCACTTTGTCCATTAGCATTGGTTTGGCCACCATGATCCCGCAGCCGGGTTCTAACAGCCGCCAACTGATTCAAGAGGCCGACCAAGGCCTGTACTCGGCAAAGAACAATGGGCGTAATCAAGTGGTGGTGGGTGGGTAAGACATTCTTATCAGCTGCCGAAGGCTGTGAAACCAGAATGTGACGCAGCCAAACGCCTGCAACCACAATACTGTGGGAGCAGGCTTGCCTGCGAAGAGGCTCATCATTCCCCCGCTGATTGGGCCGGAAAACCTGGGTCGTCTGGATTGACGCTGCGTTGGCAAGCCACAGTGCTTCAATAGACCCAGATAGTCGGCGCTGAACATGTATCGCAGCCTTCGGCATCTCCTCCAGAAATTGCGTATGCCCGGCGTCGATCAAGACGAAATGCCTGTTATCCCGCCAGCCCTGCTTTACGGGCTGCCGTAGCGGTCTTGTGTGGGGTATACTCGTCGGCTTTCAAAAGTTCGCCTACGAGTGCTGCCTACCATGGAAATCAACCCGATCCTAAACAGCATCAAGGACCTGTCCGAGCGTTCCGAAACTATTCGGGGGTATCTTTGACTACGATCAAAAGCATGAGCGTCTGACCGAAGTCAATCGCGAGCTTGAAGATCCGGCTGTCTGGAACAACCCCGAATACGCACAGAACCTGGGCCGCGAGCGTTCCTTGCTGGCGCAGATCGTCGACACCCTGGACGAAATGTCCTCCGGGCTGAACGACGCCAAAGACCTGTTGCTGATGTCCGCTGAAGAAGAAGATCAGGCGGCCGTGGATGACGTGGCCGCCGAAGTCGAGCGTCTGCGCGAGTCGCTGGAGAAGCTTGAATTCCGCCGGATGTTCAGCGGTGAGATGGACGCCAACAACGCGTACCTCGATATCCAGGCCGGATCCGGCGGGACCGAGGCTCAAGACTGGGCCAACATCCTGCTGCGCATGTACCTGCGCTGGGCGGATAAACGCGGTTTCGACGCGACCATCATGGAATTGTCCGCCGGTGAAGTCGCCGGGATCAAAGGCGCGACCCTGCATATCAAGGGCGAATACGTGTTTGGCTGGTTGCGCACCGAGATTGGCGTCCACCGTTTGGTGCGCAAGAGCCCGTTCGACTCCGGCAACCGCCGTCATACGTCGTTCTCGGCTGTGTTCGTCTCGCCGGAAATCGATGACAACATCGAAATTGACATCAACCCGTCGGACCTGCGAATAGATACCTATCGTTCGTCCGGTGCCGGTGGTCAGCACGTAAACACCACTGACTCGGCGGTGCGGATTACCCACGTACCGACCAACACCGTGGTCAGCTGCCAGAACGAACGCTCCCAACACTCCAACAAAGACACCGCGATGAAGATGTTGCGGGCGCGTTTGTACGAGCAGGAAGTGCAGAAGCGCAACGCCGCATCGCAAGCCCTTGAAGACACCAAGTCGGACATCGGCTGGGGTCACCAGATTCGTTCGTACGTGCTCGACCAGTCGCGGATCAAGGATTTGCGCACCAACATCGAACGCAGCGACTGCAACAACGTGCTCGATGGTGACATCGACGAGTACCTTGAAGCCAGCCTCAAGCAAGGGCTGTAAGCAGTTAGAGCACTTAGTTTCAAGAGCAAGCGGCGCAGATCAAGCATTGATCAATAGCCCCGATTCAAGTCCCTCGTCCTAGGCGCGGGCACCGAACCTGTGATGGAAATCCAAGACATGAGCGACCAACAACTCGACCCGCAAGACCTGCAACAGGAAGAAAACAGCCTGATCGCCCTGCGCAAGGAAAAACTTGCCGTCGAGCGCGCCAAAGGCCAAGCCTTCCCCAACGACTTCCGCCGCGACAGCTACTGCAATGACTTGCAGAAGCAGTACGCCGACAAGACCAAGGAAGAGCTGTTGGCTGCAGCGATTCCGGTCAAGGTTGCGGGTCGTCTCATGCTTAACCGTGGCTCGTTCATGGTGATTCAGGACATGACCGGTCGCATTCAGGTCTACGTCAACCGCAAAACCCTGTCGGAAGACACCTTGGCCTCGGTCAAGACCTGGGACTTGGGCGATATCATTGCCGCCGAAGGCACTCTGGCCCGTTCCGGCAAAGGCGACTTGTACGTTGAAATGACCAACGTGCGCTTGCTGACCAAATCCTTGCGCCCGTTGCCGGACAAGCACCACGGCCTGACCGATACCGAAACCCGTTATCGCCAGCGCTATGTTGACTTGATCGTCAACGAAGAAGTCCGCGACACCTTCCGCATTCGTTCGCAGGTCATCGCGCATATTCGGGCCTTCTTTATGAAGCGTGATTTCCTCGAAGTCGAAACACCGATGCTGCAGACCATCCCCGGTGGTGCTGCCGCCAAGCCGTTCGAGACTCACCACAACGCCCTCGACCTGGACATGTTCCTGCGTATCGCCCCGGAACTGTTCCTCAAGCGCCTGGTGGTTGGCGGCTTCGAACGCGTATTCGAGATCAACCGCAACTTCCGCAACGAAGGCGTTTCGACTCGGCATAATCCAGAATTCACCATGCTTGAGTTCTATCAGGCCTACGCCGACTACGAAGACAATATGGACCTCACCGAGGAACTGTTCCGTGAGCTGGCGCAACTGGTGTTGAACAGCACCGACGTGCCATATCAAGGCAAAGTGTTCCATTTCGGCGAGCCGTTCCAGCGTATCTCGGTGTTCGCATCGATCCTCAAGTACAACCCGGACATTACTGCGGCTGACCTCGAAGACATCGACAAGGCCCGCGCTATCGCCAAGAAAGCCGGTGCTGCTGTTAAAGGCTTTGAAGGTCTGGGCAAGCTGCAAACCATGATTTTTGAAGAGTTGGTCGAGCATCAACTCGAGCAGCCGACGTTCATCACCGAATACCCGTTCGAAGTGTCGCCGCTGGCACGTCGCAATAACACCAACCCGAACGTCACCGACCGCTTTGAATTGTTCATCGGTGGCCGTGAAATCGCCAACGCCTACTCCGAGTTGAACGACGCGGAAGACCAGGCCGAGCGCTTTCAGGCCCAGGTTCGTGACAAGGACTCTGGTGACGATGAAGCCATGCATTACGATGCCGACTTCGTTCGCGCCTTGGAATACGGCATGCCACCCACCGCCGGTGAAGGTATCGGCATCGACCGACTGGTGATGCTACTGACCGACGCACCGTCGATTCGCGACGTGATCCTGTTCCCGCATATGCGCCCACAAGCGTAATAGCCAATGAAAAAGCCGCCCGATGAGGCGGTTTTTTTATGCTCTATTAAAGGAGACCCATCGTGAACCGTGGGATCGCTCAAGAAGGGGCTGCGGGCATCGCAACAGCCGTGGCTCAAAGTATTCAGTATCAGGGGCGCAAAGCCAGTCGGCAGGGCAGTGAGCAGCGCCGGCAAGACATTCTCGACGCTGCGATGCGAATCGTCGTACGTGATGGCGTCCGGGCTGTACGCCATCGGGCAGTGGCCGCTGAAGCCGGTGTGCCACTCTCGGCCACCACCTACTATTTCAAAGACATGGACGACTTGCTCACCGATGCCTTTTCCCAGCACGTCGAACGCAGCGCAGCGTACATGGCCAAACTCTGGGGTAACACCGAAGTGGTGCTGCACGGCATGCTTGCGCGCAGCGATGGCAGTCTTGAGTGCCAAGCACAATTGGCCGACGACATTGCGTTGATGGCGCTGGAATACCTGCGCTTTCAACTGACCGCCCGGCGCGAGCATCTGATCGCTGAACATGCGTTTCACCATGAGGCGTTAATCAACCCTCGACTGACACAATTGGTGAGCGCCCATCAGCAGATTTTGCTGCAAGGTACCTTTCAGTTTTTGCAGGTAATGGGCTCGTCGCAACCGCAACAGGATGCTCAAGTGTTGACGGGGATTATCTGCCGGATGGAATATCAGGGCCTGCTAGACGGTCCGCAGCCTGATGCGGACGAAGCAATGCTTGGAATACTGACCCGCTACATGCATTTGGTACTGGGTGCCCCGACACTGACCAGCGAGTAACTATGCGATTTTTCAGGACATCGTCTGTCGTCATCGCCTTGTCGTTCTTGTTATTGAGCGGCTGCCTGGTGACGTTCAAGGACCCGATCCCGGCCAACGATGCAGCGCCTGCTGGGCTGCTCGGCACATGGACGAGTCAAAACGCGTGGGGCGAGCCGCTGGAACTGGAGATAACCCGTTTAGGTAATCACGAATACAAAGCCGTCAGCTACCGCAAAGGCGATCGCAAAAACCGCGACGAGTACACGTTTACCGTGTCGCGGCATGGCAGTCGCTGGTACTTGTCGGCTGGCTTGCCTGAAAAATACGGCTCTAATTTCGTCATCGCTGGGTTTGAATTGACCGAATCACACGAGTTGGTGGTCTACCCCCTCGATATTGATCGGATCAATCAGTTAATCGACCAGAAAATCCTGGCCGGTGACACGCTGGAAACCGAAAAGGGCGACGGCGTATTGGTCACCAGCCCTCTGGATCAGGTGTTCAGTTACCTGGACGATCCGGCGAATTCGGATGTATTCATCGAAATGGCGCGCTATCAGCGCCAAATTAAGTAGCGGTGCCCTGTCCGCAGCGAGCCGTCATTCAAAAGGAGTATCGGGTGGACGATTACCAGCAGACTATTCGCGCGCTGTCAGACCGTATCGTCGTGGCTCAGACCCCGATCCGTGTGCTCGATGCAGTGAAGTGGGACGACAATGTTCGTAGGGGTTTTCTCGAAGCGAAGGGCAAGAAAATGCCTGCTGTGGATCGCGCCTATTACGATAACCGCCCGCTGGCGTTTGACTCCAACGCGGTGAAGCTGGAATTCCAGAACATCGAACGCGACATTACCCGGCAGCTGGGGCAATTTAACCCGGTCGGGCAGATTATGCGGCGCATGTGCAAGGAATACCGCATGGTGATCCGCATGCTCGAAGCGCGGGGTACGCCGGACTTCGGCCTGATTTCCCAAGAGCTGTATGGCGCCGCTTCCGACGCGTTCCACGCGGGTGACCCTACCCTGGCCGACCTGGGCATGATGCTCTCCGATTACCTGAACAACATTGCCGGGCGCGGCGACCTTAAAGACGAGGCGAAAACCCTCACCGCGAAAGACGCGGTGGAGATGCTGCAATCGCGACTGAACAAAGTGTTCGGCGAAGCTGAATCAACCATCCGCGTGTTCGAGTCTGACGGCATCGTTGCTGACGCTGCGGCGGGCGCTGATTACATCAAGATTCGTACTGACGCCATGTTCAACGAGCGCGACGTGCGGGCGCTGGAAGTACACGAGGGGCTGGTCCACGTCGGGACGACCCTCAACGGCCAGAACCAACCGATCTGTACCTTCTTGTCGAAAGGCCCGCCATCGTCGACGGTGACGCAGGAAGGCTTGGCGATCCTGATGGAAGTCATCGCCTTTGCCTCGTATCCAAGCCGCCTGCGCAAACTGACCAACCGGACGCGAGCCATTCACATGGCCGAAGAAGGTGCTGATTTCCTCCAGGTGTTCGAGTTCTATCGCGAGCAAGGCTTTGAAATGGCCGAGAGCTATGGCAATGCCAGTCGCGTATTTCGTGGATCGGTGCCCAACGGCCTGCCATTCACCAAAGACTTGTCCTACCTCAAGGGCTTCATCATGGTTTACAACTACATTCAGTTGGCCGTGCGTAAAGGCAAACTGGAGCAAGTGCCGCTGTTGTTTTGTGGCAAGACCACGCTGGAAGACATGCGCACCTTGCGTCAACTGGTCGATGAAGGCTTGGTGGTGCCGCCCAAGTACCTGCCCGAGCAGTTCCGCGACATGAATGCGTTGTCTGCCTGGATGTGTTTTTCGAACTTCCTCAACCACCTGAGTCTGGACCGGATCGAAGCGGACTATTCCAATATTTTGTAAACCAGTTTGATTTGTAGGAGCCAACTTGTTGGCGAAAAGCCTGCACACCGCGTCAGCCGTTTCGCCAACACGTTGGCTCCTACAGATATGAAAAAAAGGGATCACAGGTGAAGATTTTCGCTGCATTAGCCTTGATGCTGACCCTCGCAGGTTGCAGCTCCCTGTTGTTTTACCCCGAACCCGGCTTGCCCTTTACCCCTGAAAAAGCCCATGTGCAATTTCGCGATGTAACATTGATCGCCGCTGACGGCACGCACTTGCATGGCTGGTGGCTGCCTGCAAAAGCCGGGGTGCCGGTCAAAGGCACGGTTTTGCACCTGCACGGCAATGGCGGCAATCTGGCTTGGCACCTGGGCGGCAGTTATTGGCTGCCAGCCGAGGGCTATCAAGTGTTGCTGCTGGACTACCGGGGCTACGGTTTGTCTCAAGGCGAGCCCAGTTTGCCGGCGATCTATCAAGACATCGACGCCGCGTTTGATTGGCTGAACACCGCGCCGCAGGTACAGGGGAAACCATTGGTGGTCCTTGGGCAAAGCATCGGTGGTTCGCTGGCCGTGCACTATTTGGCTGAGCATCCACAGCAAAGGGCGCGGCTCAAAGCCTTGGTGTTAGACGGCACGCCGGCCAGCTACCGGGATGTTGCGCGCTACACCTTGAGCACGTCGTGGCTGACCTGGCCGCTGCAAACGCCACTGTCATGGCTGATCCCGGACTCAGAAAGCGCCATCAAAGGAATGCCGCAGCTGGTGGGCACGCCCATCATGATGTTTCAGAGCATCGACGATACGTTGGTCCCTCTTTCCAATGGCATCAGTCTGTATCAAGCTGCGCCGCCGCCGAGGGTCCTGCAATTGACCCGGGGTGGCCATGTGCAGACGTTCTTTGACCCGACCTGGCGCCAGGTGTTGCTGCGTTATCTGGAAGACCCGCAGCACTTCAATGGGCTGCGTCGATTGGCCGAAGTCCCGAATTACCCCGAAACCCCGGTTGCGCAACCCGCAACTCAGCATTCAGAAATTGAACATTCAGAGAGTCCGCAATGAGCGAAGAACGTAACGCAATTCCCCTGATCCTTACCGGCATCGGCTGCATCCTCGGCACTGTCGGTTGCCTCTGGTATTACGGCTATCTGCATTTTGCCAAGCCAGAAGATGCGTTGTTGTTGAGCGAATTCACCATGCTCAAGACCGTGCCAGGCGAGGAATACAAAATCTCCGTGGACCCTGCTACCGAAGTCGCGCAGTGCATCGACGGTGTATTGGTTTTGTTCGACACCGCGCAGAAAGGTCTGAGCGGCGTGTTAGTCAACGGCAGCAAACAGGCCGTGCATTGCATGGGCCAGGAAACCCCGCAGCAGTTGCAGCCGTAAAGCAAAACCACAACAAAACGCCCCGCCGATTCACACCGGCGGGGCGTTTTACTGTGCCTCAGTTAGTCGATTGCATCGACGAGCGCGGTGCTACCGGTTGATTGTCGTTGGAAATGGTCACTTCCACGCGACGATTTTGCGCGCGCCCCGAGTTGCTGCTGTTGTCCGCAACCGGGTATTCCTTGCCGTAACCCTGAGCCACGATGCGGGTAGGATCGACACCCATCTTCACCAAGGCTGTGCGTACCGAATCGGCCCGGCGTTCAGACAAAGACTGGTTGTAAGACGTAGACCCGCTGGAGTCGGTGTAGCCTTCGACCACCACTTTGCGATCCGGGTTTTGCTGCAAGAACTGCGCAAGCTTGTTGACGTCCATCATGCCGGACGATTTCAGCTCCGCTTTGTTTACGTCGAACAACACATCGCCAAAGGTCACCAAGGTACCGCGAGCAGTCTGCTTGGCGTTCAAGCTGTCCTGGAGCTGTTTGATCTGCGCATCACGGGCAGCCAAGCGCGCTTGTGCTCGCATCGCGGCGGCGTTTTTCAGCTGATCTTCAGCGGTCCGTAGGTTAACGGTCTGCTTGGCCACCTCAATTCGTTGGAGGGTCAGGTAAGACAGCTGATCGACCTTTTTGGCGTCCTCTTTATTGCGATAGGCCATGTCGGCCTTATCCAGCCAGTCACTCGCGTCCTTGGTTTCCAGCGCGGCAACCTGGCTCGATTGCGGGTCGGCTTGCAGGGCGGCAAAGTTGGTCCGCGCTTGTTCAAGGCTAGGATTCGGAGGTGTTGCACAGGCGGCCAAGCCAATGCTCAGCGCGAGAAGAGCAGGAACCATCAATTGTTTACGCATGATATTTTCGTCCTTCAATTCAATGTCGATCTAGGCAATACGAATAAACGGGAGGGTGCGGCCGGCCGCGCTTACTGCGTGGTCTTCATGCCGTCCTGCCGCAGTTCATCAGCACCCTGACGGGCATCCTGGACAGCTTTTTGAGCTTTGGCCGCTTGAGCGGTACGTTCAGCTACACGGGCGTCCCATTCGGACTGCTCGGCAAGCATTTTCGCTTCGTCGTATTTCTTGTCGTGCATCGCCAGTTCCGCTGCTTTGAGCTTGTCCTGAGCCGACTTCATCTGCACGGCCGCGTACTCGGTGCCACCTGCGCTGACGGCGCTGTTCACGGCAGATTGAGTGACTGCGTACTGCGCCGTCGGTGGGTTACCCGCACATCCGGCCAATACAACGCTGCTGCCGAGTGCCAAAACAGCCAGTTTCAACCCGCGAACGCGGCTAAACGAGGGGGTGGCAGTATTGATCTTCATGGTGTTCAACTCCATTGGAGGTCTCTTGGAACCAGATTTTCCATGACAGTCATGCCTGAAGCCGGACATAGGGTTCACGCCAACTGCTATCAGGTTTGCTGCGATGGTTAATGGCTGTGACCCATGGATTTTTTGAATAGTTCAGTCAGGTTTTTCCACCGCCTGAAAAAACCTAAACGGGAGGTAGAAGGCTCTAGAACGTGACTCAAAAGTCATGCAGGCGCATGCCGGCCGCATAAATCGGCCAGGCAGACGCTGAGAGGAGGGTTAACGAGCGCGGGTGGAAACGATAGGTTTACGCGTCAGATTTTTCGTCAAGCTGATGCAGATGTTGCCGCGAAAGGGCAAGAAAGCGCGGGGTAGGACCGACGTCTTCGTACAGCGGATCACCTTCTTCATCCGTGGCCACCACATGGTTGCCTTTGACGTACGGAAAGCTGGCCTCAAGTTCTTCCAGCGCCGCGCCAATCAGTTCCCCAAGCAGTTCCTCGGGAAGACGTTTGGGGTACATCTCGGCAATGGCCGCCAAGCGCGCGGCGGCTTCGACGTCCAGATGAATCGTATAGCCGGTTTTGCTCAAGCGGCCCTTGGCATTCTGTTCCCAGTGTTTGGCAAGTTCACGAATTTTCATATGGAACCTCATGGTAAGCCCGCTTGTGGCGGGAACATCGGGGTGCAAGTCGCGGTACGGCTCACTCCACAGATTAGCTCATCCCCTTCAATCCAGGTGCTAGACAGAGGTGTGCTTGTCAGAACCCACCGCGCTGTGCACTCTTATGGATCAGATTTTTGCGCGCTTGTTCAGTCTTGTCCTTTAATCACTGAGCAGCACCCGTCAAGAAACGCTGGAGACTAGGGCCATGGCCGATATCGACGCACGTTTACGCGAAGACGTTCACCTGCTGGGTGAGCTGTTGGGCAATACCATCCGTGAGCAACGCGGGCCTGAGTTTCTCGAAAAAATCGAGCGCATTCGCAAAGGCGCCAAAGCAGGACGGCGCGGCTCGGCAGCGGGCACTGAGCAGTTGAGTACCAGCGTTGATGAGCTGAGCGAGGATGAGTTACTGCCGATGACGCGAGCGTTCAATCAGTTTTTGAACCTGGCCAACATTGCAGAGCAATATCAACTTATCCACCGTCGCGAAGACCCGTTGCCACAGCCATTTGAATCCCGTGTGCTGCCTGAGCTGCTGGAACGGCTAAAAAACACCGGCCATTCGCCTGAGGCGTTGGCGCGGCAGTTGGGCAAGCTGGAAATCGAGTTGGTATTGACGGCGCACCCCACCGAAGTGGCGCGCCGAACCCTGATTCAAAAATACGACGCGATCGCCGCGCAATTGGCGGCCCTCGACCATCGTGACCTCAGCGCCGCTGAGCGCGAAAACATTACCGTGCGCCTGCAACGGCTGATTGCCGAAGCCTGGCACACCGAAGAAATCCGCCGCACCCGCCCGACGCCCATCGACGAGGCAAAATGGGGCTTCGCCGTGATCGAGCACTCCCTGTGGCAGGCGATACCCAATTACCTGCGCAAGGCCGATCACGCCCTGCATGTGGCCACCGGGTTGCACCTGCCGCTGGAAGCCGCACCCATACGCTTTGCGTCGTGGATGGGTGGCGACCGTGATGGCAACCCCAACGTTACCGCTGCGGTCACTCGAGAGGTCTTGCTGCTGGCGCGCTGGATGGCGGCTGATCTTTACCTGCGTGACGTTGATCAATTGGCGTCCGAACTGTCGATGCAAGAGGCCAGCGGTGCCTTGCGTGCCGCCGCTGGTGATAGCGCCGAACCGTATCGCGCCGTACTCAAGCGGTTGCGCGATCGCCTGCGTGCCACGCGCAAATGGGCTCAATCTTCATTGGCCGTCACGCAACCAGCGCCCGACAGTGTGTTACACAACAACCGGGATCTGTTTGAGCCGTTGAACCTGTGTTTCCAGTCCTTGCACGACTGTGGCATGGGTGTCATTGCCGATGGACCGTTGCTCGATTGCCTGCGGCGTGCGGTGACCTTCGGGTTGTTTTTGGTGCGTCTGGACGTGCGTCAAGATTCCAGTCGCCACACGGCGGCGATGACTGAAATTACCGACTATTTGGGCTTGGGCCGCTACGAAGACTGGAACGAAGACGCGCGGATTACCTTCCTGCTGCGCGAGCTAAAAAACCGTCGTCCGTTATTGCCCAGCCACTTCAAACCTGCTGCCGATACCGCCGAGGTGCTCGCGACCTGCCGTGAAGTGTCGGCGGCGCCGGCTGCGTCGCTGGGTTCATACGTGATCTCCATGGCCGGGGCCGCTTCGGATGTGTTGGCGGTGCAACTGCTGCTTAAGGAAACCGGTCTGCAACGGCCGATGCGCGTGGTGCCGTTGTTTGAAACCTTGTCGGACCTGGACAACGCCGGTCCTGCCATCGAACAGTTACTCAGCCTGCCGGGCTATCGCTTGAGTCTGCATGGCCCGCAAGAAGTGATGATCGGCTATTCCGACTCGGCCAAGGACGCCGGGACTACCGCTGCGGCGTGGGCCCAATACCGGGCTCAGGAGCAATTGGTCGACATCTGTCGCGAGCAGCAAGTTGAACTGTTGCTGTTTCACGGTCGCGGCGGCACGGTCGGCCGTGGTGGTGGCCCCGCCCACGCGGCAATTCTGTCGCAGCCGCCGGGGTCAGTGGCAGGGCGCTTTCGCACGACGGAACAGGGCGAGATGATTCGTTTCAAGTTCGGTTTGCCGGACATCGCCGAGCAGAACCTCAATTTGTACCTGGCAGCAGTGCTCGAAGCCACGCTGCAACCGCCACCCCGTCCTGAACCGGCGTGGCGCGAAATGATGGATCACTTGGCCGCTGATGGTGTTAGTGCCTACCGGGCGGTGGTGCGCGAGAATCCTGAATTCGTCGAATACTTCCGTCAGGCCACCCCCGAGCAAGAACTGGGGCGCCTACCGTTGGGCAGCCGGCCAGCCAAGCGTCGTGAAGGTGGGGTTGAAAGCTTGCGTGCGATCCCGTGGATTTTTGCCTGGACCCAAACCCGTTTGATGCTGCCCGCCTGGCTCGGTTGGGAAACCGCGTTGAGCAAAGCGCTGGAGCGCGGCGAAGGTGAACTGTTGGCGCACATGCGTGAACAGTGGCCATTTTTCCGCACGCGTATCGACATGCTGGAGATGGTGTTGGCCAAGGCCGACAGTGACATCGCTCAACTGTATGACGAACGACTGGTCGAGCCACACCTGCAACATTTAGGCAGTCACTTGCGCGACCTATTGTCGCAGGCCTGCCAAGTGGTACTGGGGCTGACAGGGCAATCGCAGCTACTTGCACATAGTCCAGAGACCCTTGAGTTCATTAGTTTGCGCAATACTTACCTCGACCCCTTGCACCTGTTGCAGGCTGAACTATTGTCACGTTCACGCACACGCGAGGCAGCGCTGGACAGCCCTTTGGAACAAGCATTGCTGGTGTCGGTGGCAGGCATAGCCGCCGGGTTGCGTAACACGGGCTGAAGACTTTTAGCGTGCAGCGCTGCCAAAGGAAGCTGCGCTCATCAAAAAAGGGTTACTTATCGACCCTTTAAGACGCATTTTTATAAGGTTGCGCCAAGTCATACTTTGGTAGCAGCAAATTTGGGTGCCGAAGCGTCGTCGGTTGCTGCGACTTTCGGCTGCTTGTGTGGGGATAGCCTGCTGTGTATCTTGATCAGCCTTTGGCCGATTGGCTGAACATTTTTTGAGATTGGCCCAAAGAGGCGAGTCTGTTGATATCTCTATAAAAATTGAGGAGCACATTGATGCGCGTGATTCTGCTGGGAGCTCCCGGGGCCGGTAAAGGTACTCAGGCAAAATTCATCACCGAGAAATTCAGCATCCCGCAAATTTCCACGGGTGACATGCTGCGCGCAGCCGTTAAAGCCGGCACAGAACTTGGCCTGAAAGCCAAAAGCGTCATGGACAGCGGCGGTCTGGTCTCCGATGACCTGATCATCGGCTTGATCAAAGACCGTTTGTCCCAGCCAGATTGCGCCAATGGCGTGCTGTTCGACGGCTTCCCACGTACGATCCCCCAAGCTGAAGCGTTGCTGACCGCCGGATTGGAAATCGACAACGTGGTTGAAATCGCGGTCGATGACGAAGAAATCGTCAAACGCATCTCCGGTCGTAGGGTGCATGAAGGTTCTGGTCGCGTTTATCACCTTATCTACAATCCGCCAAAGGTGGCGGGTCTGGATGATGTTACCGGCGAGCCGCTGGTTCAGCGCAAAGATGACGTCGAAGCCACCGTGCGTCACCGCCTTGAGGTTTACCACGCTCAAACCAAGCCGCTGGTTTCGTTCTACCAGAACCTGGCGACTCAGAATGGCAAGCCGAAGTTCAGCCACATCGAAGGCATCGGTTCTGTCGACGACATCACCGCCAAGGTGCTGGCTGCTTTTAGCTGATACCCGATTGCAGTCATGAACTACGGCCCGCTTGCGGGCCGTAGTTGTTTATAATGCGGCACTTTTTTACGCACCTTTCAAATGGAAACACCGATGACCACCTTGCTGGCCCTGGATACCGCCACTGAAGCTTGCTCTGTCGCTTTGCTCCACGACGGCAAAGTGCTGAGCCACTACGAGGTCATCCCGCGTCTGCATGCACAGCGCTTGTTGCCGATGATCAAGGACCTGCTGGCCGAAGCCGGGGTTGCCTTGTCTGCGGTTGACGCCATCGCTTTTGGTCGCGGACCGGGGGCATTTACCGGAGTGCGTATCGCTATCGGCGTCGTGCAGGGCCTGGCATTTGCCCTGGAACGCCCGGTATTGCCGGTGTCGAACTTGGCCGTGTTGGCGCAACGTGCGTTCCGTGAGCGCGGTGTCCGTCAGGTTGCCTCGGCGATCGATGCGCGGATGGACGAGGTCTACTGGGGCTGTTATCGCGAAACAGCCGGTGAAATGCGCTTAGCCGGGATCGAAGCGGTCTTGCCCCCGGAACTGGCTGCATTGCCGGATGATGCTCAGGGTGAATGGTTCGGCGCAGGCACGGGCTGGGGTTATGCCGAGCGGATCGCAATCAAGGTGGCTGGGCATGACGCGCAATTGCTGCCCCATGCACAAGATTTGCTGACTCTGGCGACCTTCGCTTGGGCACGTGGCGAAGCCGTTGTCGCTGACCAGGCGCAACCGGTTTACCTGCGCGATAAAGTCGCGACCCCCAAGGCTAAGTAGCTGTAGATACCGTCTTGTTGGCGAAGGACCTTCGGACCTTATCCCTTCAGGGAAGCGGTGTATTCCCGGCTTTTAAGGAAATGCGACACTTCATCAGTGTTTTTAAACCTTCTGCAAAAATTGTGGTCTAGTTATCGTTCGGACATTTGTGAAGCCATGTCCGTGCTGCTAGATTGCCACTATACGACGCCGAGTACGCATTGATGCGCATAGACGGACCCTCATCACGCTCATACCCCATAAAGCGCAAGCCTCGCAAAGGCGCTGCGGTGGTTGATGACGCGTTTGAGGAAGTCGACAGCGAGAACGAAATTTCCCCGCAACTCCCCGCGCCGACCTCTCGACCGCAAAGTACACAAGCAGGTCCGACGGCTAACGTTCCCGCACGCCAACAAGATATGATTTTCCCTCGCTCCGTCAGCAACCGTGTTGCCCATGCACTGGCCAGTTACCTCACCACCGCCAGTTACGTCGATTGGGACATGGAAGTGCTGGGCCTCGACCTTCACGTTTGAATTCTTCTCTTCCCCCTTATTACCTCGGTTGCCCGTCCTGGAGTGAAAACGCCTGGCGCGATTCTCTGTACCCGGAGAACGCCCGTCCTAACGAATTCCTCGGCTTGTACGCGCAGGTGTTCAATGCGGTCGAAGGCAATACCACGTTTTATGCCCGGCCTTCGCCCGTGATTGTTGAACGCTGGGCTCGAACGCTGCCGGAACACTTTCGAATCACCGCCAAATTCCATCGCGACATCAGCCACGGTGGCGACCTGCGTCAACAACTGCACGCAGCTGACGACTTCATTGCGCTCCTCGCGCCTCTGGGCCAGCGCGTGTCGCCGTTGTGGCTGCAATTACCGGCGAGCTTCGGCCCGCTGCGATTGGCTGAGCTGGTAAGTTTTATCGACGCCCTTGAGCGTCCGCTGGCGGTAGAGGTTCGGCACCCGGCGTTTTTCGCCAAGGGCGATGAAGAACGGATGCTCAATCGATTGTTGCTGGACCGGGGTGTAGAGCGCATCTGCCTTGATCCGCGAGCGCTGTTCAGTTGTGTGTCAACGGACCCAGCGGTGCTGCATGCGCAGTCGAAAAAACCCAAAGTCCCGCCGCGCCCCGCAGCACTGACGCAATGTCCCCAAGTGCGTTTTATCGGTCATCCACTGTTGGAAGCCAATGATCCGTTCTTGGCGCCTTGGGTCGAGAAAGTCGCCGGCTGGATAGAGGAGGGGCGTACGCCTTATGTCTTTCTGCACACCCCCGACAACCTTCAGGCGCCTGACTTGGCGCGACGCTTCCATCAGCAATTGATGACACGGTTGCCGGGGTTGTCGCCATTGGTGGTGTTGGAGAGCGAGGCGCCTGACGCGCAACAGCAATTGGGTTTGCTGTAAGGATCGGCTGCGCTTAGGCGGCCATGCGCAGGTTTTGCAGGATGATCGGCCGTGCCCAGCCGTTGTCGTAGTTCAAATGGCGCTGTTGCTCATCGACGGTTTCAGCGGCAAGCGGCAGTGCAGGCTTATCAGCCAAGTCCCATTCGAACTCGGCGATAGGAAGATGCAGTGGCCGCGTTTGCGGACCAGGGCCTGGATTTGCGTCGGCTTGGTGGGGATCGAGCACCAGCGGCCGAACCCAGCCGCTGTCGAAATCCAGGTGCCGTTGCTGCTCGATCATGTCCGCCACGCTGAATGGCTCCGCAGGCGTAGGCAGCAGGTGCAGTTCAAATTCAGCAATCGGCAAATGCAGCGGCACGGATGGGCGACGCTGTACATCATTTACCGGTAGCTCACGCTGATCGACGATTTGCCCTAGCGCATTCGTACCGCCCAGTGGCTCGCCGGTTACTGGGTCAGCCGCCGCGACGGTAGGCGTCACTGAGTCGCTGGTTTTATCCGCCGTTTGGTCTGCCATTGCACGAGCGAACGCATCCGACCAGAGCTGGGTAACGCCGCTCAGGGTTCTGGTATTGCGAAGACTGTAGTCGCCTGCGTACGACAAATAGCCTATCGGTGCGGATTCAATGTCAGACATAGCGCTCTTTGTTCGTCTGGCTCTGGCAAAATGCTGGATATTCTCGTTATCGGCCACTTTCGCCGATCATTTAAAAATAGTTGAGCGCGTGGGCAAATGAGTGAGCAACAAACGGGCAGCCGCATTCGCGTCGAGACCCTGATCAGCAACGGACAGGCCCAAGCAGAGCACTGGGCGCAGCGCCTCGGCCTGCCATTGGAAGACACCCACGCCGAATTCGCCCTGCAAGTGACCGACGACGGTTTGCAATTGCAGCAGTTGGGCGCAGACACTTCGGGGCCGGTGCGGGTGGATTTCGTCGAAGGTTCGGCGGCGCATCGACGGTTATTCGGCGGCGGCAGCGGGCAGATGATCGCCAAGGCTGTCGGTATCCAACCGGGCGTGCGACCTCGGGTGCTGGATGCGACAGCGGGATTGGGCAAAGACGCGTTCGTGCTCGCCAGCCTGGGTTGTGACATAAGCCTGATCGAACGTCAGCCGATCATTGCCGCGCTGCTCGCAGACGGCCTGGCCCGCGGGCTGAGAGATCGCGAAATCGGGCCGATCATTGCGCAGATGCGTTTGCTGACCGGCAATTCAATCGAGCTGATTCGGGCTTGGGAAGGTGAGCCGCCGCAGGTGATCTATCTGGACCCGATGTTTCCGCACCGGGAAAAAACCGCGTTGGTCAAAAAAGAAATGCGCCTGTTCCGGCCCTTGGTGGGCGACGACATGGACGCTCCAGCGTTACTCGAAGCAGCGTTGGCGCTGGCCACCCACCGAGTGGTGGTCAAACGCCCCCGCAAAGCCCCCAGTATCGATGGCCCAAAGCCTGGTTATGCGCTGGATGGAAAATCCAGCCGCTACGACATCTACCCCAAAAAAGCACTCAAAGGCTGAACCCCTTTCGAACCTTCATCGCGAAGGCGGCGCCGAAATTTTCCACCCATACGACCTGTAGATACCGTCTTGTTGGCGAGAAGCTTGATGCGGTGTGTCAGGTTTTACACCTCGCCAACAAGTTGGCTCCTACAGCGTTGGAGTGGTTTCAGGCGCGATAGGCACGCATGAACACGCTCACCACTTCCCGTACGTGCTCGTCATCCGCCCCTTCGTTGGGTGCATCGTTGCAACCGATCAGCAGGCGGAAGTTGCAGGTGCCTTTGAGCAGACACAAAAAATGCTCGGCGGCGAGGCGCGGTTTGTCGATGTTCAGGCTGCCGCTGTTGTCGATCTGAATCAGCAGCCGCTCCATCTCCTGCAGGATCCGCTCAGGGCCCGCCTCGAAAAAGATCTGTGACAACTTCGGATCTTGAGCCCCCAGAGCCACCATCAACCGATGCAGCTCAATCGAGTCCCGGCTGTTGATCAGCGCATGAAAGCCCCGCCCGATAGTGGTCAACACCGTTTCTACCGGGGTGCCCTCAGGCATCTCGAAAAACAGCTCAGGCAGTTGCTCTTCGCAACGGGCCACCACCGCCGCCGAGAACAAGGTCTCCTTGTCGGTGAAATGGTTGTAAACCGTCAATTTTGACACCCCGGCTTCGGCGGCCACGGCGTCCATGCTGGTGCCAGCATATCCATTGCTGACGAACAGGTTTTTCGCGGCATCGAGGATGGCCTGGCGTTTTGCCAGGTCCTTGGGGCGACCAGGGCCAGAAGCGATCAATAAATTATCAGGCATCTTCGTTTTAATAGTGGACTGGTGAGTTTGGTATTTCTTAATATACGCGGCAGTACAACAATTAAAGCATCCTACGCCAAAGGTCCATCACCATGTTTCGCGATGCCTTGTCCTTTACCCCGGCCATCAGTCTGGTTTTGCTACTGACGGGTTGCGGTCATGAAGAGTCCGCTCCGACCACCGTGCGTCCGGCCATTGTCGTCCAGCCGCAAATAGCATCGCTGTCGATGGACAGCTACCCCGGCGAAGTACGTGCGCGATTCGAGCCTGACCTGGCATTTCGGGTTCCAGGCAAAGTCATCAAGCGCTTGGTGGAAGAAGGGGAACGTGTCAAAGCCAATCAGCCCTTGGCCGAGCTTGACCCCCAGGACATGCGCCTGCAATTGGAAGCGAGCCGTGCCCAAGTGGCCGCTGCTGAAGCAAACTTGCAATGGGTCCGCACTGAGCGTGATCGTTACAAGACCTTGATGGACCGGCAGATGGTCAGCCATTCGCAATTCGACAACGCCCAAAACCTGTTCCTTTCAGGTGAGGCGCGGCTCAAACAGATCAAAGCCGAATTTACCGTGGCCGATAACCAAGCTGGTTATGCCGTGCTGCGTGCCCCGCAGGATGGGGTGATTTCAAGACGGTTGGTGGAAGTCGGGCAAGTCGTTGCCGCCGGGCAAACGGTGTTTACCCTGGCCGCCGATGGCGAGCGGGAAGTGCTGATCAGCGTGCCGGAGCAAAGCTTCAGCCGCTTCAAAATCGGGCAGACCGTGGCGGTTGAACTGTGGACCCAACGCGATCAACGCTTGACCGGTCGCATCCGGGAACTGTCGCCTGCGGCTGATCCGCGCTCACGCACCTTCGCCGCCCGAATCGCTTTCGCCGGTGGCAAAGTCCCGGCAGAGCTGGGGCAGAGCGCCCGGGTGTTTTTTCAGACTGGAGAAACCGCCGCGCTGTCGGTGCCATTGTCGGCGCTGACGGCTGAAAACGGCGCCACCTATGTCTGGCGTATCGATGCCGACAACAGAATCAAGCGCACTCCGGTTCGCGTCGCCACCTACGGTCAAGACACGGTGCCGGTTCTGGAAGGCCTTAGTGCCACGGATTGGATCGTCGCGGCTGGCGTGCATGTGCTTCACGAGGGCGAAAAGGTACGCCCGGTGGATCGCAGCAATCGGGAAGTGAAGCTGGCGGCCAAGGAGTAAGCACGGATGCGTTTTAACCTGTCTGAATGGGCCCTGCGCAACCGCCAGATCGTCCTGTTTTTGATGCTGCTATTGGCCGTGGTCGGCGCATTGTCCTACACCAAGCTCGGGCAAAGTGAAGACCCGCCGTTCACCTTCAAGGCCATGGTCATTCGCACCCTTTGGCCGGGTGCCAGCGCTGAGGAAGTCGGTCGGCAAGTCACCGATCGCATCGAGAAGAAGCTGATGGAAACCGGCGAGTACGAGCGCATCCTCTCGTTCTCGCGACCAGGAGAGTCGCAAGTCACGTTCTTTGCCCGCGACGCCATGTCTGCCGCTCAAGTGCCTGAGCTGTGGTATCAGGTGCGCAAGAAGATCGGCGATATTCGGCAAACCTTGCCGCCCAGCGTTCAAGGCCCGTTTTTCAACGATGAATTCGGCACTACATTCGGCAATATCTACGCGTTGACCGGCGACGGTTTTGATTACGCGATACTCAAACACTACGCAGACCGCGTGCAAATCCAACTGCAACGGGTCAAGGACGTTGGCAAGATTGAACTATTGGGATTGCAGGACGAGAAGATCTGGATTGAGCTGTCGAACCTGAAACTCGCGACCTTGGGTTTGTCGTTGGAAGCCGTTCAGCAGGCGCTTGAGGCTCAGAATGCGGTGTCGGCGGCCAGTTTTTTCGAGACGCCCAGTGATCGTATTCAATTGCGCGTGACCGGCCGTTTTCAGTCCGTCGACGAGATAAAAAACTTTCCGATTCGCGTGGCGAACCGCACCTTTCGTATCAGCGATGTGGCTGAGGTTCATCGCGGCTTCAATGACCCACCCGCGCCGCGCATGCGTTTTATGGGCGAAGACGCCATTGGCCTGGCCGTGGCGATGAAAGACGGCGGGGACATCCTTTCCCTCGGGCATGCGCTCGAAGCTGAGTTTGCCCACATCCAGCAAAACCTCCCAGCCGGTATGCAGCTGCGCAAGGTGTCGGACCAACCGGCAGCAGTGAAAACCGGGGTCGGCGAGTTCGTCCATGTGCTGGCTGAGGCGCTGGGCATCGTGCTGTTGGTGAGTTTCTTCTCCCTAGGGGTGCGTACCGGGTTAGTGGTTGCCCTGACCATCCCGCTGGTGTTGGCGATGACCTTCGCCTGCATGTATTACTTGGGCGTAGGTCTGAACAAAATTTCCCTGGGCGCGCTGGTACTGGCGCTGGGCTTGCTGGTGGATGACGCGATCATTGCGGTGGAGATGATGGCAATCAAAATGGAGCAGGGCTACGACCGGCTCAGAGCCGCTAGTTTCGCCTGGACCAGCACTGCGTTCCCGATGCTCACCGGCACATTAATCACTGCCGCTGGCTTCTTGCCAATTGCCACCGCGCAATCATCCACCGGGGAATACACCCGCTCGATTTTCCAAGTGGTGACCATCGCACTGTTGGCGTCATGGATCGCTGCCGTGGTGTTCGTGCCTTACTTGGGCGACCGGTTATTGCCGGACTTGGCGAAAATTCACGCAGACAAACATGGTTCACATGCACCAGACCCTTACGGCACCCCGTTCTATCAGCGCGTGCGAAGTTTGGTGGGCTGGTGCGTGAGACGCCGTAAAACCGTGTTGGTATTGACCCTTTGCTTGTTCGTGTTGTCGGTGGTGATGTTCCGTTTCGTGCCGCAGCAGTTTTTCCCCGCATCCGTGCGGCTTGAGCTGATGGTCGATTTGAAACTGGCTGAGGGCGCCTCCCTCAGCAATACCGCCGGGCAAGTCACGCGGCTGGAACAAATGCTAAAAGATCACCCCGGCGTCGACAGTTACGTGGCCTATATCGGCACCGGCTCGCCGCGCTTTTACCTGCCGCTGGACCAACAACTGCCGGCGGCCAGTTTTGCGCAGTTCGTGGTGTTGGCAAAGACCATCGAAGACCGCGAGGCGGTTCGCACGTGGTTGATCAGCACGCTCAACGAGCAGTTTGCGACCCTGCGACCCCGAGTGACGCGCCTGGAAAATGGCCCGCCCGTGGGCTATCCCGTGCAATTTCGGGTCTCGGGTGAACACATCGAAGAGGTCCGTGCGTTAGCGCGCAAGGTGGCTGACAAAGTTCGGGAAAACCCGAGCGTGGCTAACGTCCACCTGGATTGGGAAGAGCCGAGTAAAGTCGTGCACCTCAACGTCGATCAGGACCGGGCGAGGGCACTGGGGGTGACCACGGCGGACCTGTCGCGTTTTCTGCAAAGTTCATTGACCGGCTCCAGCGTTAGCCAGTACCGGGAAGACGATGAGCTGATCGAAATTCTGGTGCGCGGCACTGCCGATGCCCGCAAAGACCTGACTTCGCTGTCCAGCCTCGCCATCCCCACCGCCAACGGCACCAGCGTTGCGCTGTCGCAAGTGGCGACGCTGGAGTATGGCTTTGAAGAAGGCATCATTTGGCATCGCAACCGACTGCCCACCGTGACCGTCCGTGCGGACATCTACGGCAAGGAGCAACCGGCCACGCTGATTCAACAAATCCTGCCAACGCTAGACACCGTGCGGGCTGAATTACCCGACGGTTATCTGCTGGAGGTCGGCGGTACTGTGGAGGAGTCCGGACGTGGCCAGCGCTCGGTCAACGCCGGTGTGCCGTTGTTCATCGTCGTGGTCCTGACCTTGCTGATGCTGCAACTGCGCAGCTTCTCGCGGGTGGCCATGGTGTTCCTGACCGCACCGCTGGGTTTGATCGGCGTCACCTCGTTCCTGATCGTGTTCCATCAACCCTTCGGCTTTGTGGCGATGTTAGGCACGATCGCCTTGTCCGGGATGATCATGCGTAACTCGGTGATTCTGGTGGACCAGATCGAACAGGACATCACCGCTGGGCTTGAACCTTGGCAAGCGATCATCGAAGCCACCGTCCGCCGTTTCCGCCCCATCGTCCTCACCGCCCTGGCGGCGGTGTTGGCCATGATTCCGCTGTCACGCAGCGTGTTTTTCGGTCCCATGGCCGTGGCAATCATGGGCGGCCTGATCGTCGCCACTGCACTCACGCTGCTGTTCCTGCCCGCGCTGTATGCCGCATGGTTTCGGGTGAAAAAAACGCCAGAGCCCGCATAATATTTTGTAGGCCATAACCCGCTGTCGCGCAGTAAGGTATCGCATTGCACTTCGCCTTGGGCTACGAGCACCCCTTTCGGGACGGTAATGGCCGTGTGGCGAGAGCATTGTTTTATTGGTTCATGTTCAAGAGCGAGTTTTCGGCGTTCCGCTACATTGCTATCAGCGTGCTGCTGCGCAATGCCCCGGTCAAATATGGCCGGTCGTACCTCTACACCGAAACCGATGGAATGGACCTGACCTACTTTATTGATCACCAGTGTTCGGTGATTGTCCGGGCGGTGAATGACTTTCTGACGGCCTACAAGAAAATGGCGGCCGACGCGGTTAGCTTCGACCATTGGCTCGCGGGTTCGGGGCTGTATGAGCAGTTCAGTGAAAAACAGAAAGCCGTTTTTCAGGTAGCGCTAACGGGCTCGGCGAAAGCGTTTACGGCAGTCAATGTGAAGGAGAATTTCGGTTGCTCCTACAACACTGCTTCAGCGGTACTCAACGGTCTGGTGGCGCTGAATGTGTTTAACAAAGCCAAAGCAGGCCGGGAGTGGGTATTCAGCCTGCGTGACGAATCCGAGATCAAGCGGGCGTGGCTGTAGGTTAACGATATAAACCCCAGACGCGCACGCCGAGAGGTTGAGTTACAGCGCCCCAAACACCTTCTTCGCCAAACTGGTCGCCGCTGCGGCCGGGTTTTTGCGGATGCTGGCTTCTTGCTCGCCAATCATTTTGAACAGGCCATTGAGCGCTTGTTCGGTCACGTAGCCTTCGATGTTCGCGTCTTTGGTGTCGACGACGCCCAGTGCAGCCGCTTGGCCGGCGAAGGAATTGTATTTTTGTGCCACGCCGACTTTGTCGGTGGCCTGTTTGACGATAGGCAGGAATTTGGCTCGGATCTGATCGCGGCTGGTCTTGCTCAGGTACTGGGTGGCTGAGTCATTACCACCGCTAAGGATGCCCTTGGCGTCGGACACACTCATCTTCTTCACGGCATCTACCAACAACGCCTGTGCTTGCGGCACGGCGGCTTCAGCGGCCTGGTTCATGCTAGCTTCCAGTTGATCAACCTGTGCGCCCATGCCGAACTGTTTCATCTTCTTCGCCACTTTGCCGAGACTGCCCGGCAACTCGATGCGCACTTCTTTGTTGTTGCTGAAGCCGCCGGGAACGCCCAGTTCCTTGACGGCGATCTGCGCGCCTTGGGTCAGTGCGTCCTTGAGGCCGCCAGTGGCATCCGACTGGGACAGGTCGGTCAGCGCCAAGGCAAACACGTTGGTGGACAACAGCACACCCGCACACAGGCCGGCAAACACAACGGAAGGGCGGAGCATGGACATATCCTTTTGAAAATCGAATTAAGAAAATGGCGCTGACCGCTAGGCCAACGCCTAGGTGTTATTGAACCGAGTCCAGACGAATCCGCAACGGTTGTGGATCTTGCCCATTCAACTGCACGCCATGTTGCCCGGTGCTGATAAACAGTAGCTTGCCGTCGAGGTCAATGTGCGCGCTTACCGAGTAACGATGGCCGGGTTGAACGTGCTTTGGATCATAGGTCAGTGAGAAAGGCAGGGGCACCTGGCCGTTCACCGGAGCCGTTTGCCTGGCCAGAATCACTACCGGCGCATCGGCGCGGGAAATGTCTTGCAGGCTCACGGTCATGGTCGCAGCCGGTGGCAAGGCGACGCGTTGCAGGTAGAACACCTCGCCATTGAGGCTGGCTTGATTCGTGGGTTGCTGCTGGGCGCAGGCGCCGAGCACGGTGGTCATAAGGATCAGTAAAAGCTTTTTCATCGTAATCTCCATACGGGTGGCGGCAGAAGAATCCTGACGCCATCGGCAGGAATTTAACGGATTTATCCGGCAGGGTCAGCCTCGGAAACATCTTCGCTGCGGTGCAACGCCACCTGGCGTATGGATAAACGGATCTCGGCAGGCAGTACACGCTTGGCCGCACCCTCCGCCAAATCCCCGAGTAACGGGTGATAACTGAGCTTGCCAGCGGTGTCTTTGCGCAGCACCCCCAGGTTGAGCAAGTTCTGAATAAAGTCCCGGAACAGACTTTTGTCAAAAAACTCGGGTGCGTTGAGTCCATGCAAAATGGACAGCCGTTGCGCCATGACCGTACACAGGTCTTCCAGTTCTTCGGCGCTGAGGCTGTTTTGTCCGCTGTTGAGCAGCAGCGAGATCGCCATGTAGAAACGTTGCAGGGTCTGGGCGATGGCACGAGACAGCAACGTCAGTTGCACGAACTGACGCGAACTCGGTGCCGGGCGCAGGTACACCTCATTTTCAAAGCGCAATAGACCTTGCTCGACCAACGCCTCAAGCCATTGATCAACGACTGCATCCAGTTCGTTCAGCGGCCAACGAATGAATAACTCCGATTGCAGATACGGATACAGCGCGCGGGTGTAGCGCAGGACTTGTTCGCGGCTCATGCGCGAGGCGGTTTGGAAAAAGCTCGCCAGCAGCGAAGGCAGGGCGAAGATGTGCAGAACGTTGTTGCGGTAATAGGTCATCAAGACCGCGTTTTGCTCATCCAAGTAGAGGATTTTGCCTAGGGCGTCGGCTTGTTCCGAGAGCAGATTCATACCCTTCACGTAGCTGATCAGCGCTTTGCCATCGCCTTGCGGCAAAGTGGTGTGCGGCGAATAAGGCACGCGGCGCAGCAGCGTCAGGTACAGGTCCAGCACCCGGGCCATGGCCTGATCATCCAGCGCCAGCTTATTGGTCGACAACAACGCCAGCGCCACCAGATTGACCGGATTAATTGCGGCGGCTTCGTTCAGGTGCTGTGCCACGCGCTGGCCGAGGCGGTGAGTGGTTTCGTTCAACCAGGCAGGTCGGTAGAGCGGGCCAAGCTCCTGTTCACGCCAATCCGGTTGTTCATGGTCAAGGAACTCCGCCAGCTTGATCGGCTCGCCAAAGTTAACCGACACCTGGCCGAAGCGTTGTTTTTTCAGTGCCCCGATCACTTTGAAAATGTCGAAAATCGATTCTTTCTTTTTGCTAGCACCGCGTAACTCGCCCAAATAGGTACGGCCTTCGAGGACGCGCTCGTAGCCGATGTACACCGGTACAAAAACAATCGGCATCCGCGAGTTGCGCAGAAAGCTGCGCAGTGTGATGGCCAGCATGCCGGTTTTCGGCTGCAACATACGTCCGGTTCGCGAGCGACCACCTTCAACGAAATACTCGACCGGGAACCCCTTGGTGAACAGCGTGTGCAGGTATTCGTTGAACACTGCGCTGTACAGCGGATTGCCCTTAAAGGTACGGCGCATAAAAAACGCCCCGCCCCGTCGCAACAAACCGCCGATGCCTGGCATGTTCAAGTTGATACCCGCCGCGACGTGGGGCGGCGTCAGACCATTGCGAAACAGCAGGTAGGAAAGAAGAAGGTAATCGATATGGCTGCGATGGCATGGGACATAAATGACTTCATGGCCCGGCGCGACGGCTTGCACGCCTTCGATGTGGCTGACTTTGATCCCGTCGTAGATTTTGTTCCAAAACCAACTCAGCACCACTTCCATGAAGCGAATGACGGAGTAGTTGTAGTCCGAAGCGATCTCATTGCCGTAGCGCAATGCTTGAGCCTGAGCTTTAGCCTCCGTGATGTTTGACCGTTCGGCCTCTTCGAGAATCGCCTGTTTTACCAAAGGCTCGCCCACCAGGCCACGTACCAGCGTCCGGCGGTGGGACAGGTCGGGGCCGATTACGGCGGTTTTCAGATTGCGGAAGTGCACCCGGAAAATACGCTGGGCCATGCGCAATGTACGTTCATGGCCCTTGTTTTCATCGATCAGCTCACGCAGATGAACCGGTGCGGAGAACTGAACACGGGTTTTACGACCCAAAATCAGGATGCTGACCAAGCGACGCAGACGCCCAGTCACCGCCCAGCTGTCGGCGAATAACAACTTCCATGGACTGGATTCGCTGTCCGGCGACTGACCCCAAAACACACTGACCGGGATGATCTGCGCATCCTCGCTGGCGTTCTGAGTAATTGCGCTGAGCAACCGCTCCAAGGTCGGCGGTGCGCCACGTTTGTCTTGACGGCCGAGCCAGTCGGGTTCGGGTGTCAGGTAGAAAAATGCCGCAGGTTCCAGCAAGTTGCCCACCGCGACGGGCAGGATCGGCCGAGGCAGGCCGGCTTTGCGGCACTCGGTGTCGACTACTGCAAGGTCACTCAGCGATGGCGATTGCAGCACATAAAACACCGGTCGGCTGCGGTCCAGGTTAAGGGTGAACGACGACTGATTAATGGTTTCCGAGCGAACCCAGAGGTACAACAGTCGGCGCAAGGTGCCAAACACAAGACGGCGGAACGGGGAACGGGTCATACGGCATCTGCTGCATAGAAAAAAACGAGGCGGACAGTGTGCCGTATATGGTCGAGATGGGCAAAAAACAGGAGTTTGATGACGTCGCGAACATCACGAGATCAAGCGGTGTGCCAAACGATCTCTTCTTCGCCATCGGTGCTGATGCGGATCCAGCGGTCGGCGGTTTCGTCGCTTTCTTCTTCGACCCAGGTGCCTGGCGCGCAGCGGACTTCGACGTTCAGTGCGGCAAAGGCGGCGCGGGCGCAGGCGATGTCGTCTTCCCAAGGGGTATTGTCGCTGTCCAGGTGCAGGCTGTTCCATTTGCCCACGGCTTTAGGTAGCCAAGTCACCGCGATATCGCCCGCGACGCATTTGTAGGTTTGGCCTTTCTTTTCCCACTCGCTGCACGGGCCGATTGCAGCACTTAGCCAAGCGGCGACGGCTTTGTAATCGACGTCGTAGTCTTTGAGGTAAATTTCGATATCAGGTTGGCGCATGGATGCCTCGTCAGAAATTGGAAAATCCATTCGCGGATTCAGGGTGTCGTATCAATTTGGTGCGTGTACGGGAGCTAACGGCTCAAGCACGAAATAATCGTAGCGCATGGAGACCGTCACTTCGAACGGCGCCACTTGCTCAATGACATTGGCCCGACGTTCTGCACTGGCTCGCCAGCCGTGCGGGGTCATTGCCAGCAGGTTGGCGCGGGATTGGCCGTCCACCAGCGTCAGCTTGAATTCCAGGGTTTCGCTGTGTTGCAACTGCATGCCTTGCGGGATCAAGGCCAAATGCTTGTCATCGGCGTAATCGCGCACTTGGTCGTACAGCCGCTCGCGCAGCTCCATCAAATGTCCGCTGGTTGGGCCAACCCGCAACAACCCGCCGCCCGGTGTCAGCAGGCGCTTGGCTTCATTCCAGTCCAATGGGCTGAACACGCTGATCAGTAGTTGGCAGCTCTCGTCAGGCAATGGCACCCGCGCCATGCTGGCGATCAACCATGTCAGTGATGGATCGCGGCGACAGGCGCGTTTGACCGCTTCGCGGGAAATATCCAGCGCGTAACCGTCGGCCTCGGGCAATGCCGTGGCGATTTGCGCGGTGTAATAACCCTCGCCGCAACCGATGTCCAACCAGCGCGCCGGCAACTGTTGCGCCGCCAGCTCGGCCAATCGTCTGGCCACCGGTGCGTAATGCCCGGCGTTGAGAAAATCGCGGCGGGCTTCGACCATGGCTTGGTTATCGCCAGGGTCACGGCTGTTTTTATGCTGCACCGGCAGCAGGTTCAGATAACCCTGACGCGCGCGGTCGAAGCGGTGGCTAGCGGGGCAAACGACACCGTTATCGACGTCACTAAGCGCGGCGGAGCAAATCGGGCAGGTGAGCATCATGCGAGTAATTTGACCAGCGTCTGGAAGTAGATCTCGGTCAGCACATCAAGGTCGGCGGCCAACACGCGCTCATTGACCTGATGAATCGTGGCGTTGACCGGACCCAGTTCGACTACTTGTGTGCCCATGGTCGCGATAAAGCGTCCATCCGAGGTGCCACCGCTGGTTGAGGCGTTGGTATCGCGACCGGTGACGGCCTTGATGCTGGCCGAGACCGCATCCAACAGATCCCCCGGTTCGGTGAGAAACGGAAGGCCGGACAGCGCCCATTCCACGTGATAGTCCAGGCCATGCTTGTCGAGCAGGACCGCAACCCGTTGCTGCAAACCTTCAACCGTGGATTCGGTGGAGAAGCGGAAGTTGAACACTGCAACCAGATCGCTAGGAATGACGTTGGTCGCGCCGGTGCCGGCGTTCAGGTTGGAGATTTGAAAACTGGTCGGCGGAAAGAACGCATTGCCGTTGTCCCAGTGCTCTGCTGCCAGTTCGGCCAATGCCGGAGCCGCCAGATGAATCGGGTTTTTCGCCAAATGCGGGTACGCAACGTGGCCCTGCACCCCACGGACGGTCAGCGTGGCGCCCAACGAACCGCGACGGCCGTTTTTCACCACATCGCCGACCAACGTGGTACTCGACGGTTCGCCAACGATGCACCAGTCCATGCGCTCTTTGCGCGCCACCAGCCGCTCGACCACTGCCTTGGTGCCGTGGTGGGCTAGGCCTTCCTCGTCACTGGTGATCAGGAACGCGACCTTGCCTTTATGGTTCGGGTGCTCGCCGACAAAGCGTTCCGCCGCCACCACCATGGAGGCCAGGCTGCCTTTCATGTCGGCTGCGCCACGGCCGCAGAGCATGCCGTTTTCGTCGATCAAGGCATTGAATGGATCGTTTTGCCAGGCTTTTACCGGGCCGGTTGGGACGACGTCGGTGTGTCCGGCGAAACACAATACCGGGCCGTCCTGACTGCCGTGAACGGCCCAAAAGTTATCCACATCCTCAATGCGCATTGGTTCCAGCGCGAAGCCGGCATTGCCCAAGCGCTGCATCATCACGGCCTGGCAGTCCGCATCGATCGGGGTCACCGAAGGACGACGGATCAAGTCGCAGGCGAGTTGAAGGGTGGGCGAAAGTTCGGCTGGGGCCGTCATGTACAAAACTCCGATTGAAGCGCAATAACCCTGTAGGAGCGAACTCGTTGGCGAGGCGTCGTGCCGGGCTGACCGCGTCAAGCCTCTCGCCAACGAGTTGGCACCTACAAGGTTTGTTTAGGTGCTGAAAAGGCGCATAGCTTAAAGCAAAACGGCGACCCGAAGGCCGCCGTTTAATGCCGTCTGTATTAATCTCAGGCCGGGGTCGGCTCTACCACATGCGTCGGTTTAGGCAGGGAGGAGAGGAAGGCCATGATCAACGCGGCCAGATACGGCAGCGATTGCACCAAGAGCATGGTCACCCAAAAACGCATATCAGCGCTTGGCAGACCCTGCACCAGGCAGATGCCCAACGCAGCGCCCCACAACAGCAGCATGATGAACAGTTCTTCCCGAGCTTCGGAAATGGCGACCCACATGCCGTGGCTGTCGACGTTCTTCGGTGTACGGAAGAACGGAATGCTGGTAGTGAAAAATCCGTACAAGACCGCTTTGGCGATGGTGTGGGACAACGCCAGCCCGGCCAACGCAGCGGCAAACGCATCCTTGAGGTTGACCCCCACAGCGCGGCGGTACAGGAAGATGATCTTGCCGACCTTGAACACGAAGAGTGCCAATGGCGGAATCGCGAAGATCAGCAGCGGCGGATCGACCCGTTGCGGCACGATGATCATCGCGCCCGACCAGAGCAGGGCGCCGAAGGTGAAGAAGATGTTCATGCCATCAGCCACCCACGGTAACCAGCCCGCGAGGAAGTGATAACGCTGACCGCGAGTCAGTTGCGTGTCTTTGCCGCGCAGCAGGCTCGACGTGTGGCGCTTGATGATTTGAATCGCGCCATAGGCCCAACGGAAACGTTGTTTCTTGAAGTCAATGAACGTGTCCGGCATCAGGCCCTTGCCGTAGCTGTTATGGGCATAGGCCGCAGAAAGACCCTTTTCGAACACCCGCAGACCCAGTTCGGCGTCTTCACAGATGCACCAATCGGCCCAGCCAAGCTCCTCGAGCACCGAGCGACGGGTCATGGTCATAGTGCCGTGCTGGATGATCGCGTCGCGGTCGTTACGGGTGATCATGCCGATATGGAAGAAGCCTTTGTATTCCGAGTAGCAAAGCTTCTTGAAGGTACTTTCGTTCTGGTCGCGGTAGTCCTGCGGCGACTGCACCACGGCGATTTTCGGATCGGCGAAGTGCGGCACCATGTGCTTGAGCCAGTTGCGATCAACGCAGTAGTCGGAGTCGATCACGGCAATGACTTCAGCGTCCGGCGCGGTGTGCGGAATCAAGTAGTTCAGCGCGCCGCCTTTGAAGCCTGCCAGCGGGGCGACGTGGAAGAACTTGAAGCGTGGGCCGAGCAGTTCGCAATGCGCCTTGACCGGTTCCCAGACCGCAGGGTCTTTGGTGTTGTTGTCGATGAGCAGGACTTCGAAATCCGGATAATCGAGGGCCGCCAGCGCGTTGAGGGTCTGCTTGACCATCTCGGGTGGCTCGTTGTAGCAAGGCACATGCACCGAGACTTTTGGTCGGTACGCGTTGTCGATCTCCACGGGCAGGAATTCACGGCGGCGCTTGTGGGTCCAGACTGCTTCGGCCAGCTCATGCGCTTCGGCCATCAATACGATGAACACGCCCAGTGCGCCGAGGGCCAGCAAGAACCCAACCGTCAGGCTGAACCAGGTGCTGTATTGCTGGCTGTAGTCGTAACCGATCCACACCAGCACCGAACCGCAAAGGAAAGCGGTGAACGTCAGGAAGGTGCGGCCGCGTTGGCGCAACGCCGAGCCGTCGATCAGCAGCAACGCCAGCGACAGCAGGGCCAAGACCCCCGATCCGATGGCCAGGACTCGCCACTGCGGGATGGCGACGATGGGCCCGGTGAAATTGAATTTCTGCTGGCGGTCGGCGTTGTACACGCCCCAATACGCGCCCACCGAACCTTCGTCACTGGCTTTCCACGGCTGATCAAAGGCTTCGATCACGAAGTAGTTGTAGCCCTGACGGTTCAGCTTGTTGACCAGCGTACGCAGGTAAATGGCTTGATCCGACTGGGTCGCATCAGCACCGCCGCGCATACGGCCATTGCTCGGCCAGCCAACCTCCGAAAGCAACAGCGGTTTTTTCGGGAACATTTTTTTTAGTTCGCGAGCGCGGTCGAGGACGAACTGACCGGCCTTGTCCACCGGGATAAATTCCCAATACGGCAGAATGTGTGCAGCGATCAAGTCAACGTGCTTGGCCAGCTCAGGGTATTTCTCCCAGATGTGCCACTGTTCGGAGGTTGTCACCGGCACTTTTACCGCCGCACGAACCCGGTCCAGCAGGACACTGAGTTGTTTGACGGTGATTTCACGGCGGAACAGCGCTTCGTTGCCCACTACCACTCGAACGACACTGCGCGTGGTGTTCGCCAGTTCGATGGCCCGGGTAATTTCACGCTCGTTGCGCTCTTGGTCAGGGCTGATCCAGATGCCCAGGGTCACGCGCAGGCCAAACTCTTCGGCCAGCTTCGGAATATCTCCCAGGGAACCGTCCACCGAGTAGGTGCGGATACTGTCGGTTTGCTTACTGATCAACTCCAGGTCCTGACGCATTTCGTCGTCGGTCGGGTAGATGCCTTCCTGCGGATTTTGCCCCGGTCGGAAGGGAGAGTAAGAAAAGCCTGAAATCTGCTCGGGCCAGTCGGGGGCGTTGACCGGGCGGTTGATTAGCGCCCAGAAACCGGTGAACAGCGCGGCAATCGCCACGACAACCACCAAGTTGAGTCCAAATTTACGCGATGACATAAATACGTCTAATTCCAAAGATTGCTATGTAACTAGGTGTGTTGTCGCTATTAAAGCAGGGGAGGGGGGCGCGCGTCTTCGCGAATTTCGGCTGGAGGACGGATCGGTAGGACCCAACTTGTTGGCGAGAAGCAGCGCTGCGGTGCGTCAGGCACGATGCCTAGCTAACAAGTTGGCTTGTGCAGCGTGCGGCGCGGTTAGAGATTGCGGTTTATCCGGATAAAGATGCTCTCACCGGTAAGCCGCCCTATAATGCGCGCCGGTTTTTGGGGTTATGGTCATGAACACAGAAGATCCGCGGTTTGCTGGCGTCGCCCGTCTGTATGGCATTGAAGGCCTGAGCCGGTTGCGTGCTGCCCATGTGGCAATCGTTGGTGTCGGCGGGGTCGGTTCGTGGGCGGCAGAAGCGATTGCCCGCTGCGGCGTCGGCGAAATCTCTTTGTTCGATATGGACGACGTGTGCCTGAGCAACAGCAACCGCCAGTTGCACGCACTGGAAGGCACGATCGGCCGGGACAAGGTTGAGGTCATGGCCGAGCGCCTGCGTGCAATCAACCCGGATTGCGTCGTCCATGCCGTCAGTGATTTCGTCACCCGCGAGACCATGGCCGAGTACATCACGCCGAACATCGATTGCGTGCTCGATTGCATCGACAGCGTTAACGCGAAGGCCGCGCTCATCGCTTGGTGCAAACGCCGCAAGATTCAGATCATTACCACGGGCGGTGCGGGCGGGCAGATAGACCCGACGCTGATCCAGGTCTGCGACCTCAACCGCACCTTCAACGATCCGTTGGCATCCAAAGTGCGCTCGACCCTGCGCCGGGATTACGGTTTCTCGCGGACCATGACCCGCCACTACAGCGTGCCGTGCGTGTTCTCTACCGAGCAGCTGCGTTATCCGAAACCCGACGGCAGCATCTGCCTGCAAAAAAGCTTCGTCGGCGACGGCGTGAAGCTCGACTGCTCGGGTGGGTTCGGCGCGGTGATGATGGTTACGGCGACGTTCGGTATGGTCGCGGCGACCAAAGCAGTGGACAAGATTGTTGCCGGTGTAAGACGCCCGTCTGAACGGATAAAGCCGATTCAGGTCGTGCCGGAAGCCAACTGACGCATCCGCTGTAATACCGCGTTCAAGCCGTTGCTGCGTGACGGTGACAAGTGACGGCTAAGTCCCAATTGCTTGAACCAATCCGCTGGATCAACCTGCTGCATATCCTCTGCTGACAGGCCATTGACCCGCGCCAACAGCAGCGCCACCAAGCCTCGAATCAAGCGCGCGTCACTGGCGGCACGAAATTGCCACGCCCCCTGCTCGAAATTGCCCAGCAGCCAGACCTGGCTTTCACAGCCGTGTACCCGGTGCGCTTCGGTTTTTTCGTCGTCGCTCAACGCGGGCAAGCGTTCACCCCATTGCATCAATAGCCGCGCACGCTGCTCCCAGCTTTGTGGCTGATTGAAAGTATCCAAAGCCAGCTGGGCATCAGGCGGCAACTTCATCGCAGCAACTCCAGCGCTTGGTCCAGCCCATGGAAAAAACGCTGCACGTCGTCGGAGTCGTTGTACAGCGCCAGAGACGCGCGTAAGGCACCGGTCAGCCCCAGGTGCTTGATCAGCGGCATCGCGCAATGATGCCCGGCACGCACGGCAATGCCCTGTTCGGTCAACAGGTGAGCCAGATCGGCGTTGTGAACCCCGTCCACCACGAAGCTCACCAACGCCAATTGCGGATCTCCCAGCACTCGCACGCCCTCGCGGCTGCGCAAACCCTCGCGCAATAACCGGTGCAGCGCGGCCTCATGGGCCAGCACGGCGCCGTGGTCGAGGCTGTTCAAATAGTCGAGGGTCGCGCCCAGGCCGATGACCCCGGCTATCGGTGGCGTGCCCGCTTCAAAACCCAGCGGCGCAGGGCGAAACGTTGCGCTGTGGTAGTCAGTGGTCAGGACCATTTCGCCGCCGAACTGCCAATGACGTAACTGCGCCAGAGCTTCATTGCGGCCGTACAGCACGCCGACGCCGTCCGGGCCGTAGAGTTTGTGGCTGGAAAAGACATAAAAATCGCAGCTCAGGGCCTGCAGGTCTTGTCGGCCGTGCACTACACCTTGTGCGCCATCGACCACCGTCAGCGCGCCGTGCGCCTTGGCCATCTTCAGTAACTCGGGCAGCGGTTGCCAGGCGCCAAGTACGTTGGACAGCTGACTGACGGCCAATACCCGGGTACGTGGACCGATCAGCGTGGCAGCAACAGGAAGATCAATCAGCCCGTGGGCGTCGAGGGGCAAAACAATCAATTCGATACCGCGACGCTGTGCCAGTTGCTGCCAAGGCAGCAGGTTGGCGTGATGCTCCAGCGCCGAGATTACGATCTCATCGCCGGTTTCAAATTGATGCTCAAGCCCATACGCCAGCAGGTTCAATGCCGAGGTGGTGCCGTGGGTAAAAATGATCTGTGCGTCATCGCCCGCGTTAAGCCATTGGGCGACGTTGCGCCGGCTGTTTTCAAACAATTGAGTGGCGTTTGCCCCCGGCAGGTGCTGTGCGCGATGCACATTGGCCGCGCCGTTGGCGTAGTAATTGTTTAGCGCGTCGAGCAGCGCTTGGGGTTTTTGCGTTGTAGCGGCGTTGTCCAGATAGGTCTGGCCTTGCCGTTGCAGTGCGGCGATGGCTGGAAAATCAGCGCGCCAAGGGGAGGGCAGAAGCATGGTATTCAGCTCGATGGATCAGGGCCAACGCTGCAGGTGCAGCGTGGGCCTTGGATACGGCATCAGATCAGTTGTGAGCGTGCAGCGATTCGTTCAACTCGACGGCCGATTTGCGGGATTTGCATTCCACCGCGCCGGTTTGCGAGTTGCGGCGGAACAGCAGGTCAGGCTGGCCCGACAGTTCACGGGCCTTGACCACTTTCACCAGCTGATTCTTGTCATCAAGCAGCGCGACCTTGGTGCCGGCCGTCACGTACAGACCTGCTTCAACGGTATTGCGATCGCCCAACGGGAAGCCGATGCCCGAGTTGGCGCCGATCAGGCAGCCTTCGCCGACCTTGATCACCACGTTGCCGCCACCCGACAAGGTACCCATGGTCGAGCAACCGCCACCCAGGTCGGAACCCTTGCCGACGAAGACGCCGGCCGAGACTCGACCTTCGATCATGCCCGGGCCTTCGGTGCCGCCGTTGAAGTTGACGAACCCTTCGTGCATCACGGTGGTGCCTTCGCCGATGTAAGCGCCCAGACGTACTCGTGCGCTGTCAGCGATACGCACGCCGCTCGGCACCACGTAGTCGGTCATTTTCGGGAATTTATCCACCGAGAACACTTCCAGCATTTCGCCCTTGAGGCGTGCTTCCAGTTGACGCTCAGCCAGTTCGGCCAAGTCGACAGCGCCTTGACTGGTCCAGGCAACATTAGGCAGCAGCGGGAAAACGCCCGCCAAGTTCAGGCCGTGTGGCTTAACCAAACGGTGTGATAACAAATGCAGCTTGAGGTAAGCCTCAGGCGTCGAGGTCAATGCCGCGTCTTCGGCCAAGAAGGTGGCTACCAGCGGCTTGTGGCTTTCAGCCAGGCGGGTCAGCAGGGCGGCTTGGCCCGGATCGATCGTTTTCAGCAACTCAGCCAGTTGTGAAGCCTGAGTGGTGTTGAAAGCGATGGCCTGATTGCCACCGGTGTAACCCAGTGCGGGTGCGATAGCAGCGACCAATTCGGCAGACGGCTTAAGCAACGGCTGAGCGTAAAACACTTCAAGCCATGCGCCTTTACGGTTTTGAGTACCGATACCAAAGGCCAGGCTGAACGGGGTAGTAGACATGTGAATACCTCTAACTATTAAGAAAGGGGCTCAAGCAGCGCTTTGGCTTACTTGAAGGCCGCCTCGTACACATCGGGCTTAAAGCCAACCAGGGTTTTACCGCCAATATCGAGCACCGGGCGCTTGATCATTGACGGTTGTGCGAGCATCAGTTCGATTGCCTTGGCTTGATCGAGATCGGCTTTTTGTCCGTCGTCGAGTTTGCGAAAGGTCGTTCCTGCCCGGTTTAAAACCACTTGCCAGCCATGTTCATCACACCATTGAGTCAGGTGCTGACGGTCGATGCCGACCGTTTTGTAGTCATGGAAGTCGTAACTCACGGCATTTTCATCAAGCCAGGTGCGGGCCTTTTTCATGGTGTCGCAGGCTTTGATACCGTAGAGGTGTACGCCTTTATTGTTACTGGAGGAATTGTCCATTCCCGAAACTCCCCATGTGCCCAAAAAATTCAGCGGGTGATTATGCCACGTCGCTCCAATCAGTGCCTGGGCTGTCTCTGTAGAGGCTGCTCGCACGACACGCATAAAAAAGCCCGGCAGGTTGAGCCGGGCTTTTTAGCGTATTTCGATCATCTACCCATTGAGGCAAACACTCAGGCCGTGGTGTTAACCGCGGTGCCCGAGGTGCTGGAGCCGGCGTCGGTCAGTGCTTTTAGGAGGGCGCCGTTAGCGCTTTGCAATGAAGCGTTAGTGGATGCGATCTGAGTCTGCGCTGCGGCTACGGCGGCGGCCTTGGCGTCAGCGTTTTTTGTGCTGCTTTGGGCCTTTTGCAGCGCTTGTTCTTCTTGCTGCAACTGCTTCTGCAATGCCTGAATTTGTTTTTGCAGTTGTTTCACGGTGTCCGAAGCGGTAGTGGTGGTGGACGAGCTGGCGCTCGCGCCGCCCGCTGGCGCACCACCACCTGCGCCGGTGCTCGACGTCTTGGTCGATGCGGCCGCTGCCGACTTAGTGCCGGTGGTGTCGGTTGTATCAGTGGTCGCCGCCTTGGTGGTGGCAACGGTGGCAATGTGAACGGCGGATCCAATACTGGTGAGGCTCATCGCGTGGATTCCTTTTGAACGGAAACGAAAGAAGATTCCTACACATCGGCCACGATAGGTAAAACTTTAGTGGCCCAGACGATGAACTTCGTCGCAAGCAAACAACCCAGAAGTCAGACGGGTGTCCAACTTTTGGGGTGCAGTTCAGATTTTGGGGTTGCACATATTACCGTTCACGGCAGGCGAAACAGCAGGTAGTCATCTTTATCAAATTGGCTACTGAGCAGCGGCTGTAAGGCCGTCAATCGGTTGTCCGGCAGCGCTTGATAAACGGTTTTGGCGATCACCACGTAGACAGGCCCCTTCACCGCAGCCAATTCATCTGGCGAGGCGATGAAGATAGGTTTGAGGTCTTCGGGGATGTTGACCACGAATTTGATGGCTTTGCCATCCTTGGGCATCCCATACAAGGCCAGCGGCGCAGGGTCACGCTGGATCAGGTCATGCACCGCCACGCTAAAGCTGTGGGTGTCATAGGCCGCGCGCTCCACGGGTTCGTAGACCCAAATGAAACTCGTCCACACCGCCAGCACTGCGCACGCCGCCAAGCTCGCAGCACGCCATCGGGCCTTGAACAAGACCGCTAAAGCGATGACCTGTAACACCGCTAATACGGAGATAATTGCGCCAATCGAGGTCAGGTGCTCGGCGAAACGATGCTGAGCCACCAATAGCCCAGCGATCAACGCGCTCGGCATCAGTAACCAAATTCCTTGGAGCAAACCGCGTAAGCACGTGAACAAACGCCCTTCAGCCATCTGAAACGGATAAGCCGCAATGATCGCGGCCATGGGAATCATGGGCAGCATGTAACGGGCTTTTTTCGCCTGGGGAATCGACAGGCCGACCATGACGATTAATCCGGCCGCAGCGCAGAACATCACCAGCCTCAGCGCGGGCGTAAGGGGCTGCCGACCGCGAAGGATAATGGCTGCGAGCACCAGAATCGCTACTGGGTAAGCCAGCGCATAGTTACCCAGCGAACTGCTGAAGTAATAGAAAATACTGCTCGTGCCCTCGGTGCCGTCCATGCGTGAAGTGAATTGCATGCGCACCACTTCGTTGAGGAACTCTTGACCGCCGCTGAGCCTGGCGAGCAGCAATAGCGCGCCGATGCAGACCGCCAGTAATACCGCCGCTTGCACACCGAAAATAAACATCCGGCGCCATTGGCCGCCCAGCACGTAATAACTGCACAGCATGCCGGTGGGAACCACCAGGCCGATGGGGCCGCGAATGGCAAAGCCCAGCACCAATAGCGCGAGGATCAGACCCATGCGCCGACGCGCGCCGAAGTGGTCTGCGGCGTAGCCCAGGTAAAACACGGCGAACGAGACGGTCGCGAGCATTTGGTCCAGGGAAATCGCGCGGGTTTCAGTGATGAAGGTATTGCTCAGCAGCAGCAAGGCCACGCTGACCAATGCCCATGTCCGCGAGTGCGCCGCTACCAAGCGATAAATAAGCGTGACCAACACCGTCGAGGCAATGGCCGTCGGCAACCATGCGGTGAGGCTGATCACTTGCCCAAACGGCAGCGAGAGCAGGTAAATAAAGAACGTCGATGTGGCGGAATAGTCTGGGTAAGGCTCGCCGTAGGTCGTGGGGAAAAAGCTTGGACCGTGGCGCAACATTTCCTGGGCGAAAATCACAAAGCGCGAGTCGAAACCGATTGCCGCCTGTTGATAGTTACCCACGACAAATAGCAGGAATGCCAACACTCCCAGGGCGATGGACTGGCGGCGTAGGGTCGCCGAAGAGGCCGCTGAGGGCTGGGGCAGAGGTAGGAACGGCAAACGTGTATCTCCAAAAAAACAAAACGTCGCTGCGCTTCAACGTGAACGCTCACGAACACCGGACGCACAAAGGGCCAGAGCCCGCAAACCACAGGTGGCTGCAGGCGCTGACCCTGGCGGATTACAGTGCGTTAGCGTCGGTAACGCTGTTCGCATTCCATTGCTGAAACGGAATCGGCAGGGAGCGAGAGTCGCCACGGCCCATTGGGAAATAGGTGAAGCCCTTCCTCTTCATGCGCTCGGTGTCATACAGGTTGCGACCGTCAAAAATCACCGGCGTTTTGAGGCGTTCGTGGATCAGATTGAAATCCGGCGCCTTGAACTGTTGCCATTCGGTGCAGACGATCAATGCATCGGCGCCGCCCAGTACGGATTCTGGCGTACCCATCAAGCTCAGGCCTGGGTGGTTGCCATAAATGCGCTGGGTTTCTTGCATGGCTTCCGGGTCGAACGCCCGAACCGTTGCGCCGGCTGCCCATAGCGCTTCCATCAAAATCCGGCTCGGCGCATCGCGCATGTCATCGGTATTGGGCTTGAACGCCAAGCCCCACACCGCAAAGATTTTTCCGCGCAAATCGCCCTTGTAGAACGCGTTCACGCGTTCGAACAGTTTGGTTTTCTGCCGTTGGTTGATGGCTTCCACCGCTTGCAGCAAATCGCTGGAGCAATGTGCTTCCTGAGCGCTGTGGATCAACGCGCGCATGTCTTTAGGGAAGCACGAACCGCCGTAGCCGGCGCCCGGATAGATAAAGTGGTAACCGATGCGTGAGTCAGCACCGATGCCCAGACGCACGGACTCGATGTCCGCGCCCAAGTGTTCGGCCAGTTCAGCGATTTGGTTGATGAAGCTGATCTTGGTGGCCAGCATGCAGTTGGCGGCGTATTTGGTCAGCTCGGCGCTGCGCAGGTCCATGAAAATGATGCGGTCATGGTTGCGGTTGAACGGTGCATACAGGTCGCGCATCACGTCGCGCACCTCTTCGCGCTCGCAACCGACCACGATCCGGTCCGGGCGGCGGCAATCGGTCACTGCCGAGCCTTCTTTCAGGAATTCAGGGTTGGAGACGATATCGAACTCCAACGGCCGGCCGGCCAGGGCTTTTTCAGTGTGCAGGCGCAAGGCGTCGCCAGTGCCGACCGGTACGGTGGATTTTTCCACCAGAATCAGCGGCTCGACCCGATGACGCGCAACCATGTCGCCCACTGCGAACACCGCTTTCAGGTCCGCTGAGCCGTCATCGCTGGACGGCGTACCGACGGCGATGAACAGCACTTGGCCGTGCTCGATGGCGAGCTTCTCGTCGTTGGTGAAATGCAGGCGTCCGCTTTCCAGATTTTCCCGTACCAGCGTCGCCAGACCGGGCTCAAAAATGCTTACGTGGCCTTGCTGCAACTGCTTCACTTTTTCTGCATCGATGTCCATGCAGATCACATCGTGGCCAACTTCAGCCAACACGGTTGCTTGCACAAGGCCGACGTAGCCACTACCTAATACTGTGATTTTCATGCCGAATTCCTGGACCGTGTCGCGGAGCTACGTTTTGAGGAGCTACGTTGTGAGTTGATAGTGATGACGCCGAGGATAACCAGAGTCACACCTAATGTTTTGGAAGCGCTGAACTGTTCATGGAAGACCGGCAGACCTGCTGCCAGCAAATACACCAAGGCGTAACTAATGCTGAGTAATGAGTAAGCACGGCCCAGCGGCACGTCGCGCAATGCAACTAACCAGCACAGCATCGAGAGGGCGTAAGCCAAAATCGCGGCACAGACAACGCTAATCGCCAGCAAATCGATGCTGCCGTTACCGAGTGCGTCCAGCCATTGGGTCGGCGAGGGCAGGCGCGTCATGCTCCAGCGCATCCCCAGTTGTGCGCCGCTGACCAACAACACGCTGCCCAGGGCGAAGGTGACGCCACGTCGCAGGTTCATGCGTGTTGTCCGAGCAAAATCACGCCACCGATCACCAACGCGACGCCAATCCAGTGGCGGCGGTCGATGGACTCTTTGAACAAAAAGCGTGCAACCAGTGTGATCAGAACGAAGTTCAAGCTCAGCATCGGGTAAGCAATACCGACTTCAACGCGCTGCAGCACTAGCAGCCACAATAGCAATCCGAAACCCAAGCTCGCCAAGGCTAGCCATAACCAACGCGAACGCAGGGCGAGGCCGATGCCGACGTTTTTTCCGCGCCAGCCCTCGACCGCGAATTTTTGCGCGACTTGGCCCAGGCAGCTCAACAAGCAGGCGGCCAGCAACAAAAGCAGGGTCATGAGGCGGATTGCGCGAAGATCAGGATCACAATGTTCCCTTCTTCATAACGCTGGCCGTCCTTGGGCAGCAGGTTGACCTCATCGCGGTCTTCCTGACTGTTAACCCGCATGACCACGCCGACCTGGCCTTCGCTTCGCGCTACGCTCATCCACTGCTGCACGTTTGCAACGTCGACTTTGCGGGCGACAGAATCTGCGTACGTCAGGCCATATTTGACTTCGCCCACGGTGTTGTACAACGCGACATCGGGTCGCTGTATGCGCCATGACAGCGCGGAAGCGGCGCCCAGGTCGTTACTCAACAGGCTTTTGCTTTGGCTCAGCGCTGTCGCATGCCGGGCGATAAACCGGTCGGGGGTTTTGTTGAACACCATGCTGTTGGGCAGGCTCATGGGTATCAATGCCACAAACAGCCAAGCACCCAGCGCTGGCATGAGCCACAAGGTCAACGGTCTGACCACTTGAAAAAGATTGGCGACGGTCCAACCCACAACCGCAACCAAGGCCAGTGTCAGGTGCAGCGGCTCGTTTTCATAGATGGGCTTGCTGTACTGCATGTAAGCCAAGGCAATCAGGACAATCACACCGATGGCGATGTTCAACAGCCCATTGAGGCGCAACGCTTGGAAACGGGGACTGGCGAGTCGATCCACCACTGCCGGTCCCATCAGCAATGCCAGCGGCAACATGCACGGCATTACGTACGTTGGCAGTTTGCCTCGGCTCAGGCTGAGAAACGCCAACGGCAACAGTAACCACAGCAGCACAAAGACCGTGTTGGGGTGGGTTCGCGACTGCCAGGCTTGTTTGAACGTTGCCGGTAGCATCGCGGCCCACGGCAAACTCGCCATCACCAGCACCGGCAGGTAGAACCACCATGCCTGAGGGTGCGGCGCATCGGCCCCGGCAAAGCGACGAATGTGTTCATGCCAGAAGAAGAAGTTCCAGAAGTCCGGCTCGCGTTGCTGCACCGCCAATGCCCAAGGCAGGCATACCACCAGCGCTACAACCACTGCCAGTGGGCCGAATCTCAGCAGTTCACGAAAGCGTTTTTGCCAGACCATGTATGGCACGGCGATCAACGCCGGCAGCAGCCAGGCGAGAAATCCTTTGGTCATGAAGCCCATGCCACAGGCGAAACCCACCAACATCCACGCGGCAATGCGTTCGCGGCCAGCGCTGTTAACGGCAAACCACACCCCGGCCAAACTCAGATTGACCCATAAGGTGAATTGCGGATCGAGGTTGGCGTAACCCGCTTGCGCGGCGATCAGGCCAAAGCTCAAAAAAATCAGGGCGCACATAAAACTCTTGCGCGGGTCATTCCACATCCGACGGGCAACGGCGTAGATCAGCAGCGCACTGAGGCCGACGCTAAGCGCCGAAGCAATGCGCACACCAAACAGGTTTTCACCGAAAATCGCCTGACCCACAGCGATCATCCAATAACCGCCTACGGGTTTTTCAAAGTAGCGCAGGCCCATGAAATGAGGCGACACCCAATTGCCGCTGAGCAGCATCTCCTGACTGACTTGCGCATAACGGCTTTCATCTGGAATCCACAGGCCATGACTGCCCAGCGGTAGAAGAAAAGCCAGAAAAAACGCAACCAGCAAAAAAAGTAACGCCCAGCGTCCCGTCACGTGCGCTGCACTCCCAACCAGCCTTCGCGACCACTCAGGGTGCCACGGACCAATAGTCCTGCTGGCAGGGTATCGATCTGAGCGGGCAACAGGTTGCCGAGCGGTTGGAACTGGATGTCGCGCAACTTGGCTTGCGCCAGCAGTTCGCGGAAATCATTGGCCATTAGAATCCCTTCTACTTCTGCGTGGATCGTATAAATGTTCAGTTTCTCGGCGCCGAAGCGGTCGAGAATAAAAGCGTTGAAATCCTTGGCGCTAACGTCTGGACCGACCACTTCATCGAAGGTGGGAAGATCCACCGGAATCTGTGGTGTGCCTAAACGGCCGTCCTTAAGCGTGGGGCGAAACAGGCTTTGGCCGCGACAATCGCTGTTGTAGCGAAAACCAAACTGCTCTTTGGCTTCAACTACACGTTCATCGGCGCGCCAGCCAGCCGTTGCTGAACAGTCGACCCGGTGACCGGTGATATCACTCAAACAGTCCACGCCGCGACGAATCTGCTCGATCAGTTGCGCGTCGCTCCAGCGTCCTGCATTGGCTTGCCAACCGTGATGGTCCCACGCGTGCAAACCGACCTCATGCCCGGCCTCGACCGCTTGGCGCATCAGATGACCCAGGTCGCGGCCGATAGGCTTTCCTGGCCAGGCAGTGCCCGCCAGAAGAATGTCCCAGCCATACAAGCTGGCCGCCTTTGAACGAAGCATTTTCCAGAAAAACTGAGGGCGGATGAGACGCCATAAATGACGCCCCATGTTGTCCGGTCCGACACTGAAAAAAACGTCGCCTTGACCTGTGCTTCATCGAGCATTTCCAACAACCGCGGCACCCCTTCTCGGGTGCCTCGATAGGTGTCTACGTCGATTCGCAGTCCTGCCTGCATCAGCGTTTATCCGCGATTTCAGCCATGGCTTCACGCAGGAAGAAGTCCAGGGTGTTGCCGATGGTTTCGCTCATTTCTACCGTCGGTTCCCAGTTCAGCAAGCGCTTGGCGTTGTGAATGCTTGGTTTGCGATGGGACACGTCTTGGTAGCCAGTGCCGTAGAACGCCTTGCTTTCCACGTCGCGGAAGCCGGCAAACGGAGGGAAGTTGGCGCGCAGTGGGTGAGCTTCGAACTGACGCAGCAGTTCTTCGCCCAACTGACGAATGCTGGCTTCGTTGTCCGGGTTGCCGATGTTGATGATCTGACCGTTACACGCGTCATTCTCGTTGTCGATGATGCGAGCCAGCGCTTCGATGCCGTCAGCGATGTCGGTGAAGCAGCGTTTTTGTTCGCCACCGTCGAACAGGCGGATGGGCGTGCCTTCAACCAGGTTCAGGATCAGTTGGGTAATGGCGCGTGAGCTGCCGATACGTGCGGAATCCAGACGGTCCAGACGCGGGCCCATCCAGTTGAACGGACGGAACAGGGTGAAGTTCAAGCCTTTCTGGCCGTAAGCCCAGATTACGCGGTCAAGCAATTGCTTGGAGACCGAGTAGATCCAGCGCTGCTTGTTGATTGGGCCGACCACCAGGTTCGAGGTGTCTTCGTCGAAGTTTTGGTCCTGGCACATGCCATAGACTTCAGACGTCGAGGGGAAGATCACGCGCTTGTTGTACTTCACGCAGTAACGAACCAGTTTCAGGTTCTCTTCGAAGTCCAGTTCAAAAACGCGCAACGGGTTGCGGGTGTATTCGATTGGCGTGGCGATGGCCACCAGCGGCAGGATCACGTCGCACTTCTTGATGTGATATTCGATCCACTCGGAGTGGATACTGATATCGCCTTCGACGAAGTGGAAGTTAGGGTGGCTGCGCAGGCGCTCTACCGCGTCAGAACCGATGTCCAGGCCATAGACGTCATATTTGTCGTCACGCAGCAGGCGCTCGGACAAGTGGTTACCGATAAAGCCGTTAACGCCGAGGATCAGCACGCGGGTACGGCGTGGGGCGCGGCCGGACTCGGCACCACGCAGCACGGAGCCGTCTACCAAGCCCAATTCGTTAGCCAGTTGCGGACCGCTCAAATACAGACCGTTTTCGTTACGCTGACCGGCTTTGATGACCAGTGAGTCTTCGCCACACGCGATGCGCAATGGATCGATGCTAATCACGCGGCCTGGGGCCAGACCTTCGTTGCCCTTGATAACGTCCGCGTTCCAAACGATCAGCTTGTGCTCGCCGGCTGCGCAGAAAGCGCCTGGGTAAGGCTGGGTGACCGCGCGAACCAGATTAAACAGTTCTTCAGCAGGGCGTTGCCAGACCAACTTGCCATCGGCCGGGGTGCGACGACCGAAGTAGGTCGCTTTGGATTCGTCCTGAGGCGTTTCGCTCAGTTTGCCTTGAGCCAGTTGTGGCAATGCTTCGTTGAGCAGGTTGGCAGCCGATTCGCGCAGTTTGCTGTGCAAGCTCAACGCAGTGTCGGAACGCTCGATGGCAACCCGTTGCTGAGCCAGAATGCCGCCCGCGTCAGCGCGCTTGACCATGCGGTGCAGGGTGACGCCGGTTTCGGTTTCGCCGTTGACCAGAACCCAATTAGCCGGAGCGCGACCACGATAGCGTGGCAGCAGCGAACCGTGCAGGTTGAATGCACCTTTGCCGGCACAGGCCAGCAGTTCGTCGCTCAGCAGATTGCGGTAGTAGAACGAAAAGATGAACTCGGGTTTGAGCTTGGCGATGCGCTCGATCCACAACGGGTGGTTGGCATCTTCAGGGGCGTGAACCGGAATGCCTTTGCGGGCACACAGCTGTGCAACTGAACCGTAGAAGGTGTTTTCCTTCGGGTCATCAGCATGGGTAAACACAGCGGCGATTTCATAACCTGCGTGCAGCAGGGACTCAATGCCCGTGCAGCCAATATCGTGATAGGCAAAGACGACAACTTTCGGATTCATAACGTGACCTGAGTAGAAGATGAAGATTCTTTTGAGTCGCTAACGCTAACGGAAGACGTGACCGGTTGGCTGCGCAGCACTTTCTCGATGAAAAAGCGCGGGCGGGCCCGAACATCGCTGTACATGCGGCCGAGGTATTCACCCAGCAGCCCCATGCCAATGAACTGGCCACCGGTAAACACGAACAGTACCGCGAACAAAACGAAGGAGCCGTCACCGGCCCAGACTGCGCCGAACATCAAGCGCAAGATGATCAGCATAATGGCGAAGAGACCGCCCAATAACGCCATGCTGAAACCGATAATGCTCAGCAAGCGAAGGGGGGTGGTGGTCATGCAGGTGATCAGATCGAACATTAGATTGATCAGGCGCATGGTGCTGTATTTCGAGTCGCCGTGTTCACGTTCGGCATGCTGCACAACCACTTCAGTGGTGTGGCGCGCGAAGCTGTTGGCGAGAATCGGGATGAAGGTGCTGCGCTCGCGGCAGGCGAGCATGGCGTCTACAACGGACCGGCGATAAGCCCGCAGCATGCAGCCGTAGTCACTCATGGCGACACCCGTGGAACGTTGAACCGCCAGATTAATCAGTCGCGAAGGCCAGCGGCGCCAGGCAGAATCTTGACGGTTGCTGCGCACGGTGCCGACTACGTCGTAACCCAGAGCTGCCTGTTCTACCAAGCGCGGAATTTCTTCCGGCGGGTTTTGCAGGTCAGCGTCAAGCGTGATGATTACATCGCCCTTGCATTGTTCAAAGCCCGCCATGATCGCGGCGTGTTGACCATAGTTGCGATTGAGGATCACGGCAACGATATGGCTGCCTTCTTGCTCGGAGGCGTCCTGCAGAATCTGCGCGGATTCGTCTCGGCTGCCGTCGTCGACCAACACAATCTCGAACCCATAAGAAAGTTGGGCGCAAGCGGCTTCGGTGCGGCGCAGCAGTTCAGGCAGGCTTTCCTCTTCGTTGTAGACCGGGATAACGATCGACACGAATTGAATCGGATAAGGTCTCACAGGCGCTTTCCAAGAGTAGTTTCAATGGCGCTGGCGACCCGCTCGACGTCGTCGAGGCTCATGTCAGGGAACAGCGGGATTGAGCACAGACGTGCGGAGTTCCACTCGGTGTTGGGCAAATGAACATCCGGGAAACGTTGACGGTAATAGGTGTGCATGTGGGTGGCGACAAAGTGAATGCCGCTGCCGATATTCTGTTCCTGCAGGCCTTTCATAAAGGCCTCACGGTCAATGCCGCATTGCTCGGCGTCGATGCGCAGGATGAATAAGTGCCAGGCGTGTTGCTGCGGATACTGCGGCAGGTGCAGCGGTTGTACTGGTAACCCCGACAGGCGTTTCAGGTAAGCCTGGGCCAGTACTTCGCGCTTGGCGTTGATGTCGTCCAAGCGCTGCAATTGCACCAGCGCAATGGCTGCGTTCATGTCGGCCAGGTTGTACTTGAAACCAGGCTCGATAACCATTGCCTGGGGTTTGCGGCCATGGGTCATGCGGTCATAGGCATCGACGCCCAGGCCGTGGAATTTGAGCGTCCGTACGCGATTGGCGAGCTTTTCGTCGTCACTGACGAACATCGCGCCTTCGGCGCAGGTCATGTTCTTTATCGCGTGGAACGAAAAGATCGCCGTGCCTTTGGCGCCGACCGGGCGGCCACGGTACACCGTGCCTGCCGCGTGAGCAGCGTCTTCAATCACGGTGATGCCGTGACGATCGGCAAGGGCGTACAACGGATCGAGGTCGTAAGCAGCCCCGGCGTAGTGCACTGGAATAATGGCTTTGGTGCGTGGCGTGATGGCCGCTTCGATGGCAGAAACGTCACTCATCAGCGTATCGCGGTCTACATCGACAAACACCGGCGTCGCGCCCAGCAAGCAAATCATGTTCGCGGTAGATACCCATGTTTGCGACGGCGTGATGACTTCATCGCCTGGGCCAATACCCAGCGCCAACAGGGTGACGTGCATCGCGCCGGTCGCCGAAGAAAGCGCCACGGCATGAAGGCTGCCTACGCGTTCGGCGAACTGCTGCTCAAGTTCCTGACTTTTCGGGCCGGTGGTAATCCAGCCGGAGCGAAGTACCTGCTCTACGGCGGCTATTTCCTCGTCGCCAATACTTGGGCGGGAAAACGGAAGGAAACTTTGACTCATGGGACCCTCTGGTGCAGGAAGACATTGCGGCCGTACATACAAGCCGTGCGCAATGCCCAGTGATCAACTGTCTATTTGTTGGAAAAACGAGGCTGTATTAGCCGAAACGTTAACCGACCCTCGAAATATCGGTGTAGTGAAGCATAGTTCGGGGCTGGTGAAAATTGCGTTTACATTCCGCACCTTCCGGTACGTTCGTGCACTGTTCAGATAACAGCGGGTTAGCCCAGTATTCATTGGGCTATACAGGCCTAAATCAGATAATTGGCGCGGGTGTCAACTATTTTAGATTTTCTGCGATGCACAGGTTTTGTTCGTGGATTGCCTCCGCAGACACTAACAGTTCGAACCTGAACAGTAACTGTCGGCAGAAAGGCTACAGGTCCATTGGCGTGTAGCGTGTAACGTCCTATAGCCGCTTGGGTTGTTTAAACAACAGGTTTAATAGCGTGCTATGTAGGGGCTTAAGGCTATTTATTCTGGTTTGCAGGTGTTACCCCGTACGTGCGACGCTTGTTGCGGGTCCTTCGATAGGCTGACCTGCGTAAGAGTGTGATTAGCTGGGGCAGGTGATCGGAGTTAGTTAACGAATCGGGAAGCCGTATTAATGCAAACCGCCTACACCGTCCTGATTTTGTTAATGCTGGTCGGCGTTTCCCGACTGGTCGCACGATTGATCCCGGTGCCGCTGCCGTTGCTGCAGATTATTGCTGGCGCATCGTTAGCCGTGCCGACCCTGGGGTTGCACGTCGCGCTGGACCCTGAACTGTTTTTATTCCTGTTTTTGCCTCCGCTGCTGTTTTCTGATGGTTGGCGCATGCCCAAGCGTGAGTTATGGCGGTTTCGTGGGGCCATCTTTACCTTGGCCGTGGGGTTAGTGCTGTTCACCGTGCTGGGGGCCGGGTTTTTTATTCACTGGTTGCTGCCGACAATCCCGTTGCCGGTGGCCTTTGCACTGGCGGCTGTGTTGTCGCCAACGGACGCCGTGGCAGTGTCAGCCATTGCTCAAGATCGATTGCCGGGGCCGATCATGCACATGTTGCAGGGCGAGGCGCTGATGAACGATGCCACGGGTCTGGTGACGTTCAAGTTCGCCTTGGTCGCCGCTGTAACCGGTGTTTTTTCGTTGGCCGATGCCAGCCTGACGTTTGTTCTGGTGGCCTGCGGTGGTCTGGCCATCGGCGTGGCGCTGAGTTGGTTGGTCGGCAGACTGCGCAGTTGGATGGTCGCCCGGGGGTGGGACGACCCCGCGACCCATGTGGTGTTCATGTTGTTGCTGCCGTTCGCGGCCTATGTGCTGGCTGAACGCTTGGGCGCGTCCGGGATTCTATCGGCAGTGACCGCGGGCATGATGCAAAGCTGGGTGGACCTGTTGCCGCGCCAAACCAGCACGCGCTTGCTCAACCGCAGCGTATGGGCGTTGCTGGAATTCGCCTTCAACGGCTTGATCTTTCTGCTGCTGGGCTTGCAGTTACCGGACATTATCAAGGCGGTTGCCAGCCACGAAGTCTCACTGTGGCCGATGCTGTTGTGGCGCAGTCTCGACGTGTTGATGATTTTTCTGGTGCTGTTGGTGCTGCGCTATGTGTGGGTGCAGAGCGTTTGGCGGCTGATGGCGGGTATCCGTCGCTGGCGTGGTCATGGTCACGGCCATTCAGGGCTCGAGCTGACGGCCCGTTCGGCGTGGCTGTTGACGATGGGGGGTATTCGCGGTGCCGTCACCTTAGCGGGCGTGTTATCAGTGCCGTTGCTGATCAGTGCCGGGGTGGAATTCCCCGAGCGGGATTTGCTGATCTTTATCGCGGCGGGGGTGATTTTGCTGTCGTTGATTTCGGCCTGCATTGCCCTACCGCTATTGCTGCGCGGGGTGGTCAAAGGTCCAGATCACGCCATGAAGCGCGAGGTGCGAGAAACCTGGAAGCGCACGGCTGAAGCGGCGATTCACGCCTTGGAGGTTGAAGAACCCCCGGACAAAGGCGGCAAACTGGATGCGACCCAAGCGGCATTGGCGATGGAAGTCAAAGCGCGGATCATGACGGAGTATCGTCATCAGTTGGACGTGTTCAACGACACCTCCGAAGCGCAAGCACTGGCGTGGCAAATGGACCAGCTAGAGCGCCGGCTTCGCTTGCATGCCCTGCGTGCGCAGCGTCTGGAGCTGTATAGCCTGCGCCGGCATCACCGAATCGGCGATGACGTGCTACGCCAGGTGCTTGGAGAACTTGACCTGAGTGAGGCGAATCTGGGGGCTATTAACTGATGGATGTTGGTCTTGGCGACACCTTCGCAGGCAAGCCTGCTCCCACGGGATTTGTGCTAGGCACAAATGTGTAGCCACCGTGGGAGCAGGCTTGCCTGCGAATGGCTTGCCCGGTATTCAGCAAGCAATCTGTACTGGAGTTGCGTCCATTAGCCGTTGATAAAGTCCCGAATCCGTTCTGCTGCTTCGACGCACTCGGCCAGCGGAGCCACCAGTGCCATGCGTATGCGTCCGGCGCCTGGGTTGAAGCCGTTCACTTCCCGGGACAGGTATGAGCCCGGCACAACAGTCACGTGCTGGGCCACAAACAGATCGCGGCAAAACTCGGCATCGTCAGTCCCGACATTCGGCCACAGGTAGAAACCACCGTCCGGGCGCTGCACATCAAGCACCGGGGCGAGTATCGCCAGTACTGCCTCAAACTTCTCCCGATACAACGTCCGGTTGGCGCGAACGTGCTCCTCGTCATTCCAGGCAGCAAGGCTCGCCAATTGAGTTTGCACCGGCATCGCGCAGCCGTGGTAGGTCCGATACAGCAGAAATGCTTTAAGGATATCGGCATCACCTGCCACAAAGCCCGAACGCAAACCGGGCAGGTTTGAACGCTTAGACAAACTGTGGAACACCACGCAGCGTTTGAAATCCTTGCGACCCAATGCGACGCAAGCACTCAGCAGGCCGGCGGGCGGCGTCGCTTCGTCGAAATACAATTCGCTGTAGCACTCGTCCGCTGCAATCACGAAATCGTGCTCATCGGCCAGTGCGATCAACTTTTTCAGTGTTTCCAGCGGCACCAATGCGCCCGTTGGATTGCCAGGCGAGCAGAGAAACAGAATCTGGCAGCGCTTCCAGACATCCGCAGAAACAGCGTCGAAATCCGGGTTAAAGCCGTTCTCGGCCAGGCACGGCAAGTAATGCGGCTGCGCTCCGGCAAGGAACGCCGCGCCTTCATAGATTTGGTAAAACGGGTTTGGGCTGATCACCAAGCCGTCGTCGCTGCGGTTGACCACGGTTTGAGTGAATGCAAACAGCGCTTCACGGGTGCCGTTGACCGGCAACACATTGCGTGCCGGGTCAAGCCAGCCAGCAGGGACACCAAAACGCCGTTCGCACCAAGCCGTAATCGCTTCGCGCAATGCCGCAATGCCGAGCGTCGTCGGGTACACCGCCATTTGGTCGAGATTAGCGGCCAGTGCTTGAGCGACGAACGCCGGTGAGCGGTGTTTGGGTTCGCCAATGGACAACGCAACCGGGCGCTTGTCGGGATTGGGGGTCACGCTGCCTAGCAGGACGCGGAGCTTTTCGAACGGGTAGGGCTGAAGCTGCTGCAGGGCGTTATTCATGGGCGCAAGGTCTCAATAAGCGTGGCGCCCCGTGGGCGCCGTTGAGTCGAATCATAGAAGGCGGGCGTCAGATACTGAGGCGCATCTCGCCGTGAGGTTCGTAGCTGACGTTAAGCTGCTCGACGATGGCATCTTGTAATCGAATGCACAGTTCCGGGTCGGACAGTGGTTGATTGTTCGCGTCCGTAATAAAGAACACGTCTTCTACCCGCTCACCCAGCGTGGCAATTTTCGCGTTCTGCAACGACAGGTCGAAATCCAGGAAGATCTTGCCGATCCGTGCCAGCAAGCCCGGTCGATCCGGAGCGCTCAATTCCAGAATCGTCACTGGGCGCTGGGCGTCGGTGAGAATCGTGACCTGAGGGGCAAACGCAAAATGCTTGAGCTGACGCGGCACCCGGCGCTTGATGATGGTCGGGTAATCGTCTGGGTTGCGCAGGGCATCGGTCAGGCCGTCACGGATTTTCTTGATGCGCTCCGGGTTATCCCCGATCGAGCCGCCGTCGGCGTCGAGCACGATGTAAGTGTCGAGGGTGAACTGGCTGCTGGACGTAATAACGCGGGCGTCATGAATGTTCAGGTTGAGCTGATCCATGGCCGCCACGGTTACCGCAAAGAAATCATGCTGGTCGGGGGCGTAGATGAAAATCTGCGTGCCGCCTTCGAACTCACGCTGGGTGGTCTCCCTCATGAGTACCAGGGGGCCGCCGTCAGCAGGCTGTCGCAAAATGGCATCGCTGTGCCAAGCCACATCGCCAGCCGTGTGACGCAGGAAGTAGTCATCGCCCAACTGAGACCAGAGTTGTTCGACGTCGTCCGGGTCAGTACCGTTATGCACCAGAATATCCAGCGCTGCACTTTGTGTGCGCCGAATCTGCTCTTCTCGGTCGACTGGGTTTTCCAAGCCGCGACGCAAGGCCCGCTTGGTCTCGGTGTACAGCTGGCGCAATAAACTGGCGCGCCAAGAATTCCAGAGCGTCGGGTTGGTCGCGTTGATGTCGGCGACAGTCAGCACATACAGGTAGTCTAGGTGGACTTCATCACTGACCAGCAGCCCGAAGTCATGAATGACCTGCGGGTCCGACAGGTCCTTGCGCTGGGCAGTGGTCGACATCACTAAGTGGTTCTGTACCAGCCAGACGATCAGGCGCGTGTCCCAGACCGGCAAGTGATGACGCTGACCAAAGGCTTCGGCATCGATCGCGCCCAGCTCGGAGTGATCGCCGCCACGGCCTTTGCCAATGTCGTGATAAAGCCCGGCCAAGTATATAAGCTCGGGTTTGGGCAGTTTGCCCATGATTTTGCTGGCGAGCTGAAACTTGTCCGAGGACTGTGTGTACTGCAGCTTGCGCAGGTGCTTGATCAGGTTAAGCGTGTGGGCATCGACCGTGTAGATGTGGAACAGGTCGTGCTGCATTTGGCCGACGATATGGCCAAACTCGGGCAGGTACAGACCGAGAATGCCATAGCGGTTCATCCGCCGAAGGTTGCGGTGGATGCCGAACTCACACTTGAACAGCTCAATGAAAAGGCTGGTAATGCGAATGTCGTGGCGGAATTCATCGTTGATCAAATACCGGTTTTCGCGCAACAAACGAATGGTGTCGGCGCGAACCCCTTTTATTTCCGGGCGTTGAGCCAAGAGCACAAAGATTTCAATCATCGCAAACGGCGTGCGCGCGAACACGTTCGGGTGCGTCGCCTCGATGAAGCCATCGTGCAACTGAAATCTTGAGTTGATCGGTTGGGTGTTACCGCTTTCGTCCGGCGAAAGAATGACTTCGTCAAAATGCTGAATGATCAGTTCGCTGAGTTGGGCGATGCTGATGACCACGCGGTAATACTTCTGCATGAAGCGTTCGATGGCTAATTTAGCATCGCTGTCTTCGTAGCCCAGCAGGCCGGCGATGCTGCCTTGATGGTCGAACAGCAATCGATCCTCTGAGCGCCCGGCAAGCATGTGCAAGGCGTAGCGCACTTTCCACAGGAATTCCTGGGACGAAGCGAGCAGGTTGTTTTCGCTTTCCAGCAAAAAGCCTTCGTCTGCCAGCGCGTGCAGATTCAAGGTGCCGTACTGGCGGCGGGCTACCCAAAGAATGGTCTGGATATCACGTAAGCCGCCGGGAGACCCTTTGACGTTCGGCTCGAGGTTGTATTCGGTGTCGTTGTATTTGTGATGGCGCGTTTTCTGCTCGGCGCGTTTGGCCAGGAAGAACTCTTTGCTCGGCCACATTCTTTCGGGGCTGGTGACTTCAAGCATGCGTCGACGCAAGTGTTCAGGACCGGCAATGGTGCGGCTTTCCATGAGGTTGGTGATGACGGTCAGGTCGGCCAAAGCTTCCTGAGCGCACTCGTCCACCGAGCGAACGCTTTGGCCAACTTCCAGGCCGATGTCCCACAGTAGCGTCAGAAAACGCTCGATGGATTCGCGGAAAACTTCGTGGTCGGCGCTGTCGAGCAGAATCAGCAGGTCAATGTCCGAATACGGATGCAGTTCCCCGCGCCCGTAACCGCCCACTGCCAGCAGCGCGATGTCGGCTTCTTCGCTCCAGTCAAAATGGTCCCAGGCCTGTTGCAGGATGTTGTCGACAAACCAGGCGCGGTCCTCGATCAGGCGCCGTATATCGCGACCCGAACGAAAGCGGTCGTCCAGAACCTCCCTGGCCTGGCGGATGGCTTTCTTGAAAGCGGCAATAGGGCTTGCTTTCAACGCCAGTTCTGCCTGGAACTGGCCGCGGTCGAATAACTCTGGATCCACCTGCGGCATCGAACAGCTTTCCTTTTATTGTCTGGAGTTTTTATCGACGAGTTTTAGCGGATGTATTTATGCCGACGCTGACGTGCGAGCAATGGTGTCATCGCTGCGCAGGGTAAAAATTTCATAGCCTTCGGCGGTGACCAAAATAGTGTGTTCCCACTGAGCGGACAGCTTGCGGTCCTTGGTGATCGCGGTCCAGCCATCGCCTAACAGTCGGGTTTCGGCGCGGCCTTGGTTGATCATTGGTTCAATGGTGAAGGTCATCCCTTCCTTCAATTCCATCCCGGTGCCAGCGCGGCCATAGTGCAGTACTTGCGGCTCTTCATGGAAGACCGTTCCGATACCGTGACCGCAGTATTCGCGGACCACGGAAAAACCGTTCTTTTCCGCGTGTTTCTGGATCACTTCGCCGATGTCGCCAAGACGAGCGCCGGGGCGCACGACCTCAATGCCTTTGTACATGCATTCCTGAGTAATCTTGGACAGACGCTCAGCCCACTCAGGCACTTTACCGACGTGGAACATTTTGCTGGTGTCGCCGTGGTAGCCATCCTTGATTACCGTGACATCGATGTTCAACACATCCCCATCCTTGAGCGGCTTCTCGTTCGGAATCCCATGGCACACGACGTGGTTGATCGAGGTGCAGATGGATTTGGGGAAACCTTTGTAGTTCAGCGGGGCCGGGATCGCCTTTTGCTCGTTGACAATAAAGTCATGGCAGATGCGGTCCAGCTCGTCGGTGGTCACGCCAGGTTTGACATAGTTACCGATCATTTCCAGCACGTCGGCAGCCAGACGGCCAGCGATGCGCATCTTTTCGATGTCCTCATGGGTTTTGATGGTGACAGTCATAAGATTCTCTCGGCGCGACGGAGCGCGGCTCAACGGGTAAAGACGCGATTCTAACAGACCGTCAGGCTCGAAGTGACCCTCGCATTTTTCTCCTCCTATAAAGAAGCCGTCGCAACGGCCTGAAGCGCCGTTACAAAGCACGTTTGCCGTAGCGCTTATTTCGGGTTTCGTTATCCGGTCTTTTATGATATAAAATGCGCCGCTTTCCGGGGTATGCCCCGAGAGCTTAAACCCACACACGTGTCGACACGATGACCTGGGTGCCCTCAGCTTGAAGCTGTTGGTTGGTCATTGGGATACGTGGAGGCCTAACCCGACTTATCAAGGAACTATCATGTCCCAAGTCAACATGCGCGATATGCTGAAGGCCGGTGTCCACTTCGGTCACCAAACCCGTTACTGGAACCCGAAAATGGGTAAATACATTTTCGGCGCACGTAACAAGATCCACATCATCAACCTTGAAAAAACCCTGCCTATGTTCAACGAAGCGTTGGCTTTCGTTGAAAAACTGGCTTCGGGCAAAAACAAGATTCTGTTCGTTGGCACCAAGCGTTCCGCTGGCAAGATCGTCGCTGAAGAAGCTGCACGTTGCGGCTCGCCTTACGTCGATCACCGCTGGTTGGGCGGCATGCTGACCAACTTCAAAACCATCCGTGCCTCGATCAAGCGTCTGCGTGAGCTTGAAATTCAGGCAGAAGACGGCACGTTCACCAAGCTGACCAAGAAAGAGGCGCTGATGCGTACTCGCGACCTGGAAAAGCTTGATCGTAGCCTGGGTGGTATCAAGGACATGGGCGGTCTTCCTGACGCACTGTTCGTCATCGACGTTGATCACGAGCGCATCGCGATCACCGAAGCCAACAAACTGGGTATCCCGGTTATCGGCGTAGTTGACACCAACAGCAGCCCTGAAGGCGTTGACTACATCATCCCAGGTAACGATGACGCCATTCGCGCCATTCAGTTGTACATGGGTTCGATGGCTGACGCAGTTATCCGTGGTCGTAACAATGCTAATGGCGGCACCGACGTATTCGTCGAAGAGGCTCCAGCAGCAGCAGTAGTAGAAGGCTGAGTAGCAAACGCCTAGCGTTTACTCAGTACGCAAAAAGGGGGCTTAGCCCCCTTTTTGCCACCTCGAAAACCATGTTGGCGCCGCCTGCAGTCATGAGCCGCAGCCAGCAACGGTTCTCAAGAATTTGAACGCCCGTTTGATCGGGTGGAATGGTTTAAGACCTATCCAAGAGGAATTTGAAATGGCAGAAGTTACTGCAGCGTTGGTTAAAGAACTGCGTGAGCGCACCGGCGAAGGCATGATGGATTGCAAAAAGGCCTTGACCAAGGCTGACGGCGACATCGAAAAAGCAATCGACGATATGCGCGCATCCGGTGCGATCAAAGCAGCCAAAAAAGCAGGCAACATCGCTGCTGAAGGCTCGATCAGCATCAAGGACGACGGCAAAGCTGCCGTTATCGTTGAAGTTAACTCGCAGACCGACTTCCTGGCTTTGCAGGACGACTTCAAAGCGTTCGTCGCTGCCAGCGTAGAAAAAGCATTTGCTGACAAGCTGACTGACGTAGCTCCATTGATCGCGGCTCAAGAGCCTGATCGTTTGGTGCTGGTTGGTAAAGTAGGCGAAAACGTCAACATTCGCCGTCTGGCGCGTATTGAAGGTGACGTCGTGGGTTCGTACCTGCACGGCAACAAGATTGGTGTTGTGGTTGCTCTCAAAGGCGGTAGCGTCGAGCTGGCTAAAGATATCGCCATGCACGTAGCTGCCAGCGCTCCTGAGTTCCTGCTGCCTACCGAAGTGTCTGCTGAAGCCATTGAACGCGAGAAAGGCGTGTTCATGACCCTCAACGAAGACAAGATCAAAGGCAAGCCACCTGAAATCGTTGAAAAAATGGTTGCAGGCCGCATCAGCAAGTTCCTCGCTGAAGCCAGCTTGGTCAATCAGCCGTTCGTGAAGAACCCTGAGCTGACCGTTGGTGCCTTGGCCGCAAAGGGCGGCGCTGAGATCGTTTCTTTCACTCGCTTTGCAGTGGGTGAAGGCATCGAGAAGCCTGTAGACAACTTCGCTGAAGAAGTTGCCGCACAGGTTGCAGCAAGCAAGAAGTAAGACGGTTTTTTAACTGTCGCTAAGAAGAGGCTGCCCGCTTACGCGCGCAGCCTCTTCTTCAAATAGGTAAAACGAATTTGTTTTCCTTAGGGAAGTGGCTTACAAGGCTGCATCCCTGTGACGCTGTCAAAGCGTCAACTAGAGTTAGCGCAGGCTGAAAACAGCCCGCACAGAATTTTTTTAAACGCCGCAGGAGAGATTCGCAATGGCTCAGCAGGGCAGTGGTTATCAGGCTCGCTATAAACGCATTCTACTCAAGCTTAGCGGCGAGGCCCTGATGGGCTCGGAAGAGTTCGGCATCGACCCGAAAGTCCTGGATCGCATGGCCCTTGAAGTCGGCCAATTGGTCGGTATCGGCGTGCAGGTCGGGCTGGTAATTGGTGGCGGTAACCTGTTTCGCGGCGCCGCATTGAGCGCTGCCGGTATGGATCGGGTCACGGGCGATCACATGGGCATGCTGGCCACTGTGATGAACGCTTTGGCCATGCGCGACGCGCTGGAACGTGCCAATATTTCAGCCATCGTGATGTCGGCGATTTCTATGGTGGGTGTGACAGATCATTACGATCGCCGCAAAGCCATGCGCCACCTCAATGCCAAAGACGTAGTGATTTTTGCTGCCGGTACCGGTAACCCTTTTTTCACTACCGATTCGGCAGCCTGTCTGCGAGCAATCGAAATCGACGCCGACGTCGTGCTCAAAGCGACCAAGGTCGATGGTGTTTACACTGCCGATCCTTTCAAAGACCCGCATGCCGAGAAGTTCGATCATCTGACCTACGATGAAGTGCTGGATCGCAAGCTGGGTGTGATGGATTTGACGGCTATTTGTTTGTGCCGTGACCACAAGATGCCGTTGCGCGTATTTAACATGAACAAGCCCGGCGCCCTGCTGAATATTGTGCACGGCGGCGCTGAGGGAACCCTGATCGAGGAAGGCCAACAATGATCAACGAAATCAAGAAAGACGCCCAAGCCCGTATGCAGAAGAGCCTTGAGTCCCTGGCTCATGCGTTCAGTCGTATCCGCACCGGCCAGGCCCACCCAAGTATTCTTGGTGGTGTGATGGTGCCTTACTACGGTGCTGATACCCCATTGAATCAAGTGGCAAACGTTACGGTCAAAGACTCACGCACCCTGCAAGTCGTGGCATTTGAACGCAACATGCTGGGCGCCGTGGACAAAGCGATTCAAAGCTCTGGGTTGGGTTTCAACCCAACGAACCTTGGCGAATTGTTGCTCATCTCGATGCCGGCTCTGACTGAAGAAACCCGCAAGGGCTTCGGCAAGCAGGCACGCGATGCCGCAGAAGATGCTCGGGTGGCAGTGCGCAACATCCGTCGCGATTCGTTGAGCCAGTTCAAAGACCTTATTAAAGAGAAAGAAATCAGCGAAGACGAAGAGCGTCGTGCCGCTGATGACATCCAAAAACTGACCGACAAGTTCGTGGCGGAAATCGAAACCGCTGTGAAACAAAAAGAAGCGGACCTGATGGCCGTATAAAGGGTCAGTGCGTTTTATGGATAAGACCAAACAGGCTGTGCTGACATCGGTACCGCGACATGTCGCGATTATCATGGATGGTAATAATCGTTGGGCAAAGAAACGTCTTTTACCCGGTATCGCCGGGCATAAAGCTGGCGTAGATGCCGTTCGTGCAGTCATTGAGGTTTGCGCTGAAGCCAAGGTTGAAGTATTGACCTTGTTCGCTTTTTCCAGTGAAAACTGGCAGCGTCCTGCCGAGGAAGTCGGGGCGTTGATGGAGCTGTTTTTCACCGCTCTGCGTCGTGAAACTCGGCGCCTTAACGATAACTCCATCAGCTTGCGAATCATCGGTGACCGTTCGCGGTTCCACCCCGAGTTGCAGGCGGCTATGCGCGAAGCTGAAGTGCGGACTGCGGGTAACGATCGCTTTGTGCTGCAAATTGCGGCCAATTACGGTGGGCAATGGGATATCGCTCAAGCGGCGCAACGTCTTGCGCGTGAAGTTCAGGCAGGACATCTACAGCCAGAAGACATCACGCCGGAACTGTTGCAAACCTGTTTGGCAACCGGCGACCTGCCGTTGCCGGATTTGTGCATTCGTACCGGTGGCGAGCATCGCATCAGCAATTTTTTACTGTGGCAGCTGGCCTACTCAGAGCTGTACTTCTCCGACCTGTTTTGGCCGGACTTCAAACACGATGCCATGCGCACTGCGCTGGCAGATTTTGCTTCTCGCCAACGTCGCTTCGGTAAAACGAGCGAGCAGATAGAAGCTGGAGCCCGGGCTTAATGCTGAAACAACGAATCATCACGGCACTGATCCTGCTGCCTATTGCCCTGTGTGGCTTCTTTCTCCTCGAAGGTGCGAGCTTCGCCGTGTTCATTGGCGTGGTGGTGACACTGGGTGCTTGGGAATGGGCGCGTTTGGCAGGGTTTACCGCGCAGGTCGCTCGAGTCATTTACGCCGTTGTAATCGCTGCGCTGCTGTTGCTGATGTATGTACTGCCGGATTTGGCGCCCTGGGTTTTGGGCGCCGCAGTCGTGTGGTGGTTGTTGGCGACATTCCTCGTGCTGACTTACCCTGAGACCAGTAGTCGTTGGTCCGGCACTGTCTGCAAGCTGGTGATCGGTTTGGTGATTCTGCTGCCGGCATGGCAGGGATTGGTATTGATCAAGCAGTGGGAGTTGGGTAACTGGTTGATCCTGTCGGTCATGGTCCTAGTTTGGGGCGCAGACATCGGTGCGTACTTTTCGGGCAAGGCCTTCGGCAAGCGCAAGCTGGCGGCAAAAGTCAGCCCAGGTAAGAGCTGGGAAGGCCTGTTTGGCGGTTTGATTGCTAGTTTGGTAATCACCGCTGTCGTCGGTATTTTTCGCGGTTGGTCCGGTTCGCAGTGTGTTCTCGGTTTGCTTGGCGCCGCCGTGGTGGTGCTGATCTCGGTTGTCGGGGATTTGACAGAAAGCATGTTCAAGCGCCAGTCCGGCGTTAAAGACAGCAGTAACTTGCTCCCCGGCCACGGCGGGGTGTTGGACCGAATTGACAGTTTAACGGCTGCCATTCCAGTGTTTGCGGTGCTGCTCTGGGCCGCTAACTGGGGTGTGATGTGAAGAAACTTCAACAGATCACCGTTTTGGGCGCCACCGGTTCGGTGGGCCTCAGTACGCTGGACGTCATTGCCCGGCACCCGGATCGGTATCAGGTATTCGCGCTGACGGGCTTCAGTCGGTTGAAAGAGCTGCTGGCGCTGTGCGTTCGCCATTCACCACGGTTTGCGGTGGTTCCTCAGTTGGATCTGGCGCGGGGATTACAGGATGCCCTCGCTGCAGCCGGTCTCGATACGCGAGTGCTGGTGGGGGAGGGCGGTCTTTGTGAAGTCGCGGCTCACCCACAAGTCGATACCGTGCTGGCGGCGATTGTTGGCGCAGCTGGGCTGCGTCCGACATTGGCGGCGGTAGAGGCGGGCAAGAAGGTACTACTGGCTAATAAAGAAGCTTTGGTCATGTCCGGTGCGCTGTTCATGCAGGCGGTGCATCGCAGCGCAGCCGTACTGTTGCCTATCGACAGTGAGCACAACGCGATTTTCCAGTGCTTGCCTACAAATTGTTCTGGTGGGTTGGGCGCGGTTGGCGTACGCCGCATTCTGCTGACCGCATCCGGTGGTCCGTTTCGTGAAACACCGCTGGCCGACCTGATGAGCGTCTCGCCTGAGCAAGCGTGCGCTCACCCAAATTGGTCGATGGGGCGCAAGATTTCTGTAGACTCTGCCACCATGATGAACAAAGGCCTTGAGTTGATCGAGGCCTGTTGGCTGTTCGATGCTCGGCCAAATCAGGTTGAAGTGGTGATTCACCCGCAAAGCGTCATCCATTCCATGGTCGATTACGTGGATGGCTCAGTGTTGGCTCAGTTGGGTAACCCTGACATGCGCACACCGATTGCCCATGCATTGGCTTGGCCGCAGCGGATTGATTCAGGGGTAGCGCCGCTCGATCTCTTCAGCATTGCGCGTCTGGATTTTCAAGCGCCCGACGAACAGCGATTTCCGTGCCTTCGGTTAGCCAGACAGGCGGCGGAGGCTGGTAATAGCGCGCCGGCTGTGCTGAATGCGGCCAATGAAGTGGCAGTTGCAGCATTTCTTGGCCGGCGCATCCGCTACCCAGAGATCGCGAGTATCATTGACGAGGTTTTGAATCTTGAGCCCGTCATAGCAGTAACAGAATTGGATACGGTGTTCGAGATTGACTCGAAAGCCCGCGCTTTGGCTGAGCACTGGCTCACTCGCAGCGGGCGGTAACAGCTACAAGGCACAGGCCGCCACGGAGGAAGTTGATGAGCGCGCTCTATATGATTGTTGGCACCCTGGTCGCATTGGGTGTGCTGGTGACCTTTCACGAATTTGGCCACTTTTGGGTGGCTAGGCGTTGTGGCGTCAAGGTTTTGCGTTTTTCGGTAGGGTTCGGCATGCCGCTTTTGCGGTGGCATGACCGCAAGGGTACTGAATATGTGCTGGCCGCCATTCCCTTGGGCGGCTACGTAAAAATGCTCGATGAACGCGAAGGTGAAGTGCCTGCGGATCAGGTCCATCAGTCGTTCAACCGTAAAACCGTCTATCAGCGTATCGCCATCGTAATTGCCGGGCCGGTTGCCAACTTCCTGCTGGCTATCGTGTTTTTCTGGTTTTTGGCCATGCTCGGTAGTCAACAAGTACGTCCAGTCATCGGCGCGGTCGAGTCGGGCAGTCTTGCGGATAAAGCGGGCTTGAGCGCTGGGCAGGAAATTGTTGCCGTCGATGGCGAGCCCACATCGGGTTGGTCGGCAGTGAATTTGCAACTGGTGCGGCGTTTGGGCGAAAGCGGCACCATAGCCCTGCAAGTACACGACCAGGGTTCGACTGTTGATTCTCCCCGTATGCTTACATTGGATAAGTGGCTAAAGGGCGCGGATGAGCCAGACCCTATTCGTTCGCTGGGTATTCGTCCGTGGCGTCCGGCGTTGGCGCCCGTGCTGGCTGAATTGGATCCGAAAGGCCCGGCGCAAGCCGCTGGTCTGAAGACCGGCGACCGACTGCTGGCAATTGACGGGCAGCCCTTGAGCGATTGGCAGCAGGTGGTCGATGCGGTTCGTCTGCGTCCCGCTGCAAAGATTTCCCTGCGCGTTGAACGTGATGGTGCGCAGTTGGACGTGCCGTTGACGCTGGCGACCAAGACTGACAGCAAGGCTACAACCGGCTATCTCGGGGCTGGGGTCAAGGGTGTCGATTGGCCACCGGAGATGTTGCGCGAGGTCAGTTACGGGCCTTTAGCCGCCGTTGGCGAGGCCGCCAAACGCACTTGGACCATGAGTGTGTTGACCCTTGATTCGCTGAGAAAAATGTTGTTCGGCGAGCTATCTGTAAAAAACTTGAGCGGACCGATAACCATTGCTAAAGTGGCGGGCGCTTCGGCCCAGTCGGGGATAGGGGATTTTCTAAATTTCCTCGCCTATCTGAGCATAAGCCTAGGGGTTCTCAATTTGTTGCCCATCCCAGTATTGGATGGGGGGCATCTGTTGTTCTACCTGGTCGAGTGGGCGCGGGGTCGCCCGCTGTCTGATCGGGTGCAGGGTTGGGGGGTTCAGATCGGGATCAGTTTTGTGGTCGGGGTAATGCTACTCGCCTTGGTCAACGATCTGGGTCGACTGTAAAGCTTCGCTGTGTTGCGAATCTGCCGCATTTTGCGGCAGTTTGTTTATTGCCAGTTGGAATAAGAAAGGACTTCATGAAACGTCTGCTGCTAACTGCGGTTCTCGCCGTACTGATGATCGCCGAAGTTCACGCCGAGTCCTTCACTATCTCTGATATCCGTGTCAATGGCCTCCAGCGGGTTTCCGCCGGAAGCGTCTTTGGTGCCTTGCCGCTGAACGTCGGCGAGACTGCGGATGATCGTCGCTTGGTGGATGCCACTCGTGCGTTGTTCAAAACCGGGTTCTTTCAAGATATCCAACTGGGCCGTGATGGCAATGTTCTAGTCATCACGGTGGTCGAGCGGCCTTCTGTTTCGAGTATCGAAATCGATGGCAACAAGGCGATCACCACTGAAGACCTGATGAAGGGTCTCAAACAGTCGGGCCTGGCTGAAGGTGAAATCTTTCAGCGTGCGACGCTTGAAGGCGTACGTAACGAGCTGCAACGTCAATACGTTGCTCAAGGTCGTTACTCGGCAGAAGTTTCTACCGAAGTCGTGCCTCAGCCTCGTAACCGTGTTGGCCTGAAGATCAACATTAACGAAGGTACGGTTGCTGCGATTCAGCACATCAACGTGGTGGGCAACAGCGTCTTCCCCGATGAAGACCTGATCGGGCTCTTCGAACTCAAGACCACCAACTGGCTGTCCTTCTTCAAGAACGACGACAAGTACGCCCGGGAAAAACTGTCCGGCGACCTGGAACGTCTGCGTTCGTACTACCTCGACCGCGGCTACATCAACATGGACATCGCATCGACCCAGGTGTCCATTACGCCTGACAAGAAAAGCGTGTACATCACGGTCAATGTCAACGAAGGCGAAAAATACACCGTTAAGTCGGTCAAGCTGAGCGGCGACCTGAAAGTCCCTGAAGATCAAGTCAAGGCGCTGTTGCTGGTCAAGCCGGGTCAGGTCTTTTCGCGTAAGGTCATGACCACGACGTCCGAGCTGATCACCCGTCGACTGGGTAACGAAGGCTATACCTTCGCCAACGTCAACGGCGTTCCGACACCGAACAACGAAGATCACACCGTTGACATTCTGTTTGCTGTCGATCCAGGCAAGCGTGCCTACGTTGACCGCATTAACTTCCGTGGTAACACCAAGTCTGCGGACGAAGTGTTACGCCGTGAAATGCGTCAGATGGAAGGCGGTTGGGCTTCGACTTACCTTATCGACCAATCGAAAACCCGTTTGAATCGTCTCGGTTTCTTCAAAGAAGTGAACGTGGAAACGCCGGCAGTGCCGGGCACCGATGACCAAGTTGACGTGAACTACACGGTTGAAGAACAGGCGTCCGGTTCGGTGACCGCCAGCGTCGGTTTTGCACAGAGTGCAGGTTTGATCCTGGGTGGTTCGATCAGCCAGAACAACTTCTTGGGCACCGGTAATAAGGTCAGCATCGGTCTGACGAAAAGCCAATACCAGACGCGCTACAACTTTGGTTACGTCAACCCGTACTTCACGCCAGATGGCGTCAGCTTGGGCTACAACGCTTTCTATCGCACCACGGACTATAAAAATCTCAGCGTCGATGTGGCCAGCTATGCGGTAGACAGTTTGGGTGCAGGTGTCAGCCTTGGCTATCCTATCAACGAGACGTCGCGTCTGACGTATGGCTTGACGGTACAGCAGGATCAAATCAAGACGGGTGTTTATACCGTTGACGAGATTTTCGACTTCGTTAACAAAGAAGGTAACAAATACCTCAACTTCAAGGCTTCTGCTGGCTGGTCAGAGTCAACCTTGAACAAAGGTGTTCTGGCTACCCGCGGTCATTCGCAAAGTCTGGTATTTGAAACCACCACGCCGGGCAGCGACCTTTCGTTCTTCAAACTTGATTACCGCGCTCAGTATTTCCACCCGCTGACTGAAAACTACACCCTTCGTCTGCACACCGAGTTGGGTTATGGCGACGGTTATGGTTCGACCTCAGGTCTGCCGTTTTACGAGAACTACTACGGTGGTGGCTTCAACTCGGTACGTGGCTTCAAGGACAGCGGTCTCGGTCCTCGCAGTACCCCGAGTCGTGGTGAATCTGTGACCGGCAACGCCGGAACCCTGGTTGATCCAGACGGCAAGGCACTGCCTTTCGGCGGTAACGTCTTGATTCAAGGAGGGGTGGAGGTCATGTTCCCACTGCCATTCATCAAAGATCAAAAGTCGCTACGGACGTCGCTCTTCTGGGACGTGGGTAACGTATTCGACACTAACTGCGGATCATCTGGCAGCAACACCATCGCGGCGTCGGATGTGAAGCCTAAATGTGACAACATCGGTCTTGCAGGTTTGGCAAGTTCTGTCGGTGTAGGCGTCACCTGGGTTACCGCCCTAGGCCCCCTGAGTTTCGCTTTGGCTGTGCCGGTCAAGACGCCAGACAACGCAGACACCCAGATTTTCCAATTTTCCCTCGGTCAGACCTTTTAATCGTCTGATCAATGATAACGACAACAGATTTTGTAGGAGTGCATCGTGCGTAAGTTGACTCAATTGGTTCTTTTGGCTACAGCCCTGATGGCGACGCCAGCATTCGCTGAAATGAAAATCGCTGTGCTGAATTATCAAATGGCTCTGCTCGAGTCAGACGCTGCAAAGCAATATGCCGTGGATGCTGAAAAGAAGTTCGGCCCCCAATTGACCAAGCTGAAGACCCTTGAAAGCAGTGCCAAGGGGATTCAGGATCGCTTGGTAAGCGGCGGCGACAAGATGGCCCAGCCTGAACGCGAGCGTCTTGAACTCGAATTCAAGCAAAAGGCTCGCGACTTCCAGTTCCAATCCAAGGAACTGAACGAAGCTAAAGCAGTTGCTGACCGTGAAATGCTCAAGCAATTGAAGCCTAAGCTGGATCAGGCGGTAGAAGAAGTTATCAAGAAAGGTGCCTTTGACTTGGTGTTCGAGCGCGGTGCTGTGATTGATGTTAAACCTCAGTACGACGTGACTCGCCAAGTCATCGAGCGCATGAATCAGCTGAAGTAACCATGACCGTAACCATCAAACTCGGCCAATTGGCCGAGTTCCTCGGCGCCACGCTACGTGGTGCAGCGGATAAAGACATCACTGGGCTAGCCACTTTGCAAGAGGCTGGCCCTGGTCAGGTAAGTTTCCTGGCCAATCCCCAGTACCGTAAATTCCTTGCCGTTAGCCACGCGGCCGCCGTGTTACTTAAACCGGCCGATGCCGAGGGGTTTGCAGGTGATGCGTTGCTGGTGCCAGATCCTTATCTGGCCTACGCAAAGATCTCCCATTTATTCGACCCCAAACCCAAGGCGTTGCCAGGGGTTCATGCGTGCGCAGTGATTGCCGCTGATGCTCAGGTTGACGTCAGCGCTAGTATCGGTGCATTCGCTGTTATCGAAAGCGGTGCGCGCATCGCCGCGAACGTCACAGTAGGGGCTCACTGTTTTATCGGTGTTCGTAGCGAAATTGGCGAAGGCGGCTGGTTGGCGCCACGGGTGACGCTTTATCACGATGTACGCATCGGCAAGCGAGTCGTGATTCAGTCTGGCGCAGTACTCGGTGGCGAAGGCTTCGGCTTCGCCAACGACAAGGGTATTTGGCAGAAGATCGCGCAGGTTGGCGGTGTATTGGTCGGTGACGACGTGGAGATTGGCGTCAATACCGCAGTTGATCGCGGTGCCTTGGCCGATACGGTTATCGGCAACGGCGTGAAGCTGGATAACCAGATTCAGATCGCGCATAACGTCCAGATTGGCGATCACACCGCCATGGCGGCGTGCGTCGGCATCTCGGGAAGCACGAAAATTGGCAAGCATTGCACCATTGCTGGCGGTGTTGGCATGGTTGGGCATATCGAAGTCTGTGACGGCGTATTCGTCACCGGTATGACCATGGTGACCCGTTCGATTACCGAACCCGGCGCCTATTCCTCGGGGACTGCGATGCAGCCCGCTGCGGAATGGCGTAAGAGTGCGGCGCGCATTCGTCAGCTTGATGACATGTCGCGACGCTTGCAGCATATGGAAAAGGTTGTTGAGGCAGTGACCTCGGGCGGTAAAGCTTCATCTGATGGCTGATACCTTTTTATATCAAGCGTGCACAGCTGATAAAACTGCCTCCTTGATTTGCAAGAGGAGTGCCGCGCATTAGTCGCGCACTCCTCATCTTTACTACAGGCTTCCCCCCGAAATGATGGACATCAACGAGATTCGCGAATACCTGCCTCACCGTTACCCGTTCCTGTTGGTGGACCGGGTAGTCGAGTTGAATGTCGAGGCCAAAAGCATTCGTGCCTACAAGAATGTCAGCATCAACGAGCCTTTTTTCAACGGTCACTTTCCCCAGCATCCAATCATGCCGGGCGTATTGATCATCGAAGCGATGGCCCAAGCTGCCGGCATCCTCGGTTTTAAAATGCTCGATGTGAAGCCATCCGACGGCACGCTTTATTATTTCGTCGGCTCTGACAAACTGCGATTCCGTCAGCCAGTCTTGCCGGGCGATCAGTTGATCCTTGAAGCTACGTTCATCAGTTGCAAGCGTCAGATCTGGAAGTTTCAATGCCAGGCTTCGGTCGACGGCAAGCCGGTTTGCTCCGCAGAAATCATCTGCGCGGAACGTAAACTATGAGTTTGATTGACTCTCGCGCAATCATCGATCCGACGGCCATTCTGGCCGACGACGTAGAGGTCGGCCCTTGGTCGATCGTCGGACCTGGTGTGGAAATTGGCGAGGGTACAATCGTTGGGCCGCATGTGATTCTCAAAGGCCCTACGAAGATCGGCAAACACAACCATATCTATCAGTTTTCATCGATAGGTGAGGACACGCCCGATCTTAAATACAAAGGCGAAGAGACGCGCCTGGTCATTGGTGACCACAACGTCATTCGTGAAGGCGTGACGATCCATCGCGGAACGATTCAAGACCGCGCAGAGACCACGCTGGGTGATCACAACCTGATCATGGCCTACGCGCACATTGGCCACGACAGCGTTATTGGTAACCACTGCATCCTGGTCAACAACACTGCATTGGCGGGTCATGTGCATGTTGACGATTGGGCGATCCTGTCCGGTTTCACACTGGTGCATCAGTTTTGCCATATTGGCGCCCACAGCTTTTCCGGCATGGGCACCGCAATTGGCAAGGATGTTCCTGCGTTCGTTACAGTGTTCGGCAACCCTGCGCAGGCGCGGAGCATGAACTTCGAAGGCATGCGCCGTCGTGGGTTCAGTGAAGAGGCTATTCACGCGCTACGCCGAGCCTACAAGGTCGTCTATCGCCAAAGCCTGACAGTCGACCAGGCTATTGCTGAGTTGGCCGAGCCCGCTGCACTGTTTCCCGAAGTTGCAATATTTCTTGAGTCCATCCAAACGTCGACCCGTGGCATAACCCGCTAATGAATTCGTTGATGACCAAGGCACTGCGTGTTGCGCTGGTTGCGGGCGAAGCGTCCGGCGATATTCTTGGCTCGGGCTTGATGCGTGCGCTCAAGGCGCGTCACCCCGATGTAGAATTCGTCGGCGTCGGTGGTCCGCTGATGGAGGCCGAGGGGCTGGTGTCCTACTTCCCGATGGAGCGGTTGTCGGTGATGGGGTTGGTCGAGGTGCTTGGCCGACTCAGGGAGCTGCTGGCTAAGCGTAAGCAGCTCATTCAAACGCTCATCAGCGAAAAGCCCGACGTGTTCATCGGCATCGACGCCCCGGACTTCAACCTCGACATCGAACTAAAGTTGCGTCGTGCCGGGATTAAGACCGTGCATTACGTCAGCCCGTCAGTGTGGGCGTGGCGTCAAAAGCGTGTATTGAAAATTCGCGAAGGCTGCGATTTGATGCTGACGCTGCTGCCGTTCGAAGCGCGTTTCTACGAAGAGAAGGGCGTGCCGGTGCGGTTTGTCGGTCATCCATTGGCTGACACCATCCCCCTGGAATCTGATCGCGCGGCGGCCCGAGCAACTTTGGGCCTGCCCGCTGGCGTAGTGATCGCGCTGATGCCAGGCAGCCGGGGCGGTGAAGTCGGTAAGCTGGGCGGCCTGTTTTTCGATGCCGCCGAGCGGCTGATGGTTCTGCGCCCTGGTATCAGGTTTGTGCTGCCCTGCGCGAGCCCCCAACGACGCGCTCAGATCGAGACGTTGCTGCAAGGACGCGACCTTCCCGTCCTGCTGCTTGACGGTCAGTCGCACCTTGCACTCGCTGCCTGCGATGCGGTGTTGATCGCCTCAGGCACCGCGACACTCGAAGCGCTGCTGTACAAACGACCAATGGTCGTTGCCTATCGTCTGGCACCGATTACCTTTTGGATACTCAAGCGTTTGGTGAAAAGCCCTTACGTCTCGTTGCCGAACTTGCTTGCCCAACGTTTGCTGGTCCCGGAGTTATTGCAGGAAGCTGCGACAGCCGAGACCCTCGCGCAAACCTTGTTGCCGCTGCTTGAAAGTGGCGAAGTGCAGACGGCAGGCTTCGATGAAATTCACCGGACCTTACGCCGCGATGCCTCCAACCAGGCCGCCGAGGCGGTGCTCGGGTTGCTGGGCCAATCGCCTTCACAGTGAGTAGGTTATAAATGCAAATGGGTTTGGACTTTAATCTGGTCGAAGAACTGGTTGCCGGTGTCGACGAAGTCGGTCGCGGTCCGCTCTGTGGTGCCGTAGTGACGGCTGCCGTGATTCTTGATCCGCGCAGACCGATCCTGGGCCTCAACGATTCGAAAAAACTCACCGAAGCTCGCCGTGAAAAGCTCTACGACGAAATCTGTGAAAAAGCCTTGTGCTGGTTTATCGCCCGGGCAGAAGTAGAGGAAATCGACGAGCTGAACATTCTCCATGCCACGATGTTGGCGATGAAGCGCGCCGTCGAAGGGCTGATTATTATTCCGAAGCTGGCGTTGATCGACGGCAATCGCTGTCCACAATTGTCAGTGCCCAGTGCCTCGGTTATTCAGGGCGACGCATCGGTACCGGCCATCGCAGCAGCTTCGATCCTGGCCAAAGTCAGCCGGGACCGGGAAATGGCAGCATTCGAACTGATTTATCCTGGCTATGGGATGGGTGCTCACAAAGGTTATCCGACCCCCGTTCATCTTGAAGCACTGGCGCGCTTGGGGCCGACCCCGATCCATCGTCGTTCGTTTGCTCCCGTGCGGGCGGCATACGAAGCTCAAGCCATGATGCTGCAAAGTCCGCTTTCAATCTTCGCGCCGGGCTGATGTTTTAACCAAGGCCCAGTACAATCCCGGCCTTCGTTTTTTTGTATTTCGCGCTATAGGATCAACATGCCGGCTTCTTTCGTTCATCTACGCCTGCACACTGAATATTCTCTGGTCGATGGTTTGGTCCGGGTCAAACCCTTGGTCAAGACCTTGGGCAGCATGAATATGCCAGCCGTGGCTGTGACCGATCAGAACAACATGTGTTCGCTGGTCAAATTCTACAAAGCGGCCATGGGCGCAGGTATTAAGCCGATCTGCGGCGCGGATTTGTGGTTGTCCAACAAGGATGAAGACGCCGGGCTGAGCCGGATCAGCCTGTTGGTGATGAATGCCAAGGGTTACCGTAACCTGACCGAATTGATTTCCCGTGGCTTTATCGATGGCCAGCGCAACGGTCAAGTGATCATCGAGCGTGAATGGGTCGCGCAGGCCAGTGAAGGCTTGATCGCGCTGTCGGCAGCCAAAGAAGGCGAGATTGGCATGGCCTTGCTCGCCGGAAACCCCGGTGAAGCCGAGCAATTGCTGCGTGATTGGATGGCGGTATTCCCTGACCGTTTTTATGTCGAAGTGCAGCGCACCAACCGGCCCAATGACGAAGAACATTTGCACGCAGCCGTCTCCTTGGCTGATCGGCTGGGTGCGCCGCTGGTGGCCACCAACGATGTGCGCTTCATCAAGCAGGAAGACTTCGAGGCCCATGAAACCCGAGTTTGCATTGGCGAAGGCCGGGCGCTTGATGATCCGCGTCGTTCACATAACTACAGCGATCAGCAATACCTCAAGACCGCAGCGGAAATGGGCGAGCTGTTCAGTGATTTGCCTGAGGCACTGGCAAACACCGTTGAAATCGCCAAGCGCTGCAATATCGACGTAAAGCTTGGCCAGCACTTTCTGCCTAACTTCCCGATTCCCGATGGCCTGACCATCGACGAGTACTTTCGCAAAGTGTCGTTCGATGGTCTTGAAGACCGTCTTTCGGTATTAATGCCAAAGGACACCACCGAGGATTACGACGCCAAGCGTCAGGTCTACATTGACCGGCTGAACTTCGAGCTGGATATCATTATCCAGATGGGCTTTCCCGGTTACTTTCTGATCGTAATGGACTTCATACAGTGGGCCAAAAGCAACGGCGTCCCGGTAGGTCCAGGCCGTGGGTCGGGTGCGGGTTCGCTGGTAGCTTACGTTCAGAAAATTACAGACCTCGACCCGCTGGAATACGACCTGCTGTTCGAACGGTTCTTGAACCCGGAACGGGTATCCATGCCCGACTTCGACGTCGATTTCTGCATGGACGGTCGCGACCGGGTTATTGAGTACGTGGCGCAGAAGTACGGGCGCAACGCGGTCAGCCAGATCATTACCTTCGGTTCAATGGCCGCCAAGGCTGTGATACGCGACGTCGCGCGGGTGCAGGGCAAGTCCTACGGCTTGGCGGATCGCCTGTCGAAAATGATCCCGTTCGAAGTCGGCATGACGCTGGAAAAAGCCTACGAGCAGGAAGAGATCCTGCGCGACTTCATCAAGATCGATGAAGAGGCCGCTGAAATCTGGGAGATGGCCCGCAAGCTTGAGGGCATCGTGCGCAACGTCGGCAAGCACGCTGGCGGGGTGGTGATTGCGCCGACCAAACTGACTGACTTCTCGCCGATCTATTGCGATGAGCTGGGCGACGGCCTGGTGACCCAATTCGACAAGGATGACGTCGAGGCTGCAGGGCTGGTGAAGTTCGACTTCCTCGGTCTGCGGACTCTGACCATCATCGATTGGGCGCTGAAAACGATTAACCGCGAGCGCGCCAAGGTCGACGAGCCGCCGCTGGATATTGCATTTATCCCGCTGGACGACAAGCCGACTTACCAATTGCTGCAAAAGGCTGAAACTACTGCGGTGTTCCAGCTTGAGTCGCGCGGCATGAAGGAGCTGATCAAAAAGCTCAAGCCCGACTGCCTGGAAGATTTGATCGCCCTGGTAGCGCTGTTCCGCCCCGGCCCACTGCAATCAGGCATGGTAGATGACTTTATCAACCGTAAGCACGGTCGGGCAGAGCTGTCGTATCCCCACGTTGATTATCAGTACGAAGGTCTCAAACCGGTGCTGGCGCCGACTTACGGCATCATCCTGTATCAAGAACAGGTTATGCAGATCGCCCAGGTTATGGCCGGCTATACCCTTGGCGGCGCCGATATGTTGCGTCGGGCCATGGGTAAGAAAAAGCCCGAAGAGATGGCCAAACAACGTGGTGGTTTCATTGAGGGCTGTAAGAACAACAACATCGACGCGGACCTGGCCGGTAACATTTTCGACCTGGTGGAAAAGTTCGCCGGTTATGGTTTCAACAAGTCTCACTCGGCCGCGTACGGACTGGTGTCGTATCAGACCGCATGGCTGAAAACCCACTACCCGGCGCCGTTCATGGCCGCCGTGCTGTCGGCCGACATGCACAACACCGACAAGGTTGTGACCTTGATCGAAGAAGTGCGCAACATGAAATTGCGCCTCGAATCCCCGGACGTAAATACCTCGGAATACAAATTCACGGTTAGCGATGATGGCCGAATTTTGTACGGGCTGGGCGCTATCAAGGGCGTGGGCGAAGGCCCGGTGGAAGCGATCACCGAGTCACGTCAAGCCGGGCCATTCAAGGATCTGTTCGATTTTTGCGCGCGGGTAGACCTCAAGCGTATCAACAAGCGGACCCTCGATGGCTTGATCCGCAGTGGTGCGCTGGATCGCTTGGGGCCGTATTTTGAAGACAACGTAGACGTCAAAACCTATCAGGCCAACCTTGACCGCAACCGCTCGGTGCTATTGGCGGCGCTGGAAGAAGCCATCCAGGCCGCGGAACAAACCGCGCGCAGTCACGACAGCGGGCACTCGGATCTGTTTGGCGGTTTGTTCGTTGAAGCCGATGCCGACGTTTATGCGAACCATCGCAAGGCCAAGGAGTTGAGCCTCAAAGACCGTTTGCGCGGTGAAAAAGAAACCTTGGGCTTGTACCTGACAGGGCACCCCATAGACGAGTACGAAGGCGAAATTCGCCGTTTCGCTCGTCAACGCATCATTGATTTGAAGCCTGCCCGCGACACGCAAACCGTTGCCGGTTTGATCATTGCATTGCGGGTCATGAAGAACAAAAAGGGCGACAAAATGGGCTTCATTACCCTTGATGACCGTTCGGGGCGAATTGAAGCGTCGCTGTTTGCCGAGGCTTTCCATTCCGCACAATCGTTATTGCAGACCGATGCGATGGTGGTGGTCGAAGGCGAGGTCAGCAATGACGACTTTTCAGGCGGCCTGCGCTTGCGGGCCAAGCGGGTGATGAGTCTTGAAGATGCACGGACTAATCTTGCTGAAAGCTTGCGCCTGAAAATTCATGCGGACGCGCTCAAGGGCGATCGGCTCAAATGGCTGGGAGAATTGTGCAAGCGTCATCGTGGAGCCTGTCCGATTACCCTCGACTACACCGGGATGGATGCGAAGGCGTTGCTGCAGTTTGGCGAGGCCTGGCGAATCGATCCGGCCGACAGCTTGATTCAAGCGCTGCGTGACCAGTTCGGACGTGAGAACGTCTTCCTGCAATACCGTTGAATAGTGCGGGCCTGTCAATCCGGCCTGCGCTCAACCATAATTTTTAATCTCGACCTGGATGCGCCTGTTCCCGTAAGGTATGGCGCACACGGATCAACCGGCCGGCCCCTTGGCCGTCGACCCAAGACGGATGCCTATGAACCCGAATTTTCTCGATTTCGAACAGCCGATCGCTGACCTTCAAGCCAAGATCGAAGAATTGCGCTTGGTCGGTAATGACAACTCGCTAAACATCGGCGACGAAATTTCCCGTCTGCAGGAGAAGAGCAATACGCTCACCGAAAGCATTTTCGGCAACTTGACCAGTTGGCAGATCGCGCGCATGGCGCGTCATCCACGTCGTCCTTACACCCTGGACTACATCGAGCACATCTTTACTGAGTTCGACGAGCTGCACGGTGATCGGCACTTCTCCGACGACGCTGCCATTGTCGGTGGTGTTGCGCGTCTTGATGACCAGCCAGTAATGATTATCGGCCACCAGAAAGGCCGCGAAGTGCGTGAGAAAGTTCGTCGCAACTTTGGCATGCCACGGCCTGAAGGCTACCGCAAAGCCTGCCGTCTGATGGAAATGGCCGAGCGCTTCAAAATGCCGATCCTGACGTTCATCGATACGCCGGGCGCTTACCCGGGCATCGATGCCGAAGAGCGTAACCAGAGCGAAGCAATTGCCTGGAACTTGCGGGTGATGGCTCGTCTTAAAACGCCGATCATCGCTACCGTGATTGGTGAAGGTGGATCTGGCGGTGCATTGGCCATTGGTGTCTGCGATCAATTGAACATGCTGCAGTATTCAACGTACGCGGTCATCTCGCCGGAAGGTTGCGCCTCGATTCTGTGGAAAACCGCCGACAAAGCACCTGATGCGGCCGAAGCCATGGGTATTACGGCTGACCGTCTGAAAGGTCTGGGTATTGTCGATAAAGTCATTGGCGAACCTTTGGGTGGCGCCCATCGTGACCCGGCGACTGCTGCCGCTTCGATCCGCAAGGAATTGAGCAGCCAGTTGGCGATGCTCAAGACGTTTGATACCGACGCGCTGTTGGCTCGTCGTTACGAGCGTCTGATGAGCTACGGTCTCTGATTGGAGCCTCAACGTCTTCACCAATCCAATCTGTAGGAGCAACTTGTTGGCGAGAGCCATGATGCGGTGTGTCAGGCATGCTACATCGCCAACAAGTTGGCTCAGGGTTGCTTGCCTTGAAACTAGATCTACGTGACCATCTTCTCAGCGCGTTAGCCCCATGGTTCCGAGCACCTGCATGGCGCATCGCGTTCTCGGGAGGGTTGGATTCCACGGTCCTTCTGCATCTCCTGGCTGATCTCGCGACCCGCGAAACATTGCCTCCTTTGTCCGCAATTCACATTCATCATGGCCTTCAGGCTGCGGCAGATGAGTGGCCGGAACATTGTGCTGCGATATGCAGCGCGCTGGGCCTGCCACTGCGGGTGATTCGAGTTGAAGTGAAACCCGGCGCCAGCATCGAGCGTGCTGCCCGTGAGGCGCGTTACGCGGCGTTCAATCAGTTGCTGGAATCAGACGAGGTGTTGCTCACTGCCCAGCACCGTGACGATCAAGCAGAGACGTTGTTATTTCGGCTACTGCGTGGAGCAGGGGTGCGGGGTTTGGCAGCGATGCCTGAACAGCGCGCGTTGGGTAAGGGCCTGATGTCGCGGCCGCTGCTGAATATCTCGCGGTCTGCGCTGGAGGCCTACGCCGCCGAGCACTCGTTGCGCTGGGTGGAAGACCCAAGCAATGCCGACAGCGAGTTCTCTCGAAATTATCTGCGCCGACAGGTTATGCCGTTACTCGTGGATCGCTGGCCTCAAGCGTCGGCGAATATGGCGAAGGCTGCCGGTCGTCTGGCCGAGGCTCAAGGACTGCTCAACGAATTGGCGGTGCAGGATCTTTCCAGCGCTGAGACGCCCACGGCATTCCCTTGGCTCGGGTTGCCATCGTTGGCCCTGGCGCCGCTCAAGCATCTTTCCCTGTCACGTCAGCGCAACGCCTTACGACACTGGCTCGCGGATCTGACGCGCCTGCCGGACAGCGATCATTGGGTTGGCTGGGACAGCTTGCGCGACGCCCGCGAGGGTTCGCAGCCCATTTGGCGGTTGGCCGACGGTGAGCTGCATCGCGCCGAACACCGAATCTGGTGGCTACCTACTGCTTGGTTACAGCCACTGGCTGCGACAACAGCCTGGCGTGACTCTAAACAAATGCTGGCGCTAGCGAGCAATGGTTGGCTTGAATTCAGCGGCGAAGTTCCAGCAGGTGAGTTTCAGGTGCGTTATCGCCAAGGCGGGGAAATCATGCAATTGCCGGATCGAGGGCATCGTGATCTGAAACGACTGCTGAATGAGAGCGGTCTGCCAGTTTTTGCACGAGCTCGTTTGCCATTGTTGTATCACGCAGACCAATTATTGGCGGTTGCCAACCTGCCAGGATTGGACGGCACAGCCCGTGGCGACTGGCAATTGCACTGGATCGCACCGACGAACGACCAAAGTTTGAGCTGAAAGGCCGTTTCCGGTAGACTACGCTCCCTTCTTGATAGAGCTTCTGTGGATTCTTCTGAATTGACGGAAGTTGCCAATTACCAGGCTGTTTTGCTGGGCGATTCTCAAAAATGTAGCGAGCAACAGGCAGGCTTTTTCAGTCTGCCGGTCCCAACGCAGCAATTTTCAGGAGTGCACTGTGAGATCTTTTGGTAATTGCGGGCTTCGGCCTTCATTCGCTTTCCCCGGCGGCTCTGACCGCTTTAACGCAGACTTCTAGGGTTTTTCATGACGCGCTACATCTTCGTCACGGGCGGTGTTGTTTCTTCATTGGGGAAAGGCATCGCCGCAGCTTCATTGGCGGCCATCCTGGAGGCGCGGGGACTTAAGGTCACCATGCTGAAGCTGGACCCCTACATCAACGTGGACCCGGGCACCATGAGCCCATTCCAGCACGGTGAAGTGTTCGTCACCCATGACGGCGCTGAAACTGACCTGGACTTGGGCCACTACGAGCGGTTTATCCGCACTACCATGACCCAGAACAACAACTTCACGACTGGCCGTGTGTACGAACACGTCCTGCGCAAAGAGCGCCGTGGTGATTATCTGGGCGCAACCATCCAGGTGATTCCGCACATCACCGACGAAATCAAGCGCCGGATCATCAAGGGCGCAGGCGATGCTGATGTCGCCATGGTCGAGATCGGTGGGACTGTGGGCGACATCGAATCGCAACCGTTCCTGGAAGCTATTCGCCAATTGCGCGTTGAAGTCGGTGCCAAACGCGCCATGTTGATTCACTTGACGCTGGTGCCTTACATCGCCACGGCCGGTGAAACCAAAACCAAGCCTACCCAGCATTCGGTAAAAGAGCTGCGTTCCATCGGTTTGCAGCCTGATGTGCTGATTTGCCGCTCCGATCACCCTATCGATATTTCCTCACGTCGCAAAATTGCGTTGTTCACCAACGTTGAAGAGCGCGCGGTTATTTCCCTGGAAGACGTCGACACCATCTACAAGATCCCGGCGGTATTGCACGCCCAGGGTCTGGATGATTTCGTCGTTGAGCGTTTCGGCTTGCAGTGTGGCGGTGCCGATTTGTCCGAGTGGGAAAAAGTGGTCGATGCCAAGCTCCATCCTGAGCATGAAGTCACCATCGCCATGGTTGGCAAATACATGGAGTTGCTCGACGCTTACAAATCGCTGATCGAAGCGATGAGTCACGCCGGCATCACCAATCGCACCAAGGTCAATCTGCGCTACATCGATTCCGAAGACATCGAAAACCAAGGCACTGCCTTGCTTGAAGGGTGTGACGCGATTCTCGTGCCCGGCGGCTTCGGTCTGCGTGGCGTTGAAGGCAAGATCACTGCCGTCCAGTTCGCTCGTGAAAATAAAGTGCCGTACCTGGGTATCTGCCTAGGCATGCAAGTGGCCGTTATTGAGTTCGCTCGCAACGTGCTGGGTTGGAAAGACGCTAACTCCACTGAGTTTGATCGCGCCAGCGGCTACCCGGTCGTCGGTCTGATCACCGAGTGGGAAGACGCGACCGGGGCTGTTGAAGTTCGTACTGAAACCTCCGACTTGGGCGGCACCATGCGCCTGGGCGCACAGGATTGCCAGCTTGCACCCGGTTCGCTGGTCCACGATTGCTATGCCAAAGACGTCATTGTCGAGCGTCATCGCCATCGTTACGAAGTGAACAACAACCTGCTGCCAAGCCTAATCGAAGCCGGTCTGAAAATTTCCGGTCGTTCTGGTGATGGTGCGCTGGTTGAAGTGATCGAAGCGCCGGATCATCCATGGTTTGTGGCGTGCCAGTTCCACCCTGAGTTCACATCGACACCGCGCGACGGCCATCCGTTGTTCAGCGGTTTCGTGAAGGCGGCACTGACCCAACACCAGAAGAAGGCCTAAGCCGGAATATGAACAGCATGTCGCAGAAGATCATCCGTGTAGGCTCAATCGAGATCGCCAACGACAAGCCGTTCGTGTTGTTTGGCGGCATGAACGTGCTGGAATCCCGGGACATGGCGATGCAGGTCTGTGAGGCCTATGTCCGGGCGACCGAAAAACTGGGCATTCCGTATGTCTTCAAGGCAAGCTTCGACAAGGCCAATCGTTCGTCCGTGACCTCTTACCGTGGCCCTGGTCTGGAACAGGGTATGCGGATTTTCGAGGAAATTAAGAAGACCTTCGGCGTGCCGCTGATTACCGACGTGCATGAGCCGGAGCAAGCGGCGGTGGTGGCTGAAATGTGCGACATCATTCAGTTGCCTGCATTTTTGTCGCGGCAGACCGATCTTGTGGTTGCCATGGCCAAGACCGGCGCGGTGATCAACATCAAGAAAGCCCAGTTTCTCGCGCCTCAGGAAATGAAACACATCCTGAACAAGTGCGAAGAAGCCGGGAATGACCAATTGATCCTGTGCGAGCGTGGCTCCAGCTTCGGGTACAACAACCTGGTGGTGGACATGCTCGGCTTCGGCATCATGAAGCAGTTTCAATACCCGGTGTTTTTCGACGTGACCCACGCCCTGCAAATGCCGGGCGGTCGTTCGGACTCTGCCGGTGGTCGTCGGGCTCAGGTGCTCGATCTGGCCAAGGCTGGCTTGAGTCAGAGCTTGGCAGGGTTATTCCTTGAGGCGCATCCGGATCCGGATAACGCCAAGTGCGACGGTCCCTGCGCTTTGCGTCTGGACAAACTCGAGCCATTCCTGACTCAGTTGAAAGCACTGGATGACCTGGTAAAAAGTTTTCCGACGGTAGAAACCGCTTAACAGCGGCTTCTCCGGTAGAGTGCCGTTCGGTAAAGTGCCGCACACTATTTCTCTGGTCGATGGTCAGAGGGTTATCGTCAGTCAGAGCTGCCCGCTGCATACGCACTGACGGTGCCATCAATATTTTCAGCTGCGTCGTCTTCGTCAATCCTGGAGTGTTTACAACAATGGCAAAAATCGTCGACATCAAAGGTCGTGAAGTTCTCGACTCCCGTGGTAATCCCACCGTGGAAGCGGACGTGCTCCTCGATAACGGCATCATCGGCAGTGCGTGCGCGCCGTCCGGTGCTTCCACTGGCTCGCGTGAAGCGCTTGAGCTGCGTGATGGCGACAAGAGCCGTTACTTGGGTAAAGGTGTTCTCAAGGCCGTGGCCAATATCAATGGTCCGATCCGTGCCCTGTTGATGGGCAAAGACCCGGTGGACCAGCAGGCGCTTGATCGCGCCATGATTGCCCTGGACGGCACTGAAAACAAAGGCAGTCTGGGTGCCAATGCGATCCTCGCTGTGTCCTTGGCCGCTGCCAAAGCCGCAGCTCAGGATCAGGACTTGCCGCTGTACGCTCACATCGCTAACCTCAACGGCACCCCCGGTGTTTATTCCATGCCCGTCCCAATGATGAACATCATCAACGGTGGCGAGCATGCCGATAACAACATCGATATCCAGGAATTCATGGTGCAGCCGGTTGGCGCCAAGACGTTCTCGGAAGCGTTGCGAATGGGCACCGAAATTTTCCACCACCTCAAAGCTGTGCTCAAGGCTCGTGGCTTGAACACTGCGGTGGGTGATGAAGGCGGTTTTGCGCCTAACCTGGCGTCTAACGAAGACGCGTTGAAAGTCATCTCGGAAGCTGTGGCTAACGCCGGTTACAATCTTGGCACCGACGTGACTCTCGCATTGGATTGCGCGGCCAGCGAATTCTACGAAGACGGCAAATACAACTTGTCCGGCGAAAGCCAAGTGTTTACCTCCGAAGGCTTTGCCGACTACCTCAAGGGCTTGACCGAGCGTTACCCGATCATCTCCATTGAAGACGGTCTGGACGAGTCCGACTGGGCTGGCTGGAAAGTCCTTACCGACAAGATCGGCGAAAAAATTCAATTGGTGGGCGACGACCTGTTCGTGACCAACACCAAGATCCTGAAAGAAGGCATCGATAAAAAGATCGCCAACTCGATCCTGATCAAGTTCAACCAGATCGGCACCCTCACCGAAACGCTGGAAGCCATTCAGATGGCTAAAGCAGCAGGGTATACGGCGATCATCTCGCACCGTTCCGGCGAAACTGAAGATTCGACCATTGCTGACCTGGCGGTCGGTACTGCAGCGGGTCAGATCAAAACTGGCTCGCTGAGCCGTTCCGATCGCATCGCCAAGTACAACCAATTGCTGCGTATCGAAGAGCAATTGGGCGCCAAAGCTGTATACAACGGTCGCAGCGAGTTTCGCGGCTGAGCTGGAGATGGTAAAAAGACGACGGGCACAATACGAAAAGTCGATTAACCGACGATTCTGTCCGTATATGAGTGATCGGACCCGGCTATCGGGTTCGATGCCCTCACTGCTTTAATGTGTCGGCACCGCTGTCTTTTTCCACTGAGTACCTGATATTCAATGCGCAGTCCTAACTGGTTGTTCCTGATCTTGCTCCTGCTGCTGGCTGGCCTGCAGTACCGCTTGTGGGTGGGTAATGGAAGCTTGGCGCAAGTGGCCAGTCTGTCTCAGCAAATTGCTGATCAGCATGCGGAAAACGATGCTTTGCTCGAACGTAACCGTATTCTCGACGCGGAAGTGTTGGAGCTGAAAAAAGGCATGGAGACCGTTGAAGAACGTGCTCGCCATGAACTCGGCATGGTTAAAGACGGCGAAACTCTCTATCAGTTGGCCCAATGATTTCCGCTTTGCCTGCCTTCTGGGCAATTATTCCCGCTGCCGGTATCGGCGCTCGCATGGCGGCAGACCGTCCCAAGCAGTATTTGCAGCTGGGCGGCCTCACTATTCTTGAACACAGCCTCGCTTGTTTTCTCGATCACCCCCAACTCTTGGGCCTGGTGATCAGTTTGGCTGTGGATGATCCTTACTGGCCAACCTTGGCCTGCGCGGCAGACCCACGAATTCAGCGCGCGGCGGGCGGAAAGGAAAGGGCAGATTCGGTACTCAATGCATTGCTGCTGTTGCACGCGAACGGTGCCCATGACGACGATTGGGTGTTGGTTCACGATGCTGCGCGCCCGAACCTTTCGCGTGGGGATTTGAACAAGCTGCTGTCCGAATTGGCTGATGATCCGGTGGGCGGCCTGCTGGCCGTTCCCGCCCGCGATACCTTGAAACGCGCCGACAGCCGTGGTCGCGTCACAGAAACGGTAGATCGCAGTTTTATCTGGCTGGCTTACACGCCGCAGATGTTCCGCCTTGGCGCCCTGCATCGAGCCTTGGCCGACAGCCTGGTGTCGGAGGTCAGCATTACCGATGAAGCGTCTGCCATGGAATGGTCTGGTCAGTCCCCCCGATTGATCGAAGGCCGCTCCGACAACATCAAGGTCACCCGTCCTGAGGACCTTGAATGGCTGCGCCAGCGCCGTAAATTCTGAGTTAAACGCTGAGTTTGGCGGGCTCGCAATATTCCTTTCTCAGGGCTAGGCCGGCTTTAAGGTGTTCTACCAGTTTTCTAACCTTGGGTGACAGGTGCCGTTGTTGCGGATACAGCGCCCAGACGGCCGTGTTCGGAGGCTGATGCGCATCCAGCAAGGGAACCAGCGCGCCACTGTTTAAATGTTCAAGCACGTAATAGTCCGGCAACTGACACAACCCAATTCCTTGTAATGCCGCATCCAGCACGGCTTGGCCACTATTGCAGCGCCAGTTGCCCTGTACCCGTTGCGAAAACTCCCGCCCGTTTTGTTGCAGCAACCAACTGTCGGTGCTGCCGATCAGGCAATTGTGGCGACTTAACTCGGACAAACTGTGCGGTCGCCCGTAGCGCTCAAGGTAGGAAGGCGATGCGCACAGGTACATGCGGCGCGGCGCCAAACGAGTGGCAACCAATCGCGAGTCTTGCAGTCGACCTAGGCGAATGGCCAGATCGAGTCCTTCGTGAACCAGATCTAGGGTGCGATTACTTAGTTCTATGTCGACCCGGAGTTGCGGGTAGAGTCCCATGAATTCAGTCACCAGCGGCGCGACAAACCGCTCTCCATACGCCACCGCACAGGTCATGCGCAGCAGGCCTTTGGGTTCGCTCGCCAAATCGCCGACCGCTCGCAGTGCTTCCTCGCGGCCATCCTGCAAGCGTTGGCAATGTTGTAAAAAAGTTTGTCCGGCTTCGGTCAGGGTCACCCGTCGGGTACTGCGGTAGAGCAGGCGTGTTTGCAGCCGTTCCTCAAGCCGAACGATTTGACGACTGATGTGCGATGAGGAAACGCCCATACGCTCAGCGGCGGCAGTGAACTGTCCGCATTCGGCGACGGCGACGAATTCATCCAGCCCTTCCCAGCGGTTGGCGATCATTGATTATCCCTGTGCAGCAATAATGTTTTGCTTTCGGTCGGATTATTCCGCAAACAGCACTGTATTACACTCCAACGCTTGTATTTACTCGATGGAGAAAAACTGATGATCAAGTCACGTGCCGCCGTTGCCTTTGAGGCCAAGAAACCGCTCGAAATCGTTGAAGTCGATGTCGCGATGCCAAAGGCTGGTGAAGTGCTGCTTCGGGTCGTCGCTTCCGGCGTTTGCCATACGGACGCCTACACGCTGTCCGGCGCAGACCCGGAAGGCATCTTTCCATCGATTCTTGGCCACGAAGGCGGCGCAATCGTTGAAGCCGTCGGCGAAGGCGTGACCTCGGTCGCTGTCGGCGATCACGTTATTCCGCTGTACACCCCTGAATGCCGCCAATGCAAATACTGTTTGTCGGGCAAGACCAACCTCTGCCAAGCCATTCGCGCCACCCAGGGCAAAGGCTTGATGCCGGACAGTACGTCGCGCTTTTCCTACGAAGGGCAGACGATTTTCCATTACATGGGCACCTCGACTTTCTCTGAATACACGGTGCTTCCAGAGATATCGGTGGCCAAGATCTCCAAAGATGCGCCTCTTGAAAAAGTCTGCTTGCTCGGCTGCGGCGTCACCACCGGGATCGGCGCTGTCATCAACACCGCCAAGGTCAAGCCCGGCGATACCGTGGCAATCTTTGGCTTGGGCGGCATTGGCTTGTCGGCACTCATTGGTGCAGTAAAAGCTAAGGCCGGCCGGATCATCGCCATCGACATCAACCCAGGCAAATTCGACATTGCCAAACAACTGGGGGCCACCGACTGCATCAACCCGAAAGACTACGATCGACCTATCCAGGAAGTGATTGTTGACCTCACTGATGGCGGCGTGGATTTCTCCTTCGAATGTATCGGTAACGTGCAACTGATGCGCGCAGCGCTTGAGTGCTGCCACAAAGGGTGGGGCGAGTCGGTGATCATCGGTGTGGCGGGTGCCGGTCAGGAAATCTCCACGCGTCCCTTCCAATTGGTTACCGGGCGCGTGTGGCGCGGTTCGGCATTTGGCGGCGTACGCGGTCGCACCGAGTTGCCAAGCTATGTAGAAATGGCGCAGAGCGGCGAAATCCCGCTGGATACCTTCATCACCCACACCATGGGCCTTGAAGACATCAACAAGGCGTTTGACCTGATGCATGAAGGTAAAAGCATTCGAACAGTCATACATTTCTAATAGCAGCTTCAAGCTTCACGCTATAAGCCTCAAGTAAGAGCACTGCGCATCATCTCTTGCCGCTTATCGCTTGAAGCTTACCGCTGGGAGAATCCCCCTTGTCCCTAGAAAATCTTTCCTGCCAGAAAAGCTTCGGCGGCTGGCATAAACGCTACAAGCATCACTCAGAGGTGCTCGGTTGCGACATGGTGTTTGCCGTTTACCTGCCACCTCAAGCTGAGCAGGGCGGCAAGTTGCCAGTGGTCTATTGGTTGTCAGGACTGACCTGCACCGATGAAAACTTCATGCACAAGGCCGGCGCGCAACGAATTGCAGCCGAGTTGGGTTTGATTATCGTGGCGCCGGATACCAGTCCGCGCGGCGCCGACGTACCTGGCGATCCAGACGGTGCGTGGGATTTCGGTCTCGGTGCGGGCTTCTACCTGAACGCAACCCAGCAGCCGTGGGCCAAGCATTACCGGATGCATGACTATGTGGTTAACGAGCTGCCTGCATTGGTCGAGGCGCATTTTCCGGCCTCGGACGTGCGCGGGATTAGCGGTCACTCCATGGGTGGGCATGGGGCGCTGGTGTGTGCGTTGCGCAATCCGGGTCGTTATAAGTCAGTCTCAGCGTTTTCGCCGATTACCAACCCGATAGATTGCGCGTGGGGTCAAAAAGCGTTTTCCCGTTATCTGGGGGAAGAGCGGTCCCGCTGGCGCGAATGGGATGCCTGTGCGTTGATCGCCGAGGCCACTGAAAAGCTGCCGATCCTCGTTGATCAGGGCGATCGTGATGACTTTCTCGCCCATCAGCTCAAGCCTGAAGCATTGGTGCAAGCGGCGAAATCCGCAGATCATCCGCTAACGGTGCGCATGCAGCCGGGCTACGACCACAGCTATTTCTTCATCGCGAGCTTCATCGAAGACCACCTGCGGCATCATGCGGTCGCTCTAAGCGGTTAATGTCCGACAAAGTAGGTAGAATCACGCCCTGACTTTTTCGGGGCGTTTTTTTATGCGTATTGGCCACGGCTATGATGTGCACCGGTTTACCGAAGGCGATTTCATTACCTTGGGCGGCGTGCGGATCGCGCACGGTTTCGGGTTGCTCGCTCATTCCGATGGCGATGTGCTGTTGCATGCGCTCAGCGACGCGTTGCTCGGTGCTGCAGCATTAGGCGATATCGGCAAACATTTCCCGGACACCGACCCGCAATTCAAGGGCGCGGACAGCCGTGCGTTGTTGCGTCATGTGATGGCGTTGGTCAAAAACAAGGGCTGGAAAGTCGGTAATGTCGACGCCACCATTGTGGCCCAGGCGCCGAAAATGGCCCCGCATATTGAATCGATGCGTGCGCTGATTGCCGCGGATCTTCAGGTTGAGTTGGATCAAGTGAACGTAAAAGCTACCACCACCGAAAAGCTCGGCTTTGTTGGCCGTGAAGAAGGTATTGCGGTTCACGCCGTCGCCTTGTTGCTTTCGGTATGACTGAATTCGAATTGCTCGGACCCCGTGCGTATGGCGACGCGTTAGGTACTGCGGTGCTTAAGGCCACGGCCGAGGATTTTCAGGTCGACGAAGTGTTGGATATTCCCCTGTCGGGTGATGGCGAACACTTATGGTTGTGGGTTGAAAAGCGCGGACTGAATACTGAAGAAGCGGCACGTCGTCTGGCGCGTGCTGCCGGTGTGCCGCTGCGGACTGTCAGCTATGCGGGTTTGAAGGATCGCCAAGCGTTGACCCGGCAATGGTTCAGCGTGCAATTGCCCGGCAAGGCCGACCCCGACCTTTCGGCGGCCCAGGACGATACGCTGAAAATCCTGAAGATGAGCCGCCATAAGCGCAAGTTACAACGCGGTGCTCATGCCGCAAATGGTTTTACACTGCGTTTGACCCAGCTGCAGGGCGACCAGGCGGCGTTGCAGGCGCGGCTTGAATTGATCGCCCTTCATGGCGTTCCGAATTACTTCGGCGCCCAGCGTTTCGGTTGGGATGGCGGCAATGTGGGTGAGGCGCGAGACTACGCGGCTCGCCAGGCACTGCCGGAACAGCGCGCGGTTCGTTCCCGATTGCTGTCGACGGCGCGCAGCTATCTGTTTAATAAAGTGCTGGCGGCCCGCGTGGCTGACGGCAGTTGGCAGCGAGCACAAGTCGGCGATCTACTGGCGTTTACCGACAGCCGCAGTTTTTTTCCTGCTGGCGAAGCAGAGTGCAGCGATCCGCGTCTGGCGATTCTCGACCTGCACCCGACCGGGCCGCAGTGGGGTGAGGGCGATTCGCCAGCCACCGGTGTCACGGGCGCTCTTGAGCAATCAATCGCGGCGGACGAGCCAGCCTTGCGCGATTGGCTGATCAAAGCGGGCATGGAACACGAGCGTCGTATCCTGCGACTGCCCATTGGCGGGTTGACGTGGCATTATCCTGAGCCTGACATTCTGCAACTGGAATTCGTCCTGCCGGCCGGATGCTTTGCCACCGTACTGGTGCGCGAACTCGTCGACCTGGTTCCGGTGGGGCTAACGGACAGCTCATGCGTATTCTGATTTCTAACGATGATGGGGTAAGTGCGCCCGGTCTTGCTGCGCTCCATGCTGCGCTGGCGGACTATAGCGAGTGCGTTGTCATTGCCCCTGACCAAGACAAAAGCGGTGCAAGCAGCTCGCTGACGCTAGACCGTCCGCTGCATCCTCATACGTTGACCAATGGCTTTATCAGCGTAAATGGAACACCTACCGATTGTGTGCACCTTGGCCTCAATGGGCTGCTGGAGCATCAACCGGACATGGTTGTTTCCGGGATTAATCTCGGCGCCAACCTGGGTGATGATGTGCTGTATTCCGGCACCGTGGCGGCCGCCCTGGAAGGGCGTTTTCTCGAACGTCCTTCTTTTGCGTTTTCGTTGTTATCGCGTCAGGTGGATAACCTGCCAACCGCGGCGCATTTTGCGCGGCTGCTGGTCGAAGCGCATGAACAGCTCGATTTACCACCGCGTACGGTACTGAACGTTAATATTCCGAATCTTCCGCTTGAGCACATTCGCGGGATTCAATTGACCCGGTTAGGCCATCGCGCCCGCGCTGCGGCACCGGTCAAAGTAGTCGATCCACGGGGACGAGTCGGATATTGGATTGCCGTGGCTGGGGACGCCGAAGACGGAGGTCCGGGCACTGATTTTCACGCTGTCATGCAAGGTTATGTATCGATTACCCCATTACAACTGGACCGTACTTATCAGGATGGTTTCACCAGCCTAAATGGCTGGCTAGAGGGACTGCGCTGATGTCGCGAGAGCAAGATAGCCTGTTAAGACGCGGGATCGGCATGACCTCCCAGCGCACTCGCGAGCGTCTGATTCAACGCCTCTATGAAGAGGGGCTTTCCAACGCTCAAGTGCTGGAAGTGATCCGCAATACTCCCCGGCATCTGTTTGTTGATGAAGCGCTGGCGCACCGTGCGTATGAAGACACCGCGTTGCCCATCGGACATAACCAGACCATTTCCCAGCCCTACATGGTGGCGCGCATGAGCGAGCTGCTGTTGGCTGCGGGTCCGTTGGACAAAGTGCTTGAGATTGGCACCGGCTCAGGCTATCAGACGGCGGTGTTGTCGCAATTGGTCGAACGGGTATTTTCAGTGGAGCGCATCAAGGTTTTGCAGGACCGCGCGAAAGAGCGATTGGTCGAGCTTAACTTGCGCAACGTTGTGTTTCGTTGGGGAGACGGCTGGGAAGGTTGGCCTGCGTTGGCGCCCTACAATGGCATTATCGTGACGGCAGTCGCTACCGATGTTCCACAGGCATTGCTTGATCAACTCGCACCCGGTGGACGATTGGTCATCCCCGTCGGCTCTGGAGAGGTTCAGCAGTTGATGCTGATTATCCGTGAGGAAAATGGCTTTTCCCGGCATGTACTTGGCGCGGTAAGGTTCGTGCCGTTGCTCAATGGACCGCTTGCTTGATATCTCGTTTAGCCACTCACTGAATTCTGACCCGCGGTACAGGTCTTATAGCCCGACGTACAGGTTAATGCAGTATCTTCATTTGGTGCTGTAAAGCACGGTTTTGCAAACAGTTAAGTATTAGCTGCCAGCCGTTGTTACGGCACAATAGGCAGCTTTAATTCAGTCACCAGTAAAGGAGTGACGGGTGAGTCTCACAGTCATTCAGCAGCGACTATCTACAACTAGCATTCAGCGTCTGGTGATTGGCCTTGTCCTTGGTTTCTTGCTGGTCGGCTGTTCCAGTAGATCGCCGGGCAATGCGCCGGTCTTTGATCGAAACAAAGTCGCGCCTCAGCGACAGGCGGTAACAACTGGCCAATATGTAGTTCGGCGTAGTGACACGTTGTTTTCCATTGCATTTCGATACGGTTGGGATTGGAAAGCGTTGGCTGAACGCAACCAAATACCCGCGCCTTACACCATCCATCCGGGTCAAACCATACGCTTTGACGGCCGTTCAAGCTCGGCGCCCGTTGTAGCCAGCGTTGCGCATGCACCCCAGATGGTGACGTCTACGACGGGCTCTGCGGCTTCCGGTTCATTTAAAACAACCGTACTTTCTCGCCCGGTTGGCGTCGTCCCCGTGATTTTGCCTGCCAAAGAAAGTTCCCCTGCTACGACGCCGATTCAGTCTGTAGGACGCTCGCCAGCGGGTTGGGCGTGGCCTACTAATGGCATTTTGATTGGCAAATTTTCTTCAAACGGTAGTTTGAATAAAGGAATTGATATCGCTGGAGATTTGGGACAGCCTGTTTTAGCTGCGTCTGATGGTTCGGTTGTTTACGCCGGGAGTGGCTTGCGGGGCTACGGCGAATTAGTGATCATCAAACACAACGATACCTACGTCAGTGCTTACGGTCATAACCGTAGACTGTTGGTTCGGGAGGGGGAGCAGGTCAAGGTCGGGCAGACAATTGCCGAGATGGGGTCAACTGGGACTGACCGGGTGAAACTGCATTTTGAGATTCGCCGCCAAGGTAAGCCTGTAGATCCTCTGGAATTCCTGCCACGCCGTTGATCGGTCACCAGCCTGTTTCTTGCGTAGAGGGAACAGGCTCAAGCGTTGCCAAGGAAGATGAGGCGTCGCTAGAGCTTGAGGTCGAACTCACCAAAGGACTATAACAATGGCTCTCAATAAAGAAGCGCCGGAGTTTGACATCGATGATGAGGTACTCCTTATGGAGCCTGGCATCGTTTTGGACTCATCGTCGAACGAGGAAGCTGCTGCACCTCCCGTTCGCGCCCGGGCCAAGAACTCCACAACGCTCAAGCAGCACAAGTACATCGATTACACGCGTGCACTCGACGCTACTCAGTTGTACCTCAATGAAATAGGTTTCTCCCCCTTGCTGTCGCCTGAGGAGGAAGTCCACTTTGCGCGTTTGTCGCAAAGCGGTGATCCGGCGGGGCGCAAGCGCATGATTGAAAGCAATCTGCGGCTGGTGGTAAAAATCGCCAGGCGTTATGTCAACCGCGGGCTTTCATTGCTCGATCTGATCGAAGAAGGCAACCTGGGGTTGATCCGGGCTGTCGAGAAGTTTGATCCAGAGCGCGGTTTTCGCTTCTCAACGTACGCGACCTGGTGGATTCGTCAGACCATTGAGCGCGCCATCATGAATCAGACCCGTACCATCAGGTTGCCGATTCATGTGGTCAAAGAGCTCAACGTTTACCTGCGCGCCGCTCGCGAACTGACTCAGAAACTCGACCACGAACCCTCTCCTGAAGAAATCGCTAACCTGCTCGAAAAGCCGGTCTGCGAGGTCAAGCGCATGTTGGGACTTAATGAACGGGTCTCCTCGGTGGACGTTTCCCTAGGGCCCGATTCGGACAAAACCCTGCTCGATACGCTGACCGATGACCGTCCGACCGATCCGTGTGAGCTGCTCCAAGACGATGATCTTTCACAGAGCATTGATCAGTGGCTTTCCGAGCTGACTGATAAGCAGCGTGAAGTTGTAGTACGGCGTTTCGGTCTGCGAGGGCATGAAAGCAGCACTCTGGAAGATGTTGGCCTTGAAATCGGTTTGACGCGTGAAAGGGTCAGGCAGATTCAGGTCGAAGGGCTTAAGCGCTTGCGCGAGATCCTTGAGAAGAACGGTCTGTCCAGCGAGTCTTTGTTCCAATAGCAGAACTCGCGCTTTTCCCGCGCTTACCTTTAACCGATGCAATCGTACAAATACCTCGACTGGCTCGGGGTGTTTGTATGTGTGTGAAAATCGTTAGCTGATCGTTCTTAATTATTTATTAGATGACGTGGTTAATACAGTGGGTTTTCATGTCAAGCAGTGCTTTTTGCTGTAAGCCTTTGCTTACTTGTTTTGTAAGTTATCGTGGTTTTTAACCGTACCTTTGTCCGTCTGTCGCACTATAAAACCCGCAAGTGTTTGATTGTATGAAATTTTTAGTTGTTGGTTGATTTTCTGCGTATCGTTTTGAAAGATTTGGCGGGTTGCTCTCCACCGTTAAATCACTATTATTGGAACTGTGTCGAGGGACAGACACAGACCGTCAAGGACGACAGTCATGGACATCGCAGGATGCGATTCATCAGGATGATGAAAAGGATATAAGGGACTACGGAAAAAATGTGGGCGGGTCATACCGCCCCTTTTTCGTCTGCAATAAAGCTAAAACAAAAAAGGCCCGCAATGGGCCTTTTTTGACGATCAGCGGAACTTAGCGTTCCAAGTCCTTGAGCTTACCTTTAACGCCGTCAAAGTCTTCGGCGCCTGGCAGGCCCTGTTTCTTTTCAGTGATATTGGGCCAGATTTCCGCTAACTCTACGTTCAGCTGGATAAATACCTTCATGTCCTCGGGGACTTCATCTTCCGAGAAAATGGCGACGGCAGGGCATTCAGGCTCGCAGAGCGCGCAATCTATGCACTCATCCGGGTGGATCACCAGGAAATTCGGGCCTTCGTAGAAGCAGTCCACCGGACACACTTCTACGCAGTCGGTGTACTTGCACTTGATGCAGTTGTCGGTGACGACGAAGGTCATTTCTAATTCTCTCCTCAGGCGGCGGTAGCAGAGCCCTTTCAGCAGGGTTGCCAAGGTCGGGGAATCTCCCGGGCCGTGTGAATATTTGCAGTCAGCAGGCGGACGTTCATTTACTACCGCGTCTTGACCTGCTTTGGTTCGCAACGTACTCACGCGGCCTGGACAATCTGCGTAGTCAGGCTAAAACCAGCAGCATCCCAAACCGCGCGGGATTCTAACAGCTTGTAACGAATCCCGTTAGATCCGAGTTTGCAAGGAATACAACAACTCTAGCGCCTGGCGGGGTGTCAAATCATCAATTTTGGTTTTCGACAACTCTTCCAGAACCGGGTGCGGCAGGCTGGCGAACATATCGCTTTGCTGTGGGATCGCAGGTTTTCCGGGTGCCGCCCGTGGTGTTTCATGGGGCAGACTTGTGGTTTCCAATCGCAGCAAATGCTCCTTTGCACGCACGATAACCTTGGCTGGAACCCCCGCCAGCTGGGCCACCGCCAAACCGTAGCTCTGACTGGCGGGGCCTGGCAGTACCCGGTGGAGGAAAACAATGCGTTCGTTGTGCTCGGTTGCATTGAGGTGCACGTTGGCAACCAGCGGCTCGCTTTCCGGCAGTACTGTCAGCTCAAAATAGTGGGTAGCGAACAATGTGTAAGCACGCAGTTGTGCGAGACATTCTGCCGCAGCCCACGCCAACGAAAGACCGTCGAAAGTGCTGGTTCCGCGCCCGACTTCGTCCATTAGCACCAAACTGCGGTCTGTGGCGTTATGCAGAATATTCGCAGTTTCGCTCATCTCCACCATGAAGGTCGAGCGTCCGCCAGCGAGATCATCGCTGGAACCGATGCGAGTAAAGATTCGATCGACCAAGGACAGCTCGCAACGGGCGGCCGGTACGAAACTGCCGATGTGCGCCAACAACACAATCAACGCGGTCTGGCGCATGTAGGTCGACTTACCACCCATGTTAGGTCCGGTGATCACCAACATTCGGGTGTTGTCGTCGAGTGCAAGGTCGTTGGCGACGAAGGGGGTCGTCAGGACTTGCTCGACCACCGGGTGCCGACCCTGCTCGATGCGCATGCACGGCTCGTCAACGAAGCGCGGGCAGTTCAAGTCCAGATGAAGCGCACGTTCGGCCAGGTTGTTGAGTACATCCAGCTCAGCCAAGGCCGCTGCGGTGTCCTGTAACGGCGCCAGATGGCCTATCAGGTCTTCCAGAAGCGCTTCGTAAAGCATCTTCTCTCGGGCCAGCGCACGGCTCTTGGCTGACAGCGCTTTGTCTTCGAATGCCTTCAACTCTGGGGTAATGAAACGTTCAGCACCCTTGAGGGTCTGGCGGCGGATGTAGTCAGCGGGGGCCTGTTCAGCTTGCTTGCTCGGCAGCTCGATGAAATACCCATGAATCCGGTTGTAGCCGACTTTCAAATTGGCCAAGCCGGTGCGGGCCTTCTCGCGGGTCTCCAGATCAATCAAAAACTGTCCGGCGTTCTCGCTGAGCGATTGCAGATCGTCTAGCTCAGCGTCGTAGCCGGTTTTCAGCACGCCGCCATCGCGGATCACGGCGGGCGGATTATCGATCACCGCGCGTTGTAGCAGATCCGCCAATTCAGGGTAGGTGCTGGTGGTATGCGCCAGTTGTTGGATATGCGGCGCTTCCAGTTCCATCATCGCCAACTGCAATTCGGGGAGCGCTGCAAGCGCGTCCCGCAGACGTGCCAAATCACGCGGACGTGCGTTGCGCAGCCCGATGCGGGCGAGAATCCGTTCGATGTCGCCAATTTCTTTCAATTGCGGTTGCAGGTGTTCGAAGCGATAACGTTCAAGCAAGCAGGTAATCGAGCTTTGTCGGGCCTTCAGTACTTCCAGATCCCGCAGCGGCCGATTCAGCCAACGTGTGAGCAAGCGACTGCCCATGGCGGTCTGGCAGCGGTCCACGACCGATTGCAGCGTGTTATCGCGGCCGCCCGCCAGGTTGGTATCCAGTTCGAGGTTGCGTCGTGTGGCACCATCAAGCACCACGGTATCGTCCAGACGCTCATGGCGCAGGCTGCGCAAGTGCGGAAGGGCCGTGCGTTGGGTTTCTTTGGCGTAACCGAGCAGGCAACCGGCGGCACCGATGGCCAGCGTCAGGTTCTCGCAGCCGAAGCCTTTCAGGTCTTGTGTAGAAAATTGTTGGCACAGGGCTTTTAACGCGGAGTCGCGTTCGAAGTCCCACGGCGCACGACGCCGGGTGCCGCGACGCTTTTCTGCCGGTAAACCTTGTGGCCAGTCGTCAGGGATCATCAGTTCAACCGGGTTGACCCGCTCTAACTCAGCCAGCAGGTTTTCCCAGCCCTTGATTTCAAGGACGCTGAAATTGCCGCTGGTGATGTCCAAAACGGCAAGGCCAAACAGGCGTTCATCGCCTAACACGGCGGCAATCAGGTTGTCGCGGCGCTCGTCGAGCAACGCTTCATCACTGACCGTACCGGGAGTAATGATCCGCACGACTTGACGGTCCACCGGGCCTTTGCTGGTGGCGGGATCACCGATCTGCTCACAGATCACCACGGATTCGCCGAGCTTCACCAGCTTGGCGAGATACCCTTCTGCGGCGTGATAGGGAATCCCACACATGGGAATCGCTTGTCCTGCGGACTGGCCTCGCGCCGTCAGGGTGATATCCAGCAGTTTCGAGGCCTTCTTGGCGTCCTCGTAGAAGATTTCGTAGAAATCCCCCATGCGATAGAACATCAACTGGTCCGGGTGCTGATTTTTCAGCCGCCAGTATTGCTGCATCATCGGGGTGTGCGAGGAGAGGTCGGTAATGGCTTTATTCATCGGGTTTTAGGCGAATTCGTTAAAAAGTGTGAGGCAAGGAAAGGCACGTGCGAGCGCTCATCGGCGTGATGAGGCCCTATGGCCCGGCTGCTTGCTGCGATGGGCGCAAGATTACCACGCAGCATCGACTACCGCAGAATTGGGCAGGGAAAAGCTCGGTTACGACGTTGCCGTGGGCGGTTAGGCGGATAAGGCTACGCTGGCAGTGCGGCATTTCCTTTAAACACTATGAACAGGATGTTCACCGTGCAACAAAGGGGGGATTCCAGAAAAAAAATGGCGACGCCGTCTTCGCAGCTACCGTTGGTACTCGCGGCGTCTTGCATTACGCGACGTAGAACACTATCGCAAGGCGAGAGTTAGGGATGTGAATGTGTATTTCATAGGTGCCACCGTGCGTTGGCAACAACCCTCAAAACCCAATACTTGTGCGGCGAATCCGTATGTTGCCATGCTGGTACTGCAGGTAGCCGGTGTAGGGGAGAAGCATTGTATCGGCGATACTGGAGATCACCATGTCGAGAACAATTGGCGACGCAGCCCAGTGCGAACCGGATCTGGGAGGACCGTTCAAATTGCAGAACTGATAGGCTGCGCCACTATAGGTACGGGGTATGGAGTGGCACTCTGACTGCCACTTCGCTAAGTTGTCGGCAGCGCCTTCCTCATCGTGCAGCGTTTTGAGGGTGCCGCAACCCGAGATTGCTGCAACGAGACAGCCTGCAATCCATGACCTCATAAAATAGCCTCCACTCCTGTCTGTGCGCGAACTGTTAACCTTGGCTCAGTCGGTCCGCCATTAAGCAATTTTTCGCCACTTCGGGAAAAGTAAATACTAGTTACAGGTAGTGACAGAGGTTGCTTGTCCGCATATGTGGACACTTATCAATGTAACTAGCCTATTGGGCCCAGCTGCTTTTGCAATGAGCGCATGCTTACCAAGTTGTATCCCGTTCCCTAGAGTCAACTGGGAAAAGCGCAGTTACGACTTCACGCTGGGTGATTTGGCGAATCACGCTAGGCTGTCAGTGCGGTACCTCATTTTTCCAAAACACAATGAACAGGATGTTCACTATGCAAACTAAAAGGGGTCGGGATTCCGGCAGCGGTCGTTTCATTTCAATCGACGAAGCGAAAAAACGGCCGAAGGAGACGACGGTCGAAACGGTTAAGCGTCGAGTCAAAAAAGAGACATGTCTGGCGGGCTAGTATTTTCCTGCGAGGTTCGTAGCGTTTGTCCGAGACCCGCGTTGCGACCCTTGCACCTACTAAAAGCTCGTGTACGGTATTCGCCCTGACGTGCTGTCTGATGCAAGACCTGTGGGAGAACGCCGTGGATGAAATTACTCGACTTGCCGCAGAACTCGGCAAGCGCCTGCAAGTACTCAAGGCTCAAGTGACCACCGCCGAGTCGTGTACCGGTGGGGGTATCGCCGAGGCTATCACGCGCATACCGGGCAGTTCGGCTTGGTTTGAAGCGGGTTATGTCACCTATTCCAATAGCCAGAAAACGCGCCAATTGAACGTGCCGACCGAACTGTTTTCCTCTGTAGGCGCTGTCAGTCGCGAGGTGGTTGAAGCCATGGTTTCCGGGGCGCAGGCTAACAGTCAGGCACGTTTTGCGGTTGCAGTCAGCGGCGTGGCGGGTCCTGATGGTGGGTCGGACGAAAAACCGGTAGGCACCGTATGGCTGGCATGGGGTGAGGGAGCCCAGGTTATTTCTGAGCGTCGCCAATTCGACGGCGACCGCGACGAGGTCCGCCGACAAACGGTCAAGGCCGCGCTAGAAGGGCTGATCCGACGTACTGCCAGTTAAATACCAAAACGGGGGTAGGCGAGCGCTCAACCCTGTGGAATAATACTGGCTACTTATACAGTTATGTGGCCGCAAGGCCTTATTGATTACGAGAGGACTTCAATGGACGAGAACAAGAAGAAAGCCTTGGCTGCGGCCTTGGGTCAGATCGAGCGTCAATTCGGCAAAGGTGCCGTAATGCGCATGGGCGACCATGACCGCCAGGCGATTCCTGCTATCTCCACCGGTTCGCTGGGTCTTGATATCGCGCTGGGTATTGGTGGCTTGCCCAAAGGTCGGATCGTTGAAATCTACGGTCCAGAATCTTCGGGCAAAACCACGCTGACGCTTTCGGTTATTGCTCAGGCTCAAAAAATGGGCGCTACCTGCGCATTCGTCGATGCCGAACACGCATTGGACCCTGAGTACGCAGGCAAACTGGGCGTCAATGTCGACGATCTGCTGGTTTCGCAGCCGGATACTGGTGAACAAGCGCTGGAAATCACCGACATGTTGGTGCGTTCCAACGCCATTGACGTCATCGTGATCGACTCCGTGGCCGCACTGGTGCCTAAAGCCGAAATCGAAGGCGAAATGGGTGACATGCACGTCGGTCTGCAGGCACGTTTGATGTCTCAGGCATTGCGGAAAATCACCGGCAACATCAAAAATGCAAACTGCCTGGTTATTTTCATCAACCAGATTCGGATGAAAATTGGCGTCATGTTCGGCAGCCCGGAAACGACTACCGGCGGTAACGCACTGAAGTTCTACGCTTCTGTCCGTCTGGATATCCGCCGCACTGGCGCGGTAAAAGAAGGCGATGAAGTCGTCGGCAGTGAAACCCGCGTCAAGGTCGTGAAAAACAAAGTGGCTCCGCCGTTCCGTCAGGCAGAGTTCCAGATTCTCTACGGTAAGGGTATTTACCTTAACGGCGAAATCATTGACCTGGCTGTGCTTCACGGTTTCGTCGAGAAATCCGGTGCATGGTACAGCTATCAAGGCAGCAAGATCGGTCAGGGCAAGGCCAACTCGGCCAAGTTCCTGGCAGACAACCCGGAAGTAGGCGCAACACTGGAGAAACTGATCCGTGACAAACTGCTGACTCCGGGCGTTGACACCAAGGCAGTAAGCTCCCGAGTGCCTGCTGACGATTTAGCTGAAGCTGACGTCGATATCTGATAGATAACGTCCATGGCTGCGGTACTTGATACGCCTCTCGCCATTCGGCGTACTGCAATGGACCTGCTCGCACGTCGCGAGCATGGTCGGGTCGAGTTGACGCGCAAGTTGCGTCAGCGCGGCGCCCCTCCTGAATTAATCGACCCAGCCCTTGACCGTCTTACGGAAGAAGGGCTGCTGTGCGAATCTCGTTATCTGGAAAGCTTCGTCTCCTACCGTGCCCGCTCAGGTTATGGTCCTTTGCGTATACGCGAAGAACTGAGTCAGCGCGGCTTGCAGCGCACGGACATCGAACAAGCGTTGAAAGAATGTGGTTTTGACTGGAAAGAAAAACTGCAAGAAACCTGGGAGCGCAAGTTTTCCGGACAAATGCCAAGGGACATGCGTGAGCGTGCACAGCAAGGCCGCTTTCTAAGCTACCGAGGTTATCCGCTGGATTTGATCGGCCGCTTGTTGAGCGGCCGGCATGAAGATGATTAAGCGATGGGCAGGCTACGTGACCTTCAAAGGCTTGCGTGCATGGGTTTGCTTTTGCGAGGGGGCGAGTGCCCAGCTTTCAGGCAGATTGATGTAATCGACAAGCTCTCGCAGGTGTCCGTTGTTTCGTCCGGTGAAGGAAAACGCCAGGCGAGCAAGGTGACTGAACTGTGCTTCGTCGTGCTCTTCCCCAAGATACGTATGCTGGTGGAAATTCTCACTCAGGCACAAGTCCGCATACGTTGCTTGTATGTGATCAATGGCTTGCTCGTTGAGCGGGTGATGCATACGAATGACGAACTTGTTTTTCAACCAGCGGGTGGAATGAAAGTTGGTGTAGAAGCTATTGATCTCTTCTACTGCTTCTTCAGCGCTGTACACCAGTCGCAATAACTTCATGTCGTTAGGCAAAATATAACGGTTGGCTTCCAGCTGGTTTTTGATGAAGTTAAGCGCCTCCTGCCAAAAACTACCACCCGGCGTATCGAGTAGCACGATGGGCACCAGAGGGCTCTTGCCCGTCTGAATCAACGTCAATACTTCCAGCGCCTCATCCAGTGTGCCAAAGCCGCCTGGGCAAAGCACCAGCGCGTCGGCTTCCTTGACGAAAAACAGTTTGCGGGTGAAGAAAAAGTGGAACGGCAGCAGGTTTTCAGTGCCTTCCACGGTGGGGTTGGCGTGTTGCTCGAAAGGCAGGGTGATGTTGAATCCCAAGCTGTATTCGAGACCGGCACCTTCGTGGGCTGCTGCCATGATGCCGCCGCCAGCGCCGGTGATGACCATCAGCTCCGAGCGGGCCAACAGCGCGCCGAGTTCTCGCGCCAGTGCGTAGAGTGGATGTTCAACAGGCGTCCGAGCTGATCCGAATACTGTGACCTTGCGACGTCCCTTGAACTGCTCTAACACACGGAAGGCATTTTCCAATTCGCGTATGGTTTGCAGCGTGATTTTGGCATTCCAACGGTTGCGATCGTCCTGAGCCATGCGCAGGACGGTCAATATCATGTCGCGGTAGAGCGGAAGATTTGGGCTGGTGGGAGCGACCAAACGGATTTGATCTTCAACCTTGCTTGCGAGGTCAAGGCCATCGCTCTGAAAATGTCGCGATAAAAGATCATTAGGTTCATAGGGCATTCAAGGTTCTCCTTTGCGGAACCATTAGCTGTCGACCACATGCTGATTGATCTTGTGCTTATATCGACAACACTGGCAACGAGTGATTACGGCAATAAGCCTATGCGTGTTGTGAGGGAGGAGTGCGGATCACTGAGGGCGCATTGATGATAAGTATCGCTGCGCCTGCCCCGATGTAGGGTTGCGATTGAAGATTAAACGCGGCTATTTTTTCATTTTGCAGTCGGATGCTTTAAATACATGCGTAGCCACTGCACGGTTGGTTTTGTATTCAGTGAATTCATATTTGAGCAGTGCGCCTTTTGCCATGAGTTGGCGAAAGCCGTCATTGTTGCAAACACTGGAACCCAGTTGATTGCGAACGGCGTCGGGATTGGCGCGCATCTCTACGGCATGGCTTTCGAGTACGCTCAAGTGGTCGATGAGCTCTCTTCCTTCGACGGTGTAACCTTGATCAAGGATGTTTTCGTTGATCGCCCGAGGCGTACCGACGCTGCTTTGCGCCGCTACTTTTTCCAGCATCTTGCTCAGTTCGTAATCCTGCTTTGATGCCGCTTGGGCGCCAAAGGGTACGATTAGCAAAAGTGTGAGGGTGGGGACGATAAAGCGAAGCATGAAACTCTCCTGATTCAGTGACTTGTCCTTGGACCATTGACTTGAATGTGCGTTCACCGGGCGTCTGATCCTTATAAACCAATAAGGTGCCGGGCGGGCCGGTAGCCGCGCGGCAGTATAAATGAATGGCTGCGGAAACAAAGTTTCCCTTGGCGACAAAGCGCGTCACGCAGCTCTGATAAACTGTGCCAACTTTTATTCAGCGAGTTTCTGTGGTGTCGATGTTTTCTATTTGGCGATGTAATCCCCTATGAGTCATGCCGTCTCCCGCCTTCGCGCCCAGCGCCTGGCCCGCGCGCTTAAACCTTTTATAGCCAGGGGCTCAAGAGCGCCGCGTTGTCCTGGATGTCGGGTGATCCCGAGTTATTGCCTGTGTGCCTGGCGCCCGACAGTGGCAGCAACATCGGCCATGTGTTTATTGATGTACGACGTTGAGCCATTAAAACCGACCAATACCGGCTGGTTGATTGCCGATATCATCGAAGAAACCCATGCATTTGGCTGGTCGCGGACGGAGGTCGATGCCCAATTGCCGGCGCTGCTCAACGATCCGCAATGGCAGCCTTATATCGTATTTCCTGGCGAGTTCGTTGCACCGGAAAGGGTGGTGACCCAGGTGAAGCTTGAACAGGGCAAGCGTCCGCTGTTCGTCCTGCTCGATGCGACCTGGAGTGAGGCACGAAAAATGTTTCGCAAAAGCCCGTATCTGGACCATCTGCCGGTGCTTAGCCTGGAGCCGGAACAGATTTCTCGCTATCGGCTGCGTCGTTCCCGCCGTGACGATCACTTCTGCACTGCTGAAGTAGCGGCGCTATGTCTGGAGTTGGCTGGGGATCAAGCGGCTGGCGGTGTATTGGATGCCTACCTCGATGTCTTTAGCGCGCATTACATGGGGGCAAAGCATCTACTCCCGATTGATCTGGAAGATGGGGCGCATACTTACCTGAAAGACTTCCTGTAGGAGCCAACTTGTTGGCGAGAGGCATTATGGGATATGCCGGTTAAGCCGCCTCGCGAAGTTCGCTCCTACAGAATATTTTTACTCACGAACCGTGGCTGGGGTTCGGTATTTTCACGGACAACTCAGGTTTTTTTGGCCACAACTGAGCCACTAACATTCCCGTAAGCATCAATGCGCAACCGAGATAACCTTTCAACTGCAACGACTCGTTGAGCATCAGTGCGCCGGCTATCGCGGCAAAAACCGCTTCCAGGGAAAGAATGATCGCAGCGTGTGACGCGATAGCGTTTTTTTGCGCAATCACTTGCAAGGTGTAGCCGATCCCCACGGCGACCACTCCGCCGTACAGCAACGCTGGGCCGGCCGCGATGATGGACTGCAAATGGATGTCTTCAAAGATCAGCGCGAGGATCAAGCTGACGACGGAGCAGGTGACGAATTGCAGGAACGCCAGGCGAATAGGGTCGTGGCGGCTGGCGAACACGCTGACCAAAATCACATGCCCGCCCCAGACAAATGCCCCGATCAGTTGCAACCAATCACCGGCCGCGACCTTGAAGTTGTCCCCAACACTGAGCAAGAACATTCCCACCACGGCCATGCCTGCACCCAACCACGTTCCCATTCCAGTCTTATGCCCCATCAGCAATCCCAGAAGCGGAACTACAATGACGTAAAGACCGGTAATGAATCCCGCGTTGGTCACGCTAGTGAACAGCAGGCCGACTTGCTGAAGATTAATCCCCGCAGCCAGTGCAAGACCCATGACCAGTCCGCCGAGTAATAAGCTACGCGTCATAAAAGGTTCTGGTTTGGCTGCCTTCGCAGCGCGTGGACCACGCAAAATGAGCGGCAATAAGCACAATGACCCAAGGGTAAAGCGCAAACCAGTAAAAAGGTAGGGGCCGATATGCTCCATGCCTGCGCTCTGAGCGACAAAACCCGAGCCCCAGATCATTGCCGTAAGGAGCATTAAAAGGTCGGCACGCAGGGCTTGTTTTCGCATGATGGCGCTCAGGTCGGTGGGTCGCAGACTTTGCCGGAAATCGTTGAACTTGACCACCCCGACTTCGCTCGTCATCCTTGTCGCCGCAATACCGCTTGAACGCCGATTATCTGGGCTTGGCGTTAACCGTGCCAAGTTGGCGCCGTGAGTTTGCTGGCATCCATGGATGCCTTCGTGAGAGCTGAATTCTTCAGCACTCACCTAAAAACAGGATCATTTATAAATGACATACGAAATCCTGATTGCCGATGACCATCCGTTGTTTCGCAGCGCACTGCGCCAGGCTGTCAGTCTGGGTCTCGGCCCGGATGTGAAGTTGGTCGAAGCCGAAAGCATTGCCGAGCTTGAAGTCCATCTGGCGGATAAGCGTGATTGGGATCTGGTGCTGCTGGATTTGAACATGCCGGGCGCCTACGGATTTTCCGGGCTGGTGCTGTTGCGTGGGCAATACCCGCAAATTCCGGTGGTGATGGTGTCGGCGCAGGAAGAAGCCTCCATCGTTGTGCGTTCTCGTGAGTTTGGTGCCAGTGGTTTCATCCCCAAGTCCAGTTCCCTGGAAACGATTCAAGACGCTGTGCGTACAGTGCTCGCGGGTGATGTCTGGTGGCCGCCTCAGGTCAACGAAGCGATCAGCGTCTCCCCCGAAGCCAAAGCGGCCAGCGCCGGATTGGCGAGTCTGACGCCACAACAGTTTCGCGTGCTGACCATGGTGTGTGAAGGTCTGTTGAACAAGCAGATCGCTTACGAACTCAGCGTGTCGGAAGCGACGATCAAAGCGCATGTCACTGCGATTTTCCGCAAGCTTAATGTGCGGACCCGTACTCAGGCAGCCTTGCTGTTGCAGCAAATGGAGTCAATCCCGCATACCTGATCCGTAAGGGATTGGTTATTCACGCTTTTTTGACCTCTGTTGAATTAGCCTCTTGCTTCTTTTTTCAAGCAGTTAACTACCTATGTCGCCCTTCAAAGGTCAAACCGGTCTGAAACGCATCCTCAATGCCACGGGTTATTCATTCGATGGTTTGCGTGCAGCCTTTAAGGGCGAAGCTGCCTTTCGCCAGTTAGTCCTGCTCAATGTCATTCTCATCCCCCTGTCGTTCGTGTTTCACGTCAGTAGGGTCGAGCGGGCGGTGTTGATCGCGGTGTGTCTGTTGGCACTGATTGTCGAGTTGCTTAACTCGGCCATTGAGGCGGCGATCGACCGCATTTCGCTGGATTTACACCCGTTGTCGAAAAATGCCAAAGACATGGGCAGCGCAGCGCAATTTATTGCGCTGTGCATGATAGGCCTGGTCTGGGCGCTGATTCTGCTCGGTTGATGGCCGAAGGTTTAAGCAATACTCGGTAGGACGATTTCATCGCTGCGCTGCACGCCTGCGGTGAACGCCCGGCACAGGTCTAGAAACTCGCGTATGGCGGAGGTCTGGTACTTCTGTTTGTGCCAGATGAAATAAAACTGTCGCGTCAAGTCCAACTCAGGGGTTTCCACAGCCACCAGGCTGCCCCTGCGGAAGGCGTCGCGCAGGGCCAAGCGCGAGATGCATCCAATGCCCAAACCGGACTCCACGGCGCGTTTGATGGCTTCGGTGTGCTCCAGCTCCAGTCGTACGTTTAATGCATTGCGATGATGACGCATGGCTTGATCGAACGTTAGCCGGGTTCCTGAACCCTGCTCACGGAGAATCCAGGCCTCTTGAGTGAGTTCCTTCAGGGTTGCGTGACCGCGTTTCGCCAACGGGTGCTGCGGGGCGCAGAACACCACCAGTTCGTCCTCGACCCAGCTTTGCACTTCGATGTCTGGGTGTGTGCAATCACCCTCGATAAGACCTAGATCAATTTCGTATTGCGCCACTTGCTGCACAATGTGCGCAGTGTTCTGCACATGCAATTTGACTTGGCTTTCCGGGTGACGCTGCATGAAGCTGCCAATCAGCAGAGTGGCCAGGTAGTTGCCAATGGTCAGCGTGGCACCCACCGAAAGCGAGCCGAAGCCGGATTTGCCGTTGAGCAAGTCTTCTATTTCCTTCGCTTGATCAAGCAACGCAACCGCTTGGGGCAATAATTGGCGCCCGGTAGCATTTAAGCTCAAGCGTTTGCCGGCGCGGTCGAACAGTTGGCAGCTGGATTGGCGTTCCAGCTCAGTGATCGAGGTGCTGGCGGCGGACTGCGACAGCGCTAAAAGACCGGCAGCCCGCGAGACGCTTTCCTGCTGGGCGACGGCGACGAAAATCTGAAGTTGACGCAGAGTAAATCGCATATCTATATAACCGATAACCTATATCTTAATAATTCGTTTAACAGATATTGTGCTTGCTACTAGAATGACGCGCAATGGCGCTCAACGTTGGCGCAAGCGAAACTTTCAGGAGCCACCTTCACATGAGCAACATGAACCACGAGCGCGTCCTCAGCGTCCATCACTGGAACGATACGCTCTTCAGTTTCAAGTGCACCCGTGATCCAGGTCTGCGCTTCGAGAACGGTCAGTTCGTCATGATCGGTCTGCAGCAGCCAAACGGGCGCCCGCTCATGCGTGCTTACTCGATTGCCAGCCCGAACTGGGAAGAGCATCTCGAATTCTTCAGCATCAAAGTGCAGGACGGTCCACTGACCTCGCAGTTGCAGCACTTGAAGGAAGGCGACGAGATCATTATCAGCAAAAAACCTACGGGTACGCTGGTGCTTGACGATCTCAAGCCGGGCAAGCACCTTTACTTGCTCAGCACCGGCACGGGCCTCGCGCCGTTCATGAGCGTGATTCAAGACCCGGAAACCTACGAGCGTTTCGAGAAAGTCATCCTTTGCCATGGCGTGCGCTATGTGAATGAAGTCGCCTACCGCGAGTTCATCACCGAGCATTTGCCACAGAACGAGTTCTTCGGTGAAGCGCTGCGTGAAAAACTGATCTATTACCCAACCGTCACCCGCGAGCCGTTCGAGAACGAAGGCCGGCTGACGGACTTGATGCGCAGCGGCAAGTTGTTCCGCGATATCGGTCTGCCGCCGATCAATCCTCAGGACGACCGTGCGATGTTGTGTGGCAGCCCGAGCATGCTTGATGAGACCAGTGAAGTGCTAAACGGCTTCGGTCTAAAAGTCTCTCCGCGGATGCGGGAGCCGGGTGATTATTTGATCGAGCGCGCCTTCGTCGAGAAATAAATCGCTGCCGACGACGCATTTCTGTAGGCGCGAACTTGTTCGCGAGACGGTTTACCTCACTCGCCGCAGGTGACGCCTCGCCAACAAGTTGGCTCCTACAGGGCTACAGCGGGTACGACTTCAAGCACACGTATAAGTCCCGCCTGCGGATAATGCCAGCGCACATCCACATCCCACAGTTGCGCGCCGTAGCGACGCTCGGGTGTAGGGATCTGATACGCCGGGCGCGGGTCTTGCGCCAGGCACTGCTCAATCAGTTCTATCAACGGCTCGCTTAAGCGTAAGGCGTGCTCCTGCGCTTGCAGCAGTGCGTTGTCTGCCCAATCCACCGCAATCAAGACGGGCGCTTCACTGGCGATGCGGTTTGATGCACCGTCGATCACATCGGCGTAAGGCACGTAGGGTTTGATGTCGATTACCGGTGTGCCGTCCAATAGGTCGATGCCCGAGACCCACAGCCTTCCAGCCTCGACCTTGTCCAGCTTCACCACAGATTGGCCGATGCCGTTGGGGCGATGGGTTGCCCGCGTGGCAAAGACGCCCATGGATTGGTTGCCACCCAGTCGTGGCGGCCGGACTTTCAGGCGAGGCTTTTCTTCCAGCACTTGATGAAACAAAAATAGCAGCCAGACGTGGCTGACTTGTTCGAGCCCTTGCACGGCGTCGGCATGATCGAACGGCGCTATCAGTTCCAGTACACCGCGTGCGGCCGGTGCCAGTTGAGGCTGGCGGGGGATGGCGAACTTCTCTTTGAAGCAAGAGCGCATGAAGCCGATGGGCGAAACGGTGTAAGTCATGGTCGCCATCGGCCTCTGTGCAGTGATTAGCCGCGAATGCGCAGGGTCAGGCCCTTGAGGAAGTTACGCAGCAGCTGGTCGCCACAGGTGCGGTAGTTGCTATGCCCGAACTTGCGAAACAGGGCGCTTAGCTCAGGCTTGGAGACCGGGAACTCGGACGCTTTGAGGATCGCGTGCATGTCATCTTCTTTCAGCTCGAACGCGACTCGCAGCTTTTTCAAAACTGTGTTGTTGGTCACTGGCACTTCGATTTTTTGCGGTGGGCGGCTGTCATCTTTGCCACGCTTGAAAACCACCAGACCATCCAGAAAGTGCGCCATGATTTCATCGCTGCAATCCAGGTAACCTTCTTCTTCCTCGTCCTTCTTCATGAAGGCGATCACGTCGGCTTTGGAGACATCGTAGCCGCCGAGTTTGACGATATCGACGATTTTGCCATCGCTGATATCGAGCATATAGCGAACGCTACGCAGTACATCGTTGTTCATCATGGTGTTCGGTCCTGATAAGACGGGGGTGAGGGGCGCACGGAAATCCGAACGCCGCTCAAAGGTGGGTCAGCGAAGGGCTAGAACTTTTCCTTGCTGGACAGGTAACGCCACTGGCCTTCTGGCAGCTTGCCCATGGAGACGCCGCCGATACGGATACGCCGAATGGCAACGACTTTCAGGCCAACGGCTTCGCATAATTGAGCGATGACACCGGGCTGCGGGTTCTTCATCGCAAAGCGCAGTCGGTTTTCGTTCTGCCAGCTGGCTTTGACTGCTGGCAGATCCTTGCCCTTGTAGGTCAATCCATGAGTTAGGCGATTGAGCCCGTGGGCGACCATGTCGCCGGAAATCTCGACTACGTATTCTTGTTCGATCTTGCTGCGATCGTCGGTCAGCTTGCGTAATACCTTCCAATCTTGACTAAACACCATCAAGCCGCTGGAGTTGGCTTGCAGGGTGGAAATCGGTGAAAGGCGCATGAAATGCCCTTTGAGCGGGCGCTTACCGTAGCGATGCTCTTCGGACAACGTGTCAGGGCTGATCAGTTGCAGCGCGCTTTCAGCATCAAAGCTTGCCGGTTGATGCAGCAGAATAGTGACCGGCTCGGGCGCGGTAGCCTTGGCCTGTGGGTCCAGTTCGATCTTCTGCGCGTCAACCTTGAACTGGGGCTCTTCAATGACTTCGCCATCAACCGTGACCCAACCGCCTTCAATAAACAGTTCAGCCTCCCGGCGGGAGCAGCCGAACAGCTCGACAAGGCGTTTGGAAAGGCGAATGGGTTCTGTCATGACAAAGAGCCGTACTAAGGGGATAGGCGGCTATTGTACCCGCGCTCGCCCGGTTAATCGCGGCTACATTGAAAATGCCTTGATATAGCGGAGCCTGCGGTGATTTCACTAGGGAAAAATCATCAAGGACCCATCATCGGTTAAGTTGTCTGAGACGGTTGGCGTTTTTTTTCTGGAGTCCGGTCTTATGAGCAAATGGTTTGTCGTCGTCATGATGAGTGTCAGTTTGCCGCTCTTCGCTGCCGAAAGGCCGTCTTACGGCCCTCAACTAGAAGGGTTTGATTATCCCTATGCCGCAAAAAATTACGCGTTCGAGTCTCAGGGTCAGCGTATACAAATGGGCTACATGGACATTAAGCCGTCTGCCAAACCCAATGGGAGGACGGTGGTTTTGCTGCACGGGAAAAACTTCTGTGGCGCGACCTGGGAAGGGACGATCAAGCCGTTGAGTGAGGCCGGTTACCGAGTGGTTGTGCCCGATCAAATTGGCTTCTGCCGCTCAAGCAAGCCTGAGGATTACACCTACAGCTTTAAACAGCTGGCGCAGAACACCCGAGGACTCCTTAACAGTCTGGGTATCGACCACGCCACAATCGTGGGGCATTCCATGGGCGGCATGCTCGCCACTCGTTTTGCGCTGACCTACCCGAAACAAGTGGATCAACTGGTATTGGTCGACCCGCTAGGTTTGGAAGATTGGAAAGCCAAAGGCGTACCGGCCATTACGTTTGAGCAGTGGTATGCCCGTGACCTTAAAACCACTGCGCAAACCATTCGTAAATACCAACAAGCGACCTATTACGCCAACCAGTGGCGTCCCGAGTTTGATCGCTGGGTCAACATGCAAGCCGGCATGTACACCGGCAGCGGCCGTGAAGAGGTTGCCCGGGCGTCCGCGCGCACCTACGTAATGATCTTTAATCAGCCAGTGTTTTACGAGTTTGAGAAACTGCAAATGCCGACCCTGCTGTTGATTGGTCAGAAAGACAACACCGCCGTTGGCAAGGACCTCGCGCCGGAACCGTTGCGCAGCACGTTGGGTAACTATCCCGAGTTGGGCAAGGCGGTCGCCAAGCGCATACCCCATGCAACCCTGGTGGAGTTCGCTGGTTTGGGCCATTCACCGCAGACTCAGGACCCGGCGCTGTTCAACAAGGCGTTGCTTGATGGCCTGATGCCCAGCTTGTAGGAGCGAACTTGTTCGCGAATGGCTTGACGCGGTGTGCCAGATATAACGCTTCCCGAATAAATTCGGTCCTACAGATTCGCTCCGACTGATTTCAAACGCATGTGCAACAACGGATAAGGCTGGCCCATGCCATCAAACTCCTCCCGACCGATGACTTCAAATCCCAGCTTGAGATAGAAACCCCGCGCCTGATGATTCTGCTCATTGACGTCCAGTCTCTCGGCATGAAAATGATCGATGGCGTGGTTTAACAGCAGCTTTCCGAGGCCTTGGCCCCGATGCTCGGGGTCTATGAACAGCATCTCGACCTTACCAGCGGCGATCCCCGCGAAACCGGTAATTCGTTGCTGAGTGTCTTTGCTGCAAATCAACATCACAGCATCCAAATACTGATCAAGCACCAGACGCTTGAGCATCAGGATATAGGAGTCGGGCAAGAAATCATGGGTGGCTCGCACTGAGTCTTCCCACAGGCGAGCGAGTTCCGGGTAGTCGCTTTGTTTGGGCGTATGAATGACAGAGTGATTACGCATACAACCTTTCTCCTGAGGCCAGCGCGTCGATCGATAATTTTCGACAGCGCCTGAAGTCGATAGCTGAGGCAGGGGTGGATTCTTCTAGTGTGCTCGAATTACAAGAATCGCCCTACAGCTATATAGGACCTCGCTGGCTGTTAACAGATCAAGTGCCGGGCAGACTTTCGTCATCTTTCGATGTGGAGAATCTGCCAATGCCTCACGCCGCCGTCCCAACCTTTACGCTGAGCGTGAAAGGTGTTGAACCCCGCCATTTTCAAGTGCTCGCGTTTGATGGCACCGAAGCCGTCAGCACGCCGTACGCCATCACCGTCGAACTGGTCAGTCGGTCGTCTGGTATTGAGCTGTCGGACCTGCTGCACAAGGCGGCTTTTCTCGGTTTCGGCCCGGACGGCGAAGGCATTCACGGGCAGATTCACTCCATCCACAAAAGCGATTCCAACGCCCGGCTGACCCACTACGTCGCGGTGCTCAAACCCTCTCTCGCGTACTTGGAACACAGCAGCCACCGCCGCTCGTTCCAGCAGATGAGCGTGCCCGCAATTATTCTTGAAGTGCTCAAAGAGCATGGCCTGTTTGACGGCCTGGATGTGCAGTTCGACAGTGACGTGACCCGCGCTCCGGTCCGTGAGTACTGTGTTCAGTACGACGAAAGCGACCTGCACTTCGTCAATCGGCTGTGCGAAGAAGACGGCTGGTTTTACCGTTTTGAGCATTCGGCTGACGGCCATCGGTTGATTTTCGCCGATGACGAAATAATGTTTCCCCACGCGGCGCGGGTTGTGCTGCCGTTCAGACCACTTAACGGCATGGTGCCGAGGACTATTCGATTCAGTCCTTCGGCGTGCGCTTGGCGGCACGCACCAGCCACGTGGTGCATCGCGATTATGATTTCCAGAAAGCCGGTTATTTGCTGGAAAGCGTTAGAAGTCCGCAGGCGACCCCAGCCCAAGTCCAAAGGGGTGAGGCCCTGCATGTCGATCCCAAGCTTGAGCATTACGTGTATCCCGGCCGCTTTCTGGAGGACGATCACGGCAGACGATTATCCAACCGTGACCTGGAACGGCACCGCACGGATTTCCAGCTGGCCGACGGCAGCAGCGATCACCCGGTGTTGCGCAGCGGGACGGTGATCCAGCTGGAAGAACACCCGCAGCTGAAATGGAATAATCCGTGGGTGCTGATTTCGATCAAGCACGAAGGGCGGCAGCCGCAGGTGTTGGAAGAATTGGGCGCTGACGCCCCGGTCGCCGCCGGAAAAATCGCTCAGGGTTATCGGAATTCCTTCACCGCCATCCCCGAAACGATCCAGTTTCGCCCTGCCTTGCGCCACCCCAAACCACTGATTCACAGCACCCAAACCGCCAAAGTCACCGGCCCGGAAGGCGAAGAAATCCACTGCGATAAATTCGGCCGGGTAAAGGTCAAGTTTCACTGGGACCGCCGCGAGCTGAATGACGAAACCACCAGCTGCTGGGTGCGGGTGGCGTCGAGTTGGGCGGGCAACAGTCATGGCGCGGTGACCTTGCCTCGAGTCGGCATGGAAGTGTTGATTTCCTACCTGGAAGGCGACGCGGATCGGCCGATGGTCATGGGCTGTTTGCCGAACAGTCTGAATCCGGTGCCGTATGAGTTACCGGCGAACAAGACCAAAAGCGTATTCCGCAGCCGCAGCTCCAAGGCAAGCCAGGGCTTCAATGAAGTCTCTTTTGAAGATCGCGATGGCGCTGAACGGGTCTACCTGCGTGCCCAGCGCGACATGGAGCAATTGATTCAGAACGATAGCCGCCTTGAAGTGCGCGGTCAGCGGCTGGAGACGATCAAAGGCAACAGCACCACCGTTATCAAGGCCGAGCAACACCTCAAAGTCACTGGCGCGCGCAAGGTGCAGTTGTCAGCGGGGGATCATTTGCAGGTGGCGGGGTCCAGCCATACCCGCATTACTCAAGCATTGGTTGTAGAAGCTGCGCAAGAGGTACATATCTCTGCCGGCGAACACGTAGTTGTCGGCGCCGGCCTGATCTTGTCGCTGAGCGCTGGCGGTCAACACCTGGTTCTCAACCCCGCAGGTATTTTTTCCAGCGTACCGATCTTGCTCGGCGGCGTTCCGCTGCCGGGAACGCCTGCGATGCCGTTAGCGCCGGGCGACACTCAGTCGTTGATCGGCAACGTTCTATTGGCCACCCAAGGGCAGATCGACAAAATAATGGAAGGGGAGCTGACGTCTCCGTTGTGCGCTCAAGTTAAGCCAGTGGGTGATTGAAATGAACGTCTGACGCTTATCCCTGGAGCAAGCGCCTAGCCGCGCTTTGCTTCTGCGACTTGCACGTCAACAAAATGCTGAATCAATGAAACCTGCGGCTCTTTTTCACGCAGGTCTTTGAGTTTTTTACTCATGCGCTGAAGCTTATCGCTGGGCTTGGCCCATTCACTTTCCGGCAACGGCGCCGACCATGCTTGCATGGCCTCGGGTACGGCGGCGTGGCCTATGCTTTTGATCCGGCGGATTTCCCATTCAGTCAGGTGGTTGGGCAACGTCCACAAGGTCATGACGTGATACAGGTACCACCAGAACGGATAACTCCAGCCGACTTCCCCAGCTTTACGCCGACGACGCATGCGTTCGCGGGCGTTGTAGAAGGTGTGTAAACCTTCATGGGGCGGGTCGTCGGGGCCTTGTAGGTCGAGTGGGTCCTGGATGTCCTTGAGGGTATGAACCTCGTATTCCATGTAAGCGCGGATGGCTTCCCAATTACAGACCGCCAGTTCAAAGCCGCCGCATTGAAATTCCAGGGTGTATTGCTGATCGTCGGGCGGGTGGTAAAAGCCGATGCCCATGGCGTAGTGGAGCGTCGCGCCGTATTGGGTCACGGATTGGGATTGTATGACCCATGCGCAGAGGGATTCCCACGGGACGAAGATCGGTTCGGTTTGGCCGGCAGGGACGAAGCAGACTTCGCGGCGTTGGCGGTTGAAACGGGTGGGGACGAGGGTTTCGTATTTGGCTAGGTTGTTGAAGGTGGTGATGAGGAGTATTGCAAGAACGGCTCCGCCGCCCCAGGCCCCAAACTGTGAGCCAGCCGGCATCAAGCTGAATATAAATTCGCCCGCTTCTTCCGGGTTCCCGCCGATAGCTAGAACCGTCAGTCCAACCAACAGTGGCAACAGCCCTACGCACATTAAGTACCAGAATAGTGGAAAGCCTACTGTCACTTGCCAGCCAAATACTGCTGGTAAACCTATGCCGAAATCCAAATGACTATCATTGACCGCACCTACGGCACCGCCATAGTCCTTAGCTGGTCTATCGGTAGGCAATGGAGTCGGTGCCAAATAACTAATCTGGGAACTAGCAAAGGTTTCGATCATCCCGGCATAGGGTTCACGGTTAATAGGGGGTGGACCGCCGAAGGATGACTTAGCCATATCAGTCTTCCTCCTGCGGCAGAAGTAGGGGTTCAATCCGGTAGTAAGAACATATTTCTCCCTTAGGGGTGAGGTTATTGTCAGAAATCTCGCCGCTGTAACCACTGAGCGATACGCGCAAGTAATAAACATTGAGGTCATGAATCTCAACGTCTGGGCGTAAATCGCCGAGTTCCACGACGACTACCACGTGGTCTTGTTCGCCAGCGATGGGGCGATGCTCACAAGCAGGCGCTTCAAATTCCAGTATCAGCGGGAATGTTTGTTTGATCCGTAGTGTCTCCACCACGGCCTCTGTCGCTACGGTCCAGCGTTCCACGGAGGTAGGTTTCGCAGGATGAATCCTTATTGCATAACAGCCAATTCTGAGCACGGTTCTGGCCGGTTTTCCGCCTAATGGCCTCATCAGATCGTTGCTGGAGGTGGTAGGCAGGTGCAGCATCAGTCGGGTCGCTGTCAGGTTGCCCAGCTTGTCGGCTAGGTTCGGCGTCACTCGGATTTTGGGGGCCTTGACCTGAACGTGTAGGTTTTTTTGGTACTCATCGATTGTCAGGGATAAACGTTTGTCCGGGTCTTGGCTCCATGGTGTCGTGTGCAGCCATCGATCATGGCGGCTAAGCTGATAACGGTTGTAAAACCAAGTGCCCGATAGCTCCAGGGCAGTGAATAAGATGCCGGCCACGCTGGTACGGAAAAACACCGTAGCCAAGCGAGGGCCGGCGATTGCCCACGCCGCTGCACGAGCTTCAGGCTGCCGGATAACCGCCAGGACGGCTTTTAAGGCGTTAGCACTGTGTTGCAGGCCATAAGCATTATTCAGAAAATACGCGCTGTTACCCGACATGCTTAGAGCGGCCCCTGCCTGAGCACCAACGTTGCCTTCGCGAGCAGCATTTAGCCAGTTACTGTGTGAGGCGTTTAGATTTATCAGCGAAGTTACTGCGCCCGCTGTATAGGCAACCAGACCTAGACCGATATGCAATTTTCCCATCTGCACATGTATGCCTTTCAGCTCTGCTGCTTTTAGCGATCTGCCCAGTTGAGTTGATTGAGCACTGAGAGCGGTGTCGGCTATCCCTTGGGCAGCACCAAATCCGGCAGCTACGGTTGTAAAAACCGGACTCCACAACAGATTTTGATCTCTTTGCTGACTCGATTGAGCGAATAGTTCTTTAGTTATCTGCACCAAATTCACCAACTGCGCCACAAACACCAACAACCCGACCCCATCCCCAATCAACCCTGCTTTAGGCGCAACCTTCAGCCCTAGCCGGTAGTTGTCCAGCAACGAGCGCACGTGCATGTGTTGCTCGTCTGGAAGCACCAACGCCAATCCAGGCCTGACCGACGTCGCCGTTTGCACATGCACCGCCCCCTCTGGTAACGCTGAAATCGGGCTCATTATTCGAGCAAGCCGTTCTTCCAAAACGTTAAGGCGCTCTTGAGTTTGCGGCCGTTTGGCCTGCAAGTACTGAGCATTTGAGTGATGTTTCTCGGTTTTATAGCGGCGTATTTCATTATTCAAATAACGCAGATGTTTGCGTTCTTCCTGCACCTCTTTGACCGTCTCACCCAGCGCCCTCAAATCATCCGCGTCAGCCACTTGAAAACTGACCTTTTCCCTTCGTGCCGCATCGAGCAACGAAACGCCCAGGGTCTTGGGCATGTAACGAAGCAGCGCTTCGGTGTCCGGCATCTGGCCTTTGTCCAAGGCCTGCATGAACGCGTGTAACGCGTTTTGCACGCCCCATTGCATGGCAGGGGCGAGGGTTCCCCAGGCGGCGGTGGCGTAGATTTGCGAGGTGTGGGGCAGGGTGTCCGCGTCCGGAAGATGGCCGTCAAACAGGGTCTTAAGTTTCTCGGTCCATTCCGGCGCGTTTTTGAGCAAGTTCCAGCCGGCGTTGGCAAACACCGCGAATTGGGTGCCCAGTTCGGTTTGAACGCTCAGTGGCAAGGTATAAAACAGCGGACGGCTCTGATGCGGAGCGTCGTCGAGCCATTCCAGGACTTTCTCCAAGGCGGTGTCACTGCGCCCGATGTCTTTGAGGCAGGCGTATTGGGCGATAAATGCCTGGTCGATTTGCTCCGAGTCGCGGGCATCGAAATACCAGGCCGCACGATGAAACCGGCCTTGAACCAGCATTTCCAACCGGTCCTCGGTGATGCGCTCCAGCAGGGCATTCCAATGCGCCAGCTTGGGACGTTGCTCCTTGAGAAAGGCGTCCATGCGCGGGCGGTCAATCAGGTCGTTGATTCCGCGCCGACCGAAGCCTGCGCCGTACAGTAAGTCCCGCAGGCGCTTGTCCTGTTGCCGGTCTATTTGAAGAATGGCAAGGCCGTGGCGGGCAATGAAATCGGGCCCCGCTATGGCCAGCTTTTGTTTTAGGAAATAGCGCTCAATCGTCTGCTCCAGCTTGGGTAACACGCTGTAAGCGTTGTTACGGTCGGCGGTGAGGCGGATTTTTTGCAATTGGGCTTCCAGGTCCGCCGGCAGGTTCTGATCGGAAACGCCGGGTAACGGATGGGCAACAGGGTCTTCAGTGAGAAAATCCACCAGCGCCTTTGCGGTTTGCCCGCGCTGAGGCTCGGGCAGTTTCTCCAGATCGTGCATCAACGCCTTAACCGCAGGATCAGGACTGTCCAACGCCATTGCAGTCAGATTCGCCACACTGATCTGACTCAGTGACTCGATATAGCAAGCCAGCAAATAATCGCGCTCGGTATTGCCGGCCTGCTCACCGCTGCTGGCCCAGTCACCGATCCAGCCCACCACCGTGTCCTGATAGTTCGCCAAATCCCGCATGACGCCTAGATCATCGCGGACGGCGAGGAACAGGTAGTCCATTTTCTGTGCGTTGTTAACCTGACTGGTCAGCTCTTCAATAATGGTCTGGCGAAACAGTGGCGGGTGTTCCCACTGATAGGGGCGGTTTTCGTCAGGGGTGATCCCGTCCTGCGGCATCGGGTGATCGCGCACCACCTCCGCCAGCCATTTCTTCACGTGCCGCTGATGGATCAGGGGGGCGACGATGTTTTCGCTGTTGGCCTGGGTCAGGTCAACGCGCTGCATGAAGTGCTCGCGCTCGCTGGCGTTGTCCAGCACCTGCCGGCATTTGGCGACCGTCCATTGTGTTTCCGCATAAGCCACATGCAGTACGCTACGCCGGGAGAAAATCATTTCCGGTGGGTCACCCAGCGGCGTGCGATGTTCCTTGATGTCTTTACCGGTAAACAGCCAATACTCCAGGGAGCCGTCTTTGACGGTGTATTCGCTCAACAGACCGGTGGCGCTGTCGATTACGTACAAAAAGCCATCGCGCAGCATCCGCAAACCCAAGGGTCGGCTTTGCAGCGTGTAGGGCATTGCCATATCAGCGCGGGGATCAAGGCCCGGTTCGACCAAGCCGTAACGCATCGGCAGCAGTTGGATAGTGGTTTTCGTCAGCGGACACACGCCGATTTCGCCGAAAGGGGTGGCGCTTTTGGACAGGGCAACCAGATTGGCCATGTGACCGCGTGGGGTCATGAAGTCGGTCATGGTCGACTCCATTTCTGAGCCAAGCGGGCAAGCCCTTCTGCACGCCATGTGTCGCCTGCATCGGATCTATGGGGTTGCAGATCCAGCGCAAATGCGTGGTCGCTTAGCCGTTGCTCGCCGACAAAACCGAGGGCATTGCAGTACAAATACAGTTCTTTTTCGCTCTCGAAATTATGTTCGGCGGCACGGTGTACCAATGCCTGTAGGTGTTGATTGCGCTCATGATCTGTTACGTCGGCGTAGTACTCCGGGAAGTAGCGGGCCATGTGCTCGGACAATTCGCTCAAGATTTTACGAGCGCTGGCGTGGTCAAGGCTGAGCCATTGTTTTTCGCTTAGGCGATAAGGCGTATCCCGGTCGGTTTTATGGATCTCGCCCGATCGGGTGTATTCACGCCATCCGCCGTTTACAAGGTCGGCGGTCATGATGCGTTGGCAAGGGCCGAATAGCGCTGAGTCGGCTGATTCAAACAGGGCATCTGCTACGTCTGTAGATGCAATCCGCAGCAGCATCTCTTGGCCCGAGGGATGTTCGATGCTGATTAGCCAACGTATATGTGCCACCACCTGTTCCCATGGCCCCTCACTGATCAGCAGATAACCCCAGTGTCGATCAAGGTTTTCCAGGAACTGAGCAAGTATTGGATCGTATTCCCCTTCAATCTGAACCAGACACGGCGACACGTCCTTGAGCGCAGCAAAGCGGGTACCGAGGTAAAGTACGTTGACGCAAGGAGAGTCAACCCACTGATACAGACGCTTCAATAGATCCTCGATCTGAACCGGGTCCAGCAGCAAGCCAACAGTTTGGTGCCAAGGGATATCGTCAGGCAGACCAGTTCGTGAATGTGTAGCCGGGGCCGAGTTCATGCGCACAATCCTTCGCGTTTGACGAAAACGGCGACTGTGGCTGGATTCCTGATCTAACGATGTCGGTGGGGTGCGATACGATATGTAGGACCTTTCCGAACAAAAAAAGCCCCGCCGATCAGGGCAGGGCTTAGTCAGCAAAGCGAAACAATCAGATCGTTTCAGCCCACAAGTCGTACTCATCAGCTTCAGTCACCCGGCACATTACTTTATCGCCCGGCTTAAGGTCTTGGTCGCTGTCGATGTACACGGTGCCGTCGATTTCCGGGGCATCGAAGAAGCAGCGGCCCACAGCACCGCCGTTTTCGTCCACTTCATCCACCAGTACTTCGATTTCCCGGCCGACTTTCATCTGCAGGCGAGCGGCGCTGATTTCCTGCTGGTGCGCCATGAAGCGGTCCCAGCGGTCTTGTTTGATGTCGTCCGGAACGTGATCGCCCAAGGCGTTGGCAGAGGCGCCTTCTACCGGGGAATACTGGAAGCAGCCCACGCGGTCGAGTTGCGCGTCGGTCAGCCATTCAAGCAGGTACTGGAAGTCTTCTTCGGTTTCCCCGGGAAAGCCGACGATAAAGGTCGACCGGATGACCAAATCCGGACAGATTTCACGCCAGTTTTTGATCCGCGCCAGGGTTTTATCTTCGAAGGCTGGGCGTTTCATGGCCTTGAGGATACGCGGGCTGGCGTGCTGAAACGGAATGTCCAGGTACGGCAGGATTTTACCGGCCGCCATCAACGGAATCAGCTCGTCGACGTGGGGGTAAGGGTAAACGTAGTGCAGGCGCACCCAAACACCCAGCGAGCTGAGGGCTTCGCAGAGTTCCGTCATCCGTGTTTTCACCGGTTGGCCATTCCAGAAACCGGTGCGGTACTTGATGTCGACGCCATAAGCGCTGGTGTCTTGAGAAATGACCAACAGCTCTTTTACGCCGGACTTGACCAGGCGCTGAGCTTCGTCCAAGACATCGCCCACCGGGCGGCTGACCAGTTTGCCGCGCATGGACGGGATGATGCAGAAGCTGCAACTGTGGTTGCAGCCTTCGGAAATCTTCAAGTAGGCGTAGTGGCGCGGCGTCAGTTTGATGCCTTGCGGCGGCACCAGATCAATCAGCGGGTTGTGATTGAGGTTAGGCGGCGCGGCGTCGTGAACGGCCATGACCACTTGTTCGTATTGTTGCGGCCCGGTGACGGACAGCACGCTTGGGTGGACCAAACGAATCGCGCTTTCTTCGACGCCCATGCAGCCGGTGACAATCACCTTGCCGTTTTCAGCGAGGGCTTCGCCGATGACTTCCAGTGATTCAGCTTTGGCGGTGTCGATAAATCCGCAGGTGTTAACCACCACCACGTCGGCGTCTTGGTAGGTGGCGACGATTTCGTAGCCTTCCATGCGCAACTGGGTAAGGATGCGCTCGGAATCGACCAGGGCCTTTGGGCAACCCAGTGAAACGAAGCCAACCTTAGGGGCGGAAGGCGTGGTGACGGTGGACATGGCGAACCTCGGCATTGGGCTGACGCCGGGCAAATGGCCGGGGCGTCGACGGGCGCTTGGTGCGCCTCTGATCAAAAAGTGCGCAATTCTAGCGGTGGGACCGTAGATTGACCAGCTTTATGCAGAGAATTACGACGAGTGCTGCGCTATGCTTCGCGGCGTTGCGTCCAATCATGGCGATGGCGTTAATCAGTGTTTGTAAAAACGGAGCTTGCTCAAACACATCAATGTGTTTTTGAGGCCCAGGTCTTGGTGGTAGGAGTGGTTAATGGGTCAGGCAATTAGTCAGGTAGAGGCGGAGCATCATCCGGCAAAGCCGTTGAGTTTGTTGATTGCAGCCGTCGGGGTGGTCTACGGCGATATCGGCACCAGCCCGTTGTATACCCTTCAGCAGGTATTTACTGGGGGGTATGGGGTTCAAGTCGACCATGTGGGTGTGCTTGGTATTCTGGCGCTGATCTTCTGGTCGCTGATTTGGGTGGTTTCGCTTAAGTACGTGTTGTTCATTCTGCGTGCGGATAACCAAGGCGAAGGCGGAATTATGGCGCTGACCGCGCTGGCGCGTCGGGCGTCCATTTCGTATCCAAAATTGCGCAGTACGTTGGTGGTCTTCGGTTTGTTCGGTGCTGCGCTTTTCTATGGCGACAGCATGATTACCCCGGCCATTTCGGTATTGTCTGCGATAGAGGGTCTGGAACTCGCGTTCAAAGGCGTCGAGCACTGGGTTGTGCCGCTGTCGCTGGTCGTACTGGTGGGATTATTTCTGATTCAGCGGCACGGTACGGCGCGGATCGGAATTTTGTTCGGTCCGGTGATGGTTATTTGGTTCCTGGTCTTGGCAGCGCTGGGTGTCTACGGAATCATGCAGAACCCCGAAGTGCTCAAAGCGCTTAACCCAATTTGGGCGGTGCGGTTCTTTGTGGCTCATCCGGGCATTGGCGTCACCATTCTGGGCGCAGTCGTTCTGTCACTGACGGGCGCTGAAGCACTGTATGCCGACATGGGGCACTTCGGTCGCAAGCCTATTGCGCGGGCCTGGTTCGCGTTGGTGTTGCCGGCACTGGTCTTGAATTACTTCGGCCAAGGTGCACTGCTGCTCGACAATCCTGAAGCCGCACGTAACCCGTTTTATCTGTTGGCGCCGAGCTGGGCACTGGTGCCACTGGTCTTTTTGTCGACCTTGGCCACCGTGATCGCTTCGCAAGCAGTCATATCGGGGGCGTTCTCCATGACGCTTCAGGCCATTCAACTGGGTTACATTCCCCGAATGCACGTTCAACACACCTCCAGTTCTTCACAGGGCCAGATTTACATTGGCGCGGTGAACTGGTCACTGATGATAGGTGTGATCTTGTTGGTGCTCGGTTTTGAATCCTCCACGGCGCTGGCCTCGGCCTACGGTGTTGCGGTCACAGGAACAATGCTGATCACGACGATTCTGGTGGCGGCGGTCGTTCTGTTGTTGTGGAAATGGCCACCGCTCTTGGCAGTACCGGTTCTGCTTTGTTTTCTGCTGGTCGACGGGCTGTTCTTCGCCGCTAACGTGCCGAAAATAGCTCAGGGCGGGGCGTTTCCTGTATTGGCGGGAATAGTGTTGTTCATTCTGATGACGACCTGGAAACGCGGTAAACAACTGTTGGTCGAGCGATTGGAGGAGGGTGGTCTGCCTCTCCCCATCTTCATCAGCAGCATTCGCGTACAGCCGCCTCATCGAGTGCAAGGCACAGCGGTGTTTCTGACTGCCCGTCCTGATGCGGTGCCGCATGCTTTATTGCATAACCTGTTGCACAACCAGGTGTTGCACGAGCAAGTAGTCCTGCTAACAGTGGTCTATGAAGATTCTCCCCGGGTGCCGGCGAGCCGACGGTTTGAAGTCGAAGCTTATGGCGAGGGCTTCTACCGTGTGGTGCTGCACTTTGGTTTCATCGATGAGCCAGACGTACCGGCTGCTCTGAAGCTGTGCCATCTGGCTGAACTGGACTTTGCCCCGATGCGCACCACCTACTTCCTCAGCCGCGAGACAATCATTGCCTCCAAGCTGGACGGTATGGCGCGTTGGCGTGAGGCGTTGTTCGCCTTCATGCTGAAGAACGCCAACGGTAACCTGCGGTTCTTCAACCTGCCGTTCAACAGGGTGATTGAGCTGGGTACCCAAGTAGAGATGTAAGGGAGGAGTAGCGGTAAGCGGTAAGTTGTAAGCTACAAGCGGCAAGTTTCTATCCTTGCCGCTCTTTGCTTGAGGCTTGCAGCTTGAAGTTTGCCGCTAAACTTCATGCCTTCGGCCCTGTCCCTCGCCGCTTATCAATAGCATCAGTCATGCGTTTGGCCAGTGCGGGGTAGTTCTCATCGAAGTGGTGGCCGCCGGGCAACATGAGCTTTTCGCCCACGGCGGTTGTTTCGGTGCAGCCACTTTCAGCTGTTTCTTCGGCGCCATACACGCACAGCACTTTTTCAGGGGGCAGCTTAGCCATCTCGGGACCGGTAGGTGCTTCTTTACCTGCTGTACCTAGCCAGCCTTCAACCTGAATTTCAAAGCTGCCAGTGCGCGCGAAAGCCAACAAGACGATGGAATCAACACGCTTTTGCTCGTCCGGCGCCAAGCGGTTATAAATGGCGGGCAGTACATCGGCACCGAACGAATAACCCATCAGTACGAAACGTTTAGTACCCCATTTCTGGCGGTAGTGATCCATCAGTTCGGCTAAATCCAGAGCGGTTTGCTCGGGCGTTTTATGCTCCCAGTAGTAGCGCAGCGTATCGATACCAACCACCGGATAGCCCTTTTTGGCCATTTCCCCCGCCACGTCACGGTCAAGGTCACGCCAGCCGCCATCGCCTGACAGGAAAAGTGTCACGGTGTCGGTGGTTGTTCCAGCCGGAACTTCGACTACGGGGATCTTCAAACCGCCGCTCTGGTCATCCTGGACCAATTGTTGGCGCAGTTGGCTGTTGAATAGTTGCGGCAGGTGCACATCGTAGTCGCTGATGCTGTTTTCAGCGTTGGGCTGATCACGCACCAGGGTAGCGGCAGCGTCGTCTGGTCCATCGTTCCAAGCAACTAACCAGTGACCGTGCGCTGCGCTTTTTGGCACGTTGTCTACGCACGCAGGTGGGTCAAGGCTAAAACCTACCGATACCGCTTTTGCATTGTCATCGTTTTGCCCTGCCAGCCAGCGCCAAGCCAGGGTCGCGCCCGGTCCAACGCCGCCTACCAGCGTTGCTGGACCGTCTAATTTCGTCAGTGCGGCTGTTAGGGTTTTATCCTGCAGCGCGCAATCATCCTTGGGCAGCGTGACTTGAACGACTTCGGCGTTACCGTCTTGGCTCAACGCCAGCAGCTGTTTGTCGGTTAACCCTTCATCGGCAAGAGCAGCAAGGCCAACCCGAGCTTTGGGCTGAGTACCGGGCGAAACATGGATCAGCGCCGTACCATTTTCCAAGGTCAGGTGTTCGAGAACCGGCTGAGGAGCCGGGCGGTTCCACAGCCAAAAGCCAAGTACCAGTGCGAGAACAATCAGGGCTGCGAGCAAAAAGCGCCAGTAGCGTTGAATCATTAGCGTTTCACCAATCCAGTCAGGCCGCCCGCAATCAGGGCGGCGGTGTCAGCCAGTGCCACGAGCGGATCAAGTCCGGCGGGTACGGCCATATAGCGGGGTTCCCAGTCGGGCTGGAATTTATCTTTGAAACGGCGCAGACCTTGGAAATTGTACAGCTGTTCGCCACGGCGAAAGACCATCGACCCAAGCCGTTGGGTCAGGGGGGCGCCGCGACGTGGTTGCAGGCCCGACAGCGGCACCATTCCCAGGCTGAAGCGCCCGTAGCCCTGTTCTTTGTAATGCAAAATCAGGCCAACCATCATGAACTCCATGGTCAGCTTCGGCGCATCCGGGTGGGCCCGCATCAGGTCCAGGCTGGCCAGTTCGTGCCTAGAGGTTTCCAGCAAGTTGGCGAATGCTACTGGCTTACCTTCGAAATGGATAATCGCGATGCGGAAATGTTTTAAATAAGCTGCGCTGAAGCGGCCAAGCGAGAAGCCCTTCTCACGGACGTTCTTGCCGGTAAGCCATGCGTCGGAGATTACCTTCAGTTCGTCCAGGGGGGCCTGACCGACTTCATAAATCTCCAGCGACAAGCCGTCTCGACCGCCCCGGTTCCAGGTGTAACGCAGGTCCTTCATCTCTTTGCCCTTCGACTCAATGTCGAAACGCTGCAAGTCGACCCGTGCCTCTTCACCCAGCTTGATCGCGGTCAAGCCGATGTCCATATAGAAGGGCAGATTCTCTGCGCGCACCTGGTAAAACACGGGTCGCGCATGGTGCAGATCGCACAGGTCGCGGAATTGCCAGATCAGCTCGGCGCGTTGCTGCGTAGGTCCGATAGGGTCGTACAGTGCCACCAGGCTTCGACCACGGCGGGCGTACATCATAAACGCCTTACCACTAGGGTGAAGGAGCAGCGCCTTGTCACCGGTCAATACAAGCCCTCCGTCCGGCTGGTCGGAAGCATTCACGATTTGTGCGGCCTTAGCCAGTTCCTCGACATTGGGCAGCGTAATCACCGGACGCGCGGTACGCAGCAGCCAAGTCAACGAGACGACCACTAACAATACCGCGCTGCCCAGCGCAGACCGCAAGGCGCGCGGTGCATCGGAGTTAAGCGTGAATTGCCACCAAAGCTCTTGGCTGTAAGGCACGTCTTGGTAGGCAAACAACAGCAACCAAATCGACGCGGCAAGCACGCACACACTGGCGACCAGGTACAGCGGTGAGAACGGAAGCTCAAGCAGCCGGCTTTGGCGATAGAACGAGCGACGGAAGATCGCCAGCAAGATGGCCGTAGAGACCAGTAGGGATGCCTCCTCCCAATCAAACCCTTTAAGCACCGACAGCAAGGCGCCGACCACTAACAGCACGGTAGTCAGCATCCAGGCGGCAGAAAGGCGGCGGCGTAAACCTTGAGCCAACAGCAAGCACAGGACGCCGATCAGGCTCGCGCCGAAGTGGGACGCGTCAATCAAGCGATGCGGGATTAAAAACCCGAGGTGCCGCAGGCGTGAGTCGATTTCTGGCGTGGCGCCGGAAAACAGCAGGACCACACCCGACAGAAAAACCAACAGGGCCAAGATCGGTGCAGCCAGACCCGACGCCACGCGCATCGCTTGGCGGGTGGGCAGCAAGCGTTGTGCTTCGGTGAACAGCAATGCCAGACAGGCTAGCAGCAGAGGCAATACCACATAGATCAGGCGATAGAGCAACAAGGCCGCAGCCAGTGGTGCAGAACCTAATTGGTCGGCAAACGCGGCGAGCAGAATCGCCTCGAACACGCCGACGCCACCTGGCACATGACTCAGTACCCCTGCAGCTAATGCCAACAGATAAACCAGCACGAACGCGCCAAAGGGAGGCGCGTCGGGTAACAGCAAATAAAGCACTGTCGCGGCGGCGGCGACGTCCAATGCAGTAATGACCAACTGCATCAAGGTCAGGCGCAGGCCTGGCAGGCGGATAGTTCGGCGTCCGGCACGAACCAGCAGGTTGTGGGGGATTGGCTGCTCCGGCAGGCGCCGGCGATAAATGCCGACTGCCAATAAAGCGCTGAGTAACAGGATACTGATAGCGACTACGGCCAGGAGCGTGATGGACAGGTGCAAGGCGGCAGAGGCAGCAGGTAAATTACTCAGCGTGGCCAGCGCGGCCAGCGGGGGCAGGGCGCAACCCAATGAAAGACTGGCAAATAAAGTCATGCGTGCGACTTCTGCCGCACCTAACCCATGGCGTGCATACAGCCGATAACGAACAGAGCCTCCTGAAAGCAAAGACAGCCCGACAGCGTTGCCAATGGCGAACGCCGTAAATCCGCCAAGGATCAAGGTCTTCGTGGGCAGTGTAATGTTGGCGTATCGGCTTGCCGACCACTCATAACCGAGCAGCACGATAAAACCGACAACTGCTGCGGCAAACGCGCCGGCCAGTGCGGGCTTTGGAACGCTCAGCAATGAGTCGTGTAGCGCATAAAGATCGAGTTCGCTCAACAGATGGCGGCAGGCGATCAGTGCGATGGTGAATAGCAACAATGTCACTGCGAGCCCTAAAGGCTGGCGATATTTGCTCAGCAGCTCCAGCCACCGCAGGCGCGCGGGCGCGATCGGATGGGGAACCGTGACAGCTTCATTGGTTTCTTCGGACGAGGCGCGCATCAATCACTCCTTGGATCGTGCGCGACAGGATGGAGGTATACAGACAAGTTACCAATCCCTACGCAAAAAATATTTTCGAAATATTAGCGCGTCATAGTTTAACGAGCGAATGTAGCGGATTCGTTTCAGTCGATACTTTAACCGACGGTAGACACCTATCGACACCATCCTTGGGATCGACATTTCTGACAAGCTTTTTGGGCTACTGTTCCTGAGCCTTTCCGGCAAGCACAAAAAAGGCCACTCTTTCGAGCAGCCTTTTTCGATGTTTGGTTGCGGGAGCCGGATTTGAACCGACGACCTTCGGGTTATGAGCCCGACGAGCTACCAGACTGCTCCATCCCGCGTCTGTGTGGCGGCATTCTACAGCCGAATGGCTGAGTGTCAATCAATAAAGCTAAACAAATGATAAATAACTGAAAATGAGCTGACCGGACGGTTAGGTTATCGATGTTAGCGGGCTTGTTAGGCGCAATACGTTTCCTGGCAGGGGTCGAATCGCAGCCTTCGGCAGCTCCTAATTTAAAACTCAATTAGTTATGCGTTGCCTGATAGGAAGAGGGGGTCAAATTGCAGATACAAAAAAGGCCACTCTTTCGAGTAGCCTTTTTTGATGTTTGGTTGCGGGAGCCGGATTTGAACCGACGACCTTCGGGTTATGAGCCCGACGAGCTACCAGACTGCTCCATCCCGCGTCTGTGTGTCGGCATTCTACAGCGGAACAGCTGGCTGTCAATGGTTAATTCTAAAAAAATGCTTTTCCTTCAACTGCTTAGCTACGATGCAGCTGTCAATAAATGGGCATGGGCCTTGGCGTGCGGTCGTGTCAGCATATTTCCAGAGCTATTTCGGCGCTTTCGCACGTCCCGTGTAGCATCGTAGATGCCAGCATCCCATCTCGGTGAGATACTGCCCGGCCAATAGCCTCTAAACCTGCACGCCCATGACGCAGCGCAAAATCATCCACGTCGACTGTGACTGCTTTTATGCCGCCATTGAAATGCGCGACGATCCCCGCTTGGCCGGCAAGCCGTTGGCAGTGGGTGGTTCTGCGGACCGGCGGGGGGTGATTGCGACCTGTAACTATGAAGCGCGGGCCTATGGAGTGCGCTCAGCGATGTCGTCTCGGCATGCGCTGAAGCTGTGCCCGGACCTGACCATAGTCAAACCGCGGATGGAGGCTTATAAAGAAGCCTCTCGCGAGATCCAGACGATCTTTCGTGATTACACCGATCAGATCGAGCCTTTGTCGTTAGATGAAGCGTTTCTAGATGTTTCTGAAAGCGGCCTTTTTGGTGGGAGTGCTACTCGAATGGCTCAGGATATTCGCCGTCGAGTATCCAATCAATTGCATATCACGGTATCGGCTGGCGTAGCGCCCAATAAATTTCTGGCTAAAATCGCCAGTGACTGGAAAAAACCTAACGGTCTGTTTGTCATCACGCCGGACCAAGTGGAGGACTTTGTCGCGACCTTGCCGGTCACCAAGCTTCACGGAGTCGGCAAGGTGATTGCGGACAAGATGGGACGATTGGGCATTGTCAGTTGCACTGATCTGCGCGATTGGAACAAATTGGCCCTGATGCGCGAATTTGGCACATTCGGTGAGCGGTTGTGGAATTTGGCACGAGGTATTGATGAGCGACCGGTGCAAAACGACAGTCGCCGTCAGTCGGTTAGTGTCGAAAATACCTACGATGCAGATTTGCCTGATCTGACCAGTTGCCTGGCAAAACTCCCTGACCTGCTCGAAACCCTCGCAGGGCGAATGGCTCGAATCGGTGACGGTTACCGAGCTGGCAAGCCGTTCGTTAAAGTGAAGTTTCACGATTTTACTCAGACCACTCTTGAGCAGTCTGGGGCAGGGCGTGATCTTGAGAGTTTTGAGCAGTTGCTGACTCAGGCTTTTGCGCGCGGCGGCAAGCCGGTTCGTTTGCTGGGCATTGGTGTGCGCTTGCTAGACCTGCGGGGTGCCCATGAGCAGTTGGAATTGTTCACGCTTTAGTCGTCTGCTTCAGGGTCGGCAACCAAGCGGCCTGCGTCTCGCGTCAACGATTTGAGGAGTTGCTTTTGAAGCTCTGGATCGTTGTGGGTCAGTTCAATCAGGTTTTGTTCCAGTTCGCTGGCCTCTTCCTCTAGACCCAATTGTGAAAGACGTTTGACTCGGTAAACCCACTGGCTGACGCCATCCTCTTCAAGGTCGTCGTAAATCAACGCATGCGCTTGGAGCAGCTTGCCCCTCAACGAAGTGCTGATCGGTAAGGTGGCATCGGCTCGAACACTGTCCTGCTCATCCTCGACGTTGATCTGTAGGCGGGCGAGGTGAGTGAGGTCTTGCTCGGCAAACGGGGTGTCCAACAGGTTCAGGCGCAATACGCCGTTGTGATCAGTCGTCAACGTAAAGGTTTTGGCGCCTGCATTAACGTTGACCGGGCGTTCACTCCAGGGAAGGCTGGTGTGTTCGGTGCGCTTGTCGTGCTGAATTTCATCGATGCTGGCGAGGTTCTGTTGCGCTCGTCCATGGGACTGCACATTCATGAATGGATTGATTCCGGCGACGCCGTAGTCGATCCAGTCTTTGGTCACCGTGCCCGGCAAGTGGCCGAGCATGAACACATTGAGAATGTTGGCGCCGGTGCCGGCGACCAGGGCCACAGCGCCCAGCGGGACTTCATACAATTCGCGCCAAGGCTGATAAGGCGTGTAGCGATCATAGTTGCGGGTGACTTCGAATTCTGTGACTTCGAACGTCTTCTGTTCGTTGATTCGTACCCGGCGTTGCGGTAACTCCAGCAACGTGGGTTCGCCGATGTCGATTTGCAGTGTGTGCTCAAGCAATTTTCGCTCGACGCGTTCTTCATGTTCGCTACGTTGCGACAAATGATTGGCGCAACCACTCACGAATAAAGTGCCGCAAAGTGCAGCGCAGCGCAGGCTTAAGGAACTTCGCTTGAGCATGTGATCTCTTGATGAGGGGGCGTATCTTGCCTCGATATGCGCAGATAGCCGGGGCGCGCACGTTATGGCGTGCGCGCCTTCGGTTTTTATCGGCGGATACGGGCCTGAAGAAAGGACAGTGCATCGGCGACAGGCAGTGCTTGTGGCGCCGCTTCGGTACGGCCCTTGTATTCAAGATTGCCTTCGGCCAGACCACGATCACTGACGACGATGCGGTGCGGGATGCCGATCAGTTCCATGTCAGCGAACTTGTTGCCCGGACTGGTTTTTTTGTCGCGATCATCCAGCAGTACTTCAAAACCAGCTGCGGTCAATTCGGCATACAGCGTGTCGGTGGCTTCGCGAACCGCTTCGGTTTCATAGCGCAATGGCACAAGCGCGATCTGGAAGGGTGCCAACGCATCATTCCAGATGATCCCGTTTGCGTCGTTGTTCTGTTCGATGGCGGCAGCCACCACGCGAGAAACACCAATCCCGTAGCAGCCCATGGACAACGTTACGGGTTTGCCGTTTTCTCCGAGTACCTGACATTTCAGGGCTTCGCTGTATTTGGTTCCGAGCTGGAAGATGTGCCCGACTTCAATGCCGCGTTTGATTTCCAACGTACCGTTGCCATCCGGGCTTGGGTCGCCAGCCACAACGTTACGCAAGTCGGCTACCGCTGGAACAGGCAGGTCGCGCTCCCAGTTGACGCCGAAATAGTGCTTGTCATCGATGTTGGCACCAATGCCGAAGTCACTCATCAGTTCGACGGAGCGATCAATGACGCAGGGCAACGGCAGATTCAAAGGACCGAGGGAACCGGCGCCCGCGCCAATGGCGTCACGCAACTCGGATTCAGAGGCCATAACCAAAGGGCTGGCGACTTGGGGCAGGTTTGCCGCTTTAATTTCGTTGAGCTCGTGATCGCCACGAATGATCAGCGCAATCAGCTTGCCTTCTTCTGCCGCGTGCACCACCAGGGTCTTGATGGTTTTTTCGATGGGCAGATTGAAACCCTCAACCAACTGCGCAATGGTTTTTGCATGTGGTGTATCGACCAGGCGCATCGCTTGCGTGGGTGCCTGACGCGACTGTTCACGAGGAACGGCTTCGGCTTTCTCGATATTGGCGGCGTAGTTGGAGCTGTCGCTGAACGCAATGTCGTCTTCGCCAGACTCGGCAAGTACGTGGAATTCGTGGGAGCCAGCGCCGCCAATCGAGCCGTTATCCGCTTCAACCGGGCGAAATTTCAGGCCCAGGCGCGTGAAGACATTGCAGTACGCCAAATGCATGCGGTCGTAGGTGGCTTGCAATGAAGCTTGATCAACATGGAATGAGTACGCATCTTTCATGATGAATTCGCGTCCGCGCATTACACCGAAGCGTGGACGAATTTCATCGCGGAATTTGGTTTGGATCTGATACATGTTGATCGGCAGCTGCTTGTAACTATTTAGCTCATTGCGCGCCAGATCGGTGATGACTTCTTCGTGGGTCGGGCCCGCGCAGAATTCACGATCATGTCGGTCTTTCATGCGCAGCAATTCCGGTCCGTATTGCTCCCAGCGTCCGGACTCTTGCCACAACTCTGCGGGCTGGATGCCAGGCATCAACACTTCAAGCGCACCCGCGGCGTTCATTTCTTCGCGAACGACAGCTTCGACCTTGCGCAAGACGCGCAAACCCATGGGGAGCCAGGTATAGAGGCCAGAAGCGAGTTTACGAATCATGCCGGCACGCAGCATTAGCTGGTGGCTGACGACGACTGCGTCGGAAGGTGTTTCTTTCTGTGTGGCGAGCAAATATTGACTGGTGCGCATGGTAGGCCGTTGTCGGTTGCTGAGACTATAAATGACCCGGCATTGTACGGTGGTGATCCGGTCGCGTACAGGGCAGGGCGAGGTAGCAAAGTCGGGATAATGGGATTTTGAACCCATAAAAAAACCCGGCATCAGCCGGGTTTTTTTGAAACGAGTTAGCTGACTGCGATTACAAGATCGAGATCGGGTAGTCGACGATCAGGCGGAACTCTTTGGTGTCGCCGTCGATCTGGCCAGCATCGGCAGTGTGCCAAGCTTGACGGATACGGAACGAGAGGTTCTTCGCTGGACCTGTCTGGAGAACATACTTGGCTTCCAGGTTGGTCTCGTGGTGCGATACGTCGGTAGCAGTGGCGCTGTAGTAACCGCCGTAGCCGCCAGTTGGGTTAACTTTGCTGTAGTCGATATCCCAACCGTAAACGTAACGGGTCATGAAGCTCAGACCAGGAACGCCGTAGGACGCCATGTTGATGTCGTAGCGGACCTGAGCCGATTTTTCACCCGGGCTGTTAAAGTCGGAGTACTGGATGGAGTTGGCGAGGAAGATTGAATCCGCACCACGGTCGTTGTCACCCACACCGACGTAGTCGAACGGCGTGTTACCGTTAACTTTCTGGAACGCCAGAGTTACGGTGTGCGCAGTCATGAACGAATAAGCGGCTTGCAACGAGTACGAGTTGTTGTCGATGTTGCCGAGTTTTGCGTCGCCGGTATCGCGAGTGAGGTAGTAGTTGAAGTCAAATGCCACTGACTGAGTGTCAGTGATTGGCAGTACGTAGTTCACGTTGGTGTAGTACTGGTTCCAGATATCTTCCAGCTTGCCTGCGTACAGGGAGGCCGACAGGCTGTCACTGATTGCGTACTTGCCGCCGACGTAATTCATAGACTTGGCGTGTGCACCAGCAATGGTGCCGTACTCGGACCACAATTCACCGTTGCTGTTCATCTGGCTTTCGCTGGATGCCGAAGTGAAGTGACCTGCTTCTACGTCCAGGCCCTTGATCTCGCTGCTCATCAACGAGATACCAGTAGCGGTTTGCGGCAGAACGCGCGAGCCGCCTACAGCGAATACAGGTGAAGTAGTCGGTTGTTGCTGACCGATTTCCAACAGGGTTTTCGATACGCGGATTTTCAGTGCTGCGCCCGCTTTGCCCATGCTGTCCTGAGTCTTGCCATTAGCGCTCAAAGCAGTGTTGTTAGTGCCGGTAGTGCCGTCGCCGCCGTCCAGCTTAACGCTGAGGTAGCCGAATGCGTCAACGCCAAAACCTACAGTGCCCTGGGTGAAGCCAGAGCTCAAGTTGCCCCGGAAGCCTTGAGTCCAGTCAACGGAGTCATGAGCGCCGTTTTTGTTGTCACGGTTAAAGTAGTAGTTCCGCAGCAACACGTTCAGTGTTGTGTCTTCTACAAAACCCTTTGCGTCAGCTTGGTCAGTGACGAATGCTGCCGCCGATGCCAATTGAGTCATACCCGCAGTAACTGCTAAGGCGATTGCGCTCCACTTCATCACTTTCATCGTGACTTGCTCCTTTGGTTTTTAATAAGTTACCGCCATCCCACCTGTTTTTTTATCTGGGAGGCTCTTTCGTTTTTTGTGTCGGCGCAAACTTATATCACGCTGACCATGTTGGCGATAGTTGCAAACCTATCCTTTCGTTATCTTTACGGCCTTGTCGCAAATGTAGGTTGTCCATGTCGCAATCACGTAGCTTCCCGCTATCAAGCTCCGTAACTACAACAGTGCTTTTTGAAGGCTTGAGCATAGGTAGAAACAATCTATGAGCAGCCATTCAAAAACACTCCTTTGCATCCAACGCTTCCGTTTTTTTTCGTTTTCAAAGCTCCGCTTTTAACACCGGTGGCTCTTCAAACTCTTATGTGAGTCATAGCAACAACCGTGCACAAAGTTCCTAAGCATTTACTTTTTTTTCACATTTGGTCAATCCGCCAATGAATATATTTCTTAACCATTTGTTTTTTAACGATATTTTTTTATTTTTTTTGCGACATGAAAATTTCACAAAAGGCCATTGGCCAGGAAGAATATCCCCAAAGCGTTACCTGAGTGACGTTAGAAATGGGTAAACGGCGGATGAGGTAGCACTGCTGTCGACGAGATGTGAGTCGTTTTGGTGCGTTGGGAGGTTGAGATGCTTGATGTTGGGCTTGGGTGATTGGTGATAAGGCGCTAGCCAGCGGGTGAACGGTGTTTTTTTATTCAAAACGACGGTTAGCCGCAAACGCGCCACTTGCACCCTGAGCCTGAGGATTGTTAAAGAGGTGTTGCTCAGTTTGCGCTCGGAGGGGAAATTGATCCATATCGGTGCAAACCTGCTGATTGCGTGCTGTGCTGGTGCATGGAGGTGTTCATTAGGGGGTGTAGCGTGTCAGATTGTTGGACGTTATCTACTAGTCTATGACAACCGATTGCCCGTAATCGATAATCCATACCCGAGTATCCTGCTCGGCATTGCTCGGGGGTGTTTCTCGCCTCAAAAAAAAGCACAAAATCAACCGATTGATCAGGAGGTCTGCGGTGTTCGTTTTAGATCCGCGTCTTGCGCAAGATACAGTGGCTATCGGAGACTTTCCGTTGTGCCGTTTGTTGTTATCCAACGATTCGAATTACCCGTGGTTCATTCTTGTACCGCGTCGGCCGGGTATCAGTGAGTTGTTTCAGCTGGAAGCATCCGATCAATTGCAGCTTTGGCAAGAAGCCACTGTGCTAGCGCAGCTGCTCAACGAGTCCTTTAGTGCCGATAAGCTCAATGTGGCCGCGCTGGGTAATGTCGTCAGCCAACTCCATGTGCATGTTGTCGTCCGCTTCCGCAACGATGCCGCTTGGCCTGCGCCTGTTTGGGGTAAGCACCCTGCAAAACCTTACAGTCGTGAAGAACTCGCGGCCGTTCGTCACCGGTTGCGGGACGTGTTGATGACTGATTTTCGTTTTGAAGAGGAGCGGGCATGAGCCTTGAGCAACGTATTAACGAATTGGAAAGTCGGCAGGCTTTTCAGGATGACACCATCCAGTCGCTGAACGATGTGCTGGTCAGCCAGCAGCGTGTGGTTGAGCGCCTGCAGTTACAGATGGCCGCGCTGCTCAAGCGTCAGGAAGAAATGGGCAGTCAGTTCGACACATTCGAGGAAGACGCTCCGCCGCCGCATTATTGAGGCGCTTTTCACTATGCGACAAAAAACCCGCGCTCTATTGAGAGACGCGGGTTTTGTCTTTCTGGTGACGTGTTGGGTGTTAGCGGCGCGGCAGGGCTGCGATTACATCTTCAGCCTGCAGACCTTTGTCGCGGTTCATTACAGAGAATTCCACGCGCTGACCTTCTACCAGAACGCGGTGGCCTTCGCCGCGAATGGCACGGAAGTGCACGAAAATATCGTCGCCGGAGTCTCGGGAGATAAACCCGAATCCTTTGGACGTGTTGAACCACTTGACGGTCCCGGTATCGCGGTTGGTCATATCGTGGCTAAGGGCGGAGGGTGAGGGTGACGATTGGTAGAAGCTGACGGCCAGATGCAGCACCACGGCGATGAAGACACTGAGCAAGCTGACGATGATCGCCGGTTGGCCAGCAATAGTTTGTAGCGGAACAAGCAGGGTCAACGTTTGGAGGATGACGGCGAGCACGAGCAACGCGCTGACCAGGTTTTGTAGCTGATGACGTGTGCCCCGGTTCCAGTATGGAATTACTGGAGCAAGTACCAGGTTGAGTAAACCGAAAAGCGCCAGATAAAGAGCATCGGGTTGCAGAAGGTACGTAGACAGCGCTTCACTACGCAGGCTAGGGATGAAGGAAAGCAGCAGGGCTGCTGCTCCCGTTAGCAGGTGGACGATTTTTAACATTTTGATAACTCACATTGAGACGGATTACGAGGAAATAGCTGATTACGCTCGGTACGCTTCTAAATAAAAGGAGGCGTGCTGCACGGACGGTGGGTCAGCCTATGCACTACTTCAAAAACGGCAGGTCAGTAGCGACACGCGTGTATTTAACAGCAAAGCTGGGGGCTACTCAAATCAAGCGCTTGGCGCAACCTCGGTGGCGCTCGGCGGATCCGTTAAAGTAAGGCCGTATTACTCCGCCGATGCCCGATCTAGAGCGGCAAGGCTTAGCCTCTCTTAGGTGCTGTCTGGATCGTAAGCATCAGTTTCAAAAAATGACGAGAACGCTTGTCGTTCGGCCCGCGGCGCAGATGGTATGTGCTTCCCTGCGACCTTTTTGTCGCAGGCGATAGCCCAATCGATGGCTGCGTTGCTTCGGTTCTCTTGGTAGAGTGGTCCTGCACGTGTCACGTAACACCATCATATAAAGGGGAAAAGCATGGCAATCGATATCGGTATCAACGAAGAAGATCGCAAAGAAATTGTGGACGGTCTTTCTCGTCTATTGGCGGATACATATGTGCTTTATATGAAGACCCACAACTTTCACTGGAACGTCAGCGGTCCAATGTTCCGCACCCTGCATTTGATGTTCGAAGAGCAATATAACGAACTTGCACTGGCGGTAGATCTGGTCGCTGAGCGAATCCGTGCGTTGGGCTTTCCGGCTCCCGGCACTTACGCCGCTTACGCGCGTTTGACTTCTATTAAAGAAGAGGAAGGGGTACCAAGTGCTGAAGACATGATCAAGCAATTGGTCCAAGGGCAAGAAGCGATTTCACGTACCGCCCGCAGCATTTTTCCTCTGGTCGATAAAGTGAGTGATGAGCCAACTGCCGATCTGTTGACCCAACGTATGCAAGTTCATGAAAAGACTGCATGGATGCTTCGCTCGCTACTTGAAACAAAGTAATAAACGTTCGCGAGTGACACCTCAATGTCACTCGCATCGCCTAATGCCGTCGCATTGGGTTTGTTTCGCCCTCAGTCTCGCTTGGCCTCTGCCATCCGCGGCTGGCGCTCAGCCTGCTTGGTGCCTCGCCGCAGCCGTCGATGGTGCTCCCCGTGTCTTGGCAGTTAAAATATAACTATTGATGACACACGCCTGAATGATTTGAGTTAACGATTTTCGAGTTTCTACAATCCTCGTAGAAATGTCGCTGTGTCCTACAGGTTTGAAGTGTTTCTTCTACTGGCTAGAAACCGTTCATTGGCTTTACATGCAAGTGGATTTTGCATTTGTTTGTGCTCAAGGGAATTGTTAAATAATTCAGGGGAGAGTCGATAATGGTTCAGCGCAGTGGGTATCAAAATAAAGAGTTCAGTCGTTACGGGAAGATACAAGATGATCCTTTTGTAGAGGATTTTAATATGAATCTTGCGCGGCCTCATTCCAAGTCCGTTCGCTTGAATGGATTAGCCACCTGCTTGCGTCTGGAGGAGGTGTATTGGAATATTCTCGCCAATATTGCCCGCGCCAATAGTTGTTCAGTTAACGCGGTACTGTCGTACGTCGATCGTGAAGTGCATCTGCGCCATGGTGGCGTGAAAAATTTTAGTGGGCTGATCCGGGTGGTCTGTGTGGCTTACCTTTTAAAGGCCGAATCGATAGTCATGTCACCCGCGTAACGGTGGCGCTTGGGCCTGTCGGGGGCGTGGGTTCGGCAGGGGTTCGCCATGGGCAGCACACTTATGTCGTGGCGATCAGTTCGTGCGGCTGCACTGCGTCAATTTACCCTATATAATCCCCCGCCTTACTACGGGGCGCAGGCCGTCGGGTTGAACTGCACGCCAGGGTTCTTGCACTATTGAGCGAAAGCGAAGGGCAAGGGCTCCACCGAATTCCGAATTACGAGAAGTGAAAACACCATCATGATGCGCAGCCATTATTGCGGCCAACTGAACGAGAGCCTGGAAGGTCAGGAAATTACCCTTTGCGGATGGGTTCACCGCCGTCGCGACCACGGCGGGGTTATTTTCCTCGATATCCGTGATCGTGAAGGCTTGGCTCAGGTGGTGTTCGACCCTGATCGCGCTGGCACCTTCGCCGCCGCCGACCGCGTGCGCAGCGAATACGTGGTCAAAGTCACCGGCAAGGTCCGTGCGCGTCCAGCAGGCGCAGTAAACGCGAACATGGCTTCTGGCGCTATTGAAGTGTTGGGCTATGAGCTTGAAGTGTTGAACGAATCGGAAACCCCGCCGTTCCCACTGAACGAATTCTCTGACGTGGGCGAAGAGACGCGTCTGCGCTATCGCTTCATTGATTTGCGCCGTCCAGAAATGGCTGAAAAGCTGCGTCTGCGTTCGCGTGTTACCACCAGCATCCGTCGCTACCTGGATGAGAACGGCTTCCTCGATGTCGAGACGCCGATTCTGACTCGCGCAACGCCGGAAGGCGCTCGCGACTATTTAGTGCCTAGCCGCACACACCCAGGCAGCTTTTTTGCTTTGCCGCAATCGCCGCAGCTGTTTAAGCAGCTGTTGATGGTTGCCGGCTTTGATCGTTATTACCAAATTGCCAAGTGCTTCCGCGACGAAGACCTGCGCGCTGACCGTCAGCCGGAATTCACTCAGATCGACATCGAGACCAGCTTCCTCAATGAGGCCGATATCATCGGCATCACTGAAAAGATGATCCGTCAGTTGTTCAAGGAAGTCCTGGACCTGGAGTTCGGTGAATTCCCGCACATGACCTTCGCCGAAGCCATGCGCCGTTATGGCTCCGACAAGCCGGACCTGCGTAATCCGCTGGAACTGGTAGACGTTGCCGACCAGTTGAGTGCCGTAGAATTCAAGGTGTTCAGTGGCCCGGCCAACGATCCGAAAGGCCGTGTTGCCGCGTTGCGAGTACCCGGCGCCGCCAGCATGCCGCGTAGCCAGATCGACGACTACACCAAGTTCGTCAGCATCTACGGCGCCAAGGGCTTGGCTTATATCAAGGTCAACGATCGCGCCAAAGGCGCCGAAGGCCTGCAGTCGCCAATCGTCAAGTTCATTCCTGAGGAAAACCTCAAGGTCATTCTCGACCGCGTTGGTGCTGTCGATGGCGACATCGTGTTTTTCGGTGCAGATAAATCCAAGATCGTTAGCGAAGCCTTGGGCGCGTTACGTATCCGCGTCGGTAACGACCTGAAACTGCACACGTGTGAATGGGCGCCAATGTGGGTCGTCGATTTCCCGATGTTCGAAGAGAACGACGACGGCAGCTTCACTGCGTTGCACCATCCGTTCACTGCACCCAAATGCAGCCCGGAAGAACTCGAAGCCAACCCGGCAACGGCGTTGTCGCGTGCCTACGACATGGTCCTTAACGGTACCGAGTTGGGCGGCGGTTCGATTCGTATTCACCGAAAGGAAATGCAACAAGCGGTGTTCCGTCTGTTGGGTATCAGTGAAGACGAGCAGCAAGAGAAATTCGGCTTCCTGCTTGATGCTCTGAAATACGGTGCGCCACCCCATGGCGGCCTGGCTTTCGGTCTTGACCGTCTGGTGATGCTGATGACCGGCGCCCAATCGATCCGTGAAGTGATCGCATTCCCGAAAACCCAGAGCGCGGCTGACGTCATGACCCAGGCACCGGGCGTGGTTGATGCCAAGCAACTGCGTGAGCTGCACATTCGTTTGCGCGAACAGCCAAAAGCTGAGTAATAGCCGAGCCGGGCGCATCGCCTGGGTGAAAGCCCGTGTTGCTGCGCCCCGATCCATCCGGCCACAGAATAGTTGAGCTTTTGCCCGCGTTTAGCCGGCAAAGAGTGTGAGCGTTTTAAAAGAATTCGGAGCGAGAGATGGCAGGTCATTCTAAGTGGGCGAACATAAAGCACCGCAAAGAGCGTCAGGATGCCAAGAAAGGCAAGATTTTCACCAAGTGGATCCGTGAACTGACCGTCGCAGCACGTCAGGGTGGTGGCGATCCAGGCACTAATCCACGCTTGCGGCTGGCGTTGGACAAAGCGTTGGGCGCCAACATGACCCGTGACACCATCGATCGTGCTGTCGCCCGTGGCGCCGGCGCTGCCGAAGGTGATGATGTCGAAGAGCTTGGCTACGAGGGCTACGGTCCAGGTGGTGTAGCGATTATGGTCGAAACCATGACCGACAGCCGTAACCGCACTGCCGCGGCCGTGCGTCATGCGTTCGTCAAATGCGGTGGTAATCTCGGGACCGACGGCTCGGTGGCTTATCTCTTCGACCGCAAGGGGCAAATCTCTTTTGCGGCAGGTGTTGATGAAGACGCCCTGATAGAGGCTGCGATGGAAGCGGACGCCGATGATGTGGTGAGCAACGACGATGGCTCGATTGACGTCTTCACCTCGTTCACCGGTTTCTATGCCGTGCGTAATGCGCTGGAGTCCGCAGGTTTTAAGGCCGCCGACGCAGAGATCGTCATGTTGCCCACCACGAGTGCCGTGCTTGATCTCGACACTGCAGAAAAAGTGCTCAAGTTGATCGACATGCTTGAAGATCTGGACGACGTGCAAAGCGTCTACTCCAATGCGGAAATTCCAGACGACGTTCTGGAGCAGCTCGGCTGATCAATCGCTATCAGTGCGTTCTTGAAGCAGGAGGGGCGAAGCCGCGGTACTCACATCGCTATCGGCTTCCGGTTTCTGCCTTTATGCTGCGCTAATTGTGCGTCACTTCTTAAGCTGCAGGCGTTATGACTCTTATCCTTGGTATCGACCCCGGTTCGCGAATTACCGGCTATGGCGTAGTGCGGGACACCGGCCGCGGCTGCGTGTACGTGGCATCGGGTTGTATTCGGACCGGCAGTGGTCTGCTGCATGAACGGTTACAAATTGTCTATCGAGGCGTTCGGGAAGTCATTCAGACGTACGGTCCAGTGACCATGGGCATCGAAAAAGTATTTATGGCGCGTAACGCCGATTCGGCGCTCAAACTTGGGCAGGCGCGAGGCGCTGCGATTGTGGCGGGCGCCGAAGAAAGTCTGGAAATTGCTGAATACACGGCCACCCAGGTCAAGCAGGCAGTGGCGGGAACAGGTGGGGCCAATAAAGAGCAGGTGATGATGATGGTCATGCATTTATTGAAGCTGACCCAAAAACCTCAGATTGATGCGTCAGACGCGCTGGCCATTGCGCTGTGTCATGCGCACACCCGTTCGAGCCTTATTCCTCATGGATTAAGTGCTGCCCGCAGTCGCAGCGGTCGTTTGCGTCTCTGATGCATCATTCGCTTAACTTTTTTCCCATGGTTGCGTCACTCCTGTAATGATGGCGACCATTATTTGTGTCAGCCTGATGGCTGCGGCTGACCATAAGAAAGGATCTGATACGTGATTGGACGGTTACGCGGTTTTCTGGTTGAAAAACAGCCGCCGCATCTGGTTCTGGATGTCAACGGCGTCGGCTATGAGCTGGAAGTGCCGATGAGTACGTTGTATCGCCTGCCTCATTTGGGCGAGCCTGTGACCTTGCACACCCATCTGGTGGTTCGTGAGGACGCCCATCTGCTGTACGGCTTTTTTGAAAAGCGTGAGCGTGAACTGTTTCGTGAGCTGATTCGTCTTAATGGCGTAGGTCCGAAACTGGCGTTGGCGCTGATGTCGGGGCTGGAAGTGGATGAGCTGGTTCGTTGCGT
>NZ_CP133781.1:380000-562500 GCF_034350045.1 Pseudomonas sp. CCI4.2 | reverse complement strand
AAAGGGAAACAACCCAGACCGTCAGCTAAGGTCCCAAAGTCATGGTTAAGTGGGAAACGATGTGGGAAGGCTTAGACAGCTAGGAGGTTGGCTTAGAAGCAGCCACCCTTTAAAGAAAGCGTAATAGCTCACTAGTCGAGTCGGCCTGCGCGGAAGATGTAACGGGGCTCAAACCATGCACCGAAGCTACGGGTATCACTTAGGTGATGCGGTAGAGGAGCGTTCTGTAAGCCTGTGAAGGTGAGTTGAGAAGCTTGCTGGAGGTATCAGAAGTGCGAATGCTGACATGAGTAACGATAATGGGTGTGAAAAACACCCACGCCGAAAGACCAAGGTTTCCTGCGCAACGTTAATCGACGCAGGGTTAGTCGGTCCCTAAGGCGAGGCTGAAAAGCGTAGTCGATGGAAAACAGGTTAATATTCCTGTACTTCTGGTTATTGCGATGGAGGGACGGAGAAGGCTAGGCCAGCTTGGCGTTGGTAGTCCAAGTTTAAGGTGGTAGGCTGGAATCTTAGGTAAATCCGGGATTCTAAGGCCGAGAGCTGATGACGAGTGTGCTTCGGCACATGAAGTGGTTGATGCCATGCTTCCAAGAAAAGCTTCTAAGCTTCAGGTAACCAGGAACCGTACCCCAAACCGACACAGGTGGTTGGGTAGAGAATACCAAGGCGCTTGAGAGAACTCGGGTGAAGGAACTAGGCAAAATGGCACCGTAACTTCGGGAGAAGGTGCGCCGGTGAGGGTGAAGCATTTACTGCGTAAGCCCACGCCGGTCGAAGATACCAGGCCGCTGCGACTGTTTATTAAAAACACAGCACTCTGCAAACACGAAAGTGGACGTATAGGGTGTGACGCCTGCCCGGTGCCGGAAGGTTAATTGATGGGGTTAGCTAACGCGAAGCTCTTGATCGAAGCCCCGGTAAACGGCGGCCGTAACTATAACGGTCCTAAGGTAGCGAAATTCCTTGTCGGGTAAGTTCCGACCTGCACGAATGGCGTAACGATGGCGGCGCTGTCTCCACCCGAGACTCAGTGAAATTGAAATCGCTGTGAAGATGCAGTGTATCCGCGGCTAGACGGAAAGACCCCGTGAACCTTTACTATAGCTTTGCACTGGACTTTGAATTTGCTTGTGTAGGATAGGTGGGAGGCTTTGAAGCGTGGACGCCAGTCTGCGTGGAGCCAACCTTGAAATACCACCCTGGCAACTTTGAGGTTCTAACTCAGGTCCGTTATCCGGATCGAGGACAGTGTATGGTGGGTAGTTTGACTGGGGCGGTCTCCTCCTAAAGAGTAACGGAGGAGTACGAAGGTGCGCTCAGACCGGTCGGAAATCGGTCGTAGAGTATAAAGGCAAAAGCGCGCTTGACTGCGAGACAGACACGTCGAGCAGGTACGAAAGTAGGTCTTAGTGATCCGGTGGTTCTGTATGGAAGGGCCATCGCTCAACGGATAAAAGGTACTCCGGGGATAACAGGCTGATACCGCCCAAGAGTTCATATCGACGGCGGTGTTTGGCACCTCGATGTCGGCTCATCACATCCTGGGGCTGAAGCCGGTCCCAAGGGTATGGCTGTTCGCCATTTAAAGTGGTACGCGAGCTGGGTTTAGAACGTCGTGAGACAGTTCGGTCCCTATCTGCCGTGGACGTTTGAGATTTGAGAGGGGCTGCTCCTAGTACGAGAGGACCGGAGTGGACGAACCTCTGGTGTTCCGGTTGTCACGCCAGTGGCATTGCCGGGTAGCTATGTTCGGAATAGATAACCGCTGAAAGCATCTAAGCGGGAAACTAGCCTCAAGATGAGATCTCACTGGGACCTTGAGTCCCCTGAAGGGCCGTCGAAGACTACGACGTTGATAGGTGGGGTGTGTAAGTGCTGTGAGGCATTGAGCTAACCCATACTAATTGCCCGTGAGGCTTGACCATATAACACCCAAGCAATTTGCGATGAAGCAAATTGAGGTGTGTGAAGACGACACAACCGAAAATTCGAAACCCACAGATCTATCACATCCCCATTCGCTGGCACGTGAACTCGCAGGAGGGCACGCACTGGCTACTGAATTTCTTGACGACCATAGAGCATTGGAACCACCTGATCCCATCCCGAACTCAGCAGTGAAACGATGCATCGCCGATGGTAGTGTGGGGTTTCCCCATGTGAGAGTAGGTCATCGTCAAGATTAAATTCCAGAACCCCTGATCGCTTACGCGTTCAGGGGTTTTGTTTGTCCGCAAGAAAAAATGCATGGCGAAAACGGCGTTATCCGTCACACCAATATGGCAATCCTCGCCACATCCCCTTAAGGTTCGGCCATCAGTTTTATACAATTCATGAGCCGTCCTCTCGCGACACTCACTGACGGTATCAGTCAAGGAAGCAGCTATGCCGGTTACACCGACGCTCATTGCTGGATTCATGGTTGTCCATGGCAACCGACTGGACGTATTGCGCAGTCTGGTCGTTTCCTGGATGCGCCGTTATCCGCTGGCCCCGCTGGAGAATGAAATTGCCTTGGTACAAAGCAACGGCATTGCCCAGTGGTTGAAGCTAGCGTTAGCTGAAGATCCCCAAGAAGGCGACCTTGGCGGCTGCGGCATCTCTGCGGCGATAGACGTTCAACTGCCAGGAAGTTTCATGTGGCAACTGTACCGAATAGTGCTAGGTCGCGATGAAATTCCGGCGGCCTCGCTGTTGGACAAAGCCCCGCTGACGTGGCGTTTAATGCGATTGCTACCGTCGCTGATTGATCAGCCACATTTCGAACCCTTACAGCGCTTCCTCACGGCCGATACCGATTTGCGAAAGCGCTATCAACTGTCCGAGCGCTTGGCAGATCTGTTCGACCAATACCAGGTCTACCGTGCAGACTGGTTGGAAGACTGGGCCGCAGGCCGGCATCAGTTACGCAATGGCCGAGGCGAAGCTAAAGCCCTGACCTCCGCCAATTGCTGGCAAGCCGAATTGTGGCGTGCGCTGTTGCTGGACGTCGGTGAAGAAGGCATGGGCCAAAGCCGAGCCGGTGTTCATCAGCGCTTTATCGAATGCATTAATACCCTGACCGAAGCCCCTGCCGGATTACCCTCGCGAGTCATCGTTTTCGGTATCTCCTCGCTGCCTGCGCAAGCGCTGGAAGCACTGGCCGGTCTGGCCAAGTTCAGCCAGGTTTTGCTCTGCGTGCATAACCCTTGCCGTCACCATTGGGCAGACATCGTCGCCGATAAAGACTTATTGCGGCACCAATACAAGCGCCAGGCGCGAAAAGCTGGAATGCCAGTCGTGCTGGATCCCGAAGCATTGCATCAACACGCGCATCCGCTGCTCGCGGCATGGGGCAAGCAGGGCCGTGACTACATTAATCTGCTGGACAGCTACGACGACCCGAACAGCTATCGTGCTGCGTTCAGGGATGGGCGTATCGATTTGTTCAGTGAGAGCGAACCGCACACGCTCTTGAACCAACTCCAGGACGACATTCTGGAGTTGCGCCCACTCAATGAGACCCGCGCGCTCTGGCCAGCCGTTGATCCCGCCCATGACCGCTCAATCCGTTTCCACGTCGCCCACAGCGCGCAACGTGAAGTCGAAATTCTTCACGATCAGTTACTGGCTCGCTTTAGCGCTGATGCGAATCTGCGACCGCGAGACGTCATCGTCATGGTCCCAGACATCGACAGCTACGCCCCCCACATTCGCGCCGTGTTCGGCCAACTTGAGCGCGATGACCGACGTTTCATTCCCTTCACCCTGGCCGACCAAGGCCAACGCGGTCGTGATCCATTGCTGATCGCGGTCGAACATCTGCTGAAGATCCCCGACAGCCGCTTCCCCGTCAGTGAGATTCTCGACCTGCTCGACGTTCCGGCGTTGCGCGCACGTTTTGGTGTTGAAGAGCGTGACCTCGCCACCCTGCACCGCTGGATCGAAGGCGCTGGCGTGCGCTGGGGGCTTAATGCTCGGCAACGCGCCGGCCTTGGTTTGCCTGATGAGCTGGAGCAAAACAGCTGGCATTTTGGCCTGCGCAGAATGTTACTTGGCTATGCCGTGGGAGCAGGCGCCGCCTTTGACGGCATCGAACCCTATGACGAGATCGGCGGATTAGATGCTGCGCTGATTGGTCCGCTGGTTTCCTTGATTGATGCCCTGCACGTCGCGCACACGGAACTCTCAATTCCGGCGCCCCCCCAGGTCTGGGGCATGCGCATGCAAGCCATGATGCAGTTGTTCTTCAAGGCTGACAGTGAGCATGACGATTACTTACTCGGCCAGCTTGAACAGCTCCGAGAAACCTGGCTGGAAACCTGCGAATCGGTGGGTCTACTGGACGACCTGCCGCTGACGGTTGTGCGTGAAGCCTGGTTGGCAGGCCTTGATCAAGGGCGTCTGTCGCAGCGCTTTTTGGCGGGCTCGGTGAATTTCTGCACGCTGATGCCAATGCGCGCAATTCCGTTCAAGCTGGTGTGCTTGCTGGGCATGAACGACGGCGATTACCCGCGGGCACAACCGCCGCTGGATTTCGACCTGATGGGCAGCGACTACCGACCTGGTGACCGCTCGCGCCGGGAAGATGACCGTTATCTACTGCTGGAAGCCGTGCTCTCGGCCCGGGATCAACTGTATATCAGCTGGGTCGGTCGCAGTATTCGCGACAACAGTGAGCGTCCGGCGTCGGTGTTGATTGGTCAGCTTCGCGATCACCTCGCCAGCGGTTGGACGCTGCAAAACGCCGTTCAACCTGAGGACGAAAAGAAGCGCGATCCCGGCCAACAGATGCTGCATAAGCTCACCCTCGAACACCCGATACAGCCGTTCAGCGCCCGATATTTTCACCAGGACACCGGCTTTTTCAGTTTCGCCCGTGAATGGCAAATGCTCCACGAGCCGCAAGCCGCCATCGACGACGCCCCACCGCTGCCCGAGCACGAGCAGGACGAACCCATAAGTCTCCTGCAACTTCAGGACTTTTTGCGTAACCCGGTTCGCCACTTTTTTAGCCAACGCTTGAAGATTTATTTCGAAGTGGCCGAGGCACCGTTGGCTGATGAAGAACCCTTTGTGCTAGACGCGCTTGAGCGCTACAGCCTTAGTGAAAGCTTGCTCGGCGCCGCATTGACGCATCCCGAACAGGTGAGTGAAGCGTTAACCGCTCAAGCCCATAGGCTGCAAGGCAGTGGACTACTGCCCATGGCCGGTTTCGGTACGAGCTTGCAAGAGGAGTTGATCGAGCCGTTGCCGGACCTGCTTCAGCGTTACCAGGATTTACTGGTCCGCTGGCCCCAACCGCTGAACACCGCGCTGCCGGTGAATTTCACTCACGGCAGCGTCACTCTGGACGGTTGGCTGAGTGGCCTGCACCAAAACAATAAGGGCGATTTGCTGGCCGTAACCGCGATTCCCAACTCCATTGGTTCGAAGAAAACCCGTAAGTGGCATCGACTGACTCGGCCGTGGGTTTTGCACCTGGTCGCCTGCGCCTGCGACCTGCCGCTGAGCACCGCCTTAGTCGCCAGCGATGAAACATTGCTATTGGCGCCGCTAGAAAAACAGGCTGCCATCAAAGCGCTGACCTATCTGCTGATGGCTTGGCAAACCGGCATGCAACGACCGTTGCCCGTTGCCGTTAAAACCGCATTCGCCTGGCTCGGCCAAAGTGATGAGAGTAAAGCCGAGGCCGCAGCCTGCAAGGCCTACGAAGGCGACGGCGTGAACACCGGTGGCGAGCGACGGGAAAGTACCGCGCTGGCCCGTCAATTCGCGGATTTCGCTGCACTTAACGGCAGCGAAGAGTTTGTCGGCTGGTGTGACGCGCTGTATCGACCGCTCTACGAAGCGGACTGGCAATCCCTGTCTACCGAGGAGGTCAGCGCATGAGCGCCGATCAATCCTTGCACCCCACCGGTTCACTGGCCTTACGCTTCCCGTTGCACGGCAGCCAACTGATTGAAGCCAGTGCCGGGACCGGTAAAACCTTCACTATTTCTGCGTTGTACCTGCGTTTGGTGTTGGGGCACGGTGCGGAGTCAGGTTTCGGCCGCGAACTATTGCCGCCGCAAATTCTGGTCGTCACGTTCACCGACGCTGCCACCAAGGAGCTGCGTGACAGAATTCGTACGCGCTTAGCCGAAGCCGCCCGATACTTGCGCGACGAAATCGCTTCGCCGGACACCCTGATCGCTGAGTTGCGCGACCAGTTCGCCCCCGAGCAGTGGTCGGCTTGTGCCAGCCGGCTGGACATCGCCGCTCAATGGATGGACGAAGCCGCCGTTTCGACCATCCACAGTTGGTGTCAGCGCATGCTGCGTGAGCACGCGTTCGACAGCGGCAGCTTGTTCACCCAAACCCTTGAAACCGATCACAGCGAATTGCTCAGCCAAGTGCTGCGCGATTATTGGCGACGCTTCTGCTACCCCATGTCCGGCTACGCGTTGAAGTGGGTCCGCGAGCATTGGGGCAGCCCAGCGACACTGCTGCCTCGAGTCCGCGCGTTATTTGGCAGCGACCGAAACGTCACCACTCAAGAGCCCGCCGAGCTGATCGAGGCGTCTCTTGAGGAGCGCCGCGAAGCACTGCGTATTCTAAAATTCCCGTGGACTAATTGGGCCGCCGAACTCCACGTCATTTGCCTCGACGGCGTGGCCTGCAAACTGGTCGACGGCCGCAAAATGCAAGAGCGCTACTTCAGGCCGTGGTTTGAAAAGCTCATCGCCTGGGCTGCCGATGAAGATCAAGAGGACCTGGATTTAGGCACCGGCTTCACCCGGCTCACCCCCGATGGTTTCGCCGAAGCGTGGAAGGGGCAAGCGCCCTCACACCCAGCGCTGGAGGCCATGATGGTGCTCAAAGCCAGCCTCGATACGCTGCCGACGCCGGACGCCGCGGTGCTTGAACACGCCGCGCAGTGGGTGGGCGTGCGGTTCGAAGAAGAGAAGCGCCGGCGTGCGGAAATGGGTTTCGACGACATGCTGTTGCGGCTGGAAGCTGCGCTGCGCAGCACTGGCGGGGAGCGCTTGGCGACGTTGATTCGTGAGCAGTTTCCGGTAGCGCTGATCGACGAGTTTCAAGACACCGACCCCGTGCAGTACCGGATTTTCGACAGCATTTACCGACTCGAAGAAAACGACCCTGAGACTGGATTGTTTCTGATCGGTGACCCGAAGCAGGCGATCTATGCCTTCCGGGGTGCGGATATCTACACCTATCTGCGCGCCCGGATCTCAACCACAGGCCGTTGGCACAGCCTGGACACTAACTTTCGATCGAGTCAGGCCATGGTCGACGCGGTCAATCATGTGTTCGAGCGTGCTGAGCAAAATCCCGCCGGGCGCGGTGCGTTTTTATTTCGCGTCGGCCAAGACAATCCAGTGCCGTTCGCCCCGGTTGCAGCTCAAGGTCGCAAAGAGCTGTTTACCGTCGAGGGCCACGCGGTTGCGGCGTTAAATGTATGGCATCTGCAGAGCGAGCAACCGTTGTCCGGTGCTGTCTACCGGCAGCAACTGGCGGCCGCCTGCGCCAGCGAAATAACGCAGTTGCTCAACCAAGGCCAACAAGGTCGTGCCGGGTTCGCCAAACCGGGTGAGCCGGTGCGCGGTGTGAAGCCCGCCGACATTGCGATTCTGGTACGTGACGGTAAAGAAGCTCAAGCCGTGCGCGGTGAATTATCAGCCCGAGGCGTGCGCAGCGTATATCTGTCCGACAAGGACTCAGTGTTTGCTGCCCAGGAAGCCCACGACCTGTTGGCCTGGCTCAAAGCCTGTGCCGAGCCCGACTCCGAGCGCACATTAAGGGGAGCGTTGGCCTGTATCACCTTGAACCTCTCGCTGACCGAGTTGGAGCGGCTGAATCAAGACGAACTCGCCTGGGAAGCGCGGGTCATGCAGTTCCGGGGTTATCGCACTGTATGGCGAACTCAAGGCGTGCTGCCGATGCTGCGGCGTTTGCTCCACGACTTCCAATTGCCCCAAGCGCTGATCAGCCGCAACGACGGCGAACGTATCCTCACTAACTTGTTGCACCTTTCTGAACTGATGCAACAAGCCGCCGCCGAACTGGACGGTGAGCAAGCGCTCATCCGTCATCTCGGCGAGCATTTGGCGTTGTCCGGGCAGGCGGGCGAAGAGCAAATCCTGCGGCTGGAAAGCGACGAACAGTTGGTTAAAGTCGTGACCATCCACAAGTCCAAAGGCCTGCAATATCCGTTGGTATTTCTGCCCTTCATTTGCTCGTCGAAGCCGGTGGACGGCAGCCGGTTGCCGTTGCATTTTCACGACGCGGATGGCAAAGCCCAGGTCAGCCTGAAACCCACAGCGGCCTTGATCGAGCAAGCCGATAACGAGCGCCTGGCCGAAGATTTGCGCCTGCTCTATGTCGCGCTGACCCGAGCGGAATCTGCCTGTTGGTTGGGCGTAAGCGATCTCAAGCGCGGCAACACCAGCCGTTCAGTGCTGAACAGTTCCGCACTGGGTTATTTGCTGGGCGGGGGAGCGCCGTTGGCTGAATCCATTGCGCTTGCTCTATGGCTTCGAGACTTGGGCGAGGGCTGCCCGGCCGTAGATGTCATGCCGCTGCCCATGCCAACCGCTGATACCTTCAGCCCGCCGCGTAACGACGCGATACTGCTCAAGCCGCGTCAGCCAAAACGACGCGCTGCCGAGAATTGGTGGATCGCCTCCTACAGCGCGTTGCGCATTGGCGACACCCTTACCGATGGCGATGAATCTCCGGACAGCCCGCAAGCGCAAAAGCTGTTTGACGATGAACGACTCGATCCCGACGCGCCTCGCGACGTGTTGGTCAGCGGCGGTGATATCCATCGCTTCCCCCGTGGCCCAAACCCCGGCACCTTTCTCCATGGCCTGTTGGAGTGGGCCGGGGTTGAGCGTTTTGCCGTGGTTGCAGCCGATCCGGCCAAGCTCGCAAAAGCCGTTGGCAGTCGCTGCAATCGCCGAGGTTGGGAAGGCTGGATTTCCACGCTGACTGATTGGATGCAGCACTTGCTGACAATGCCGCTACGCTTGGCAGCGGATGAGCAGCCCGTGTCATTGAGCGCTTTGGACCAGCCGCACCAGTACCGGATCGAAATGGAATTCTGGTTTGCCTGCCACAAGGTTGATGTGGCGCAACTGGACGCGTTGGTCCGGCGCTATACCCATAACGGCGCACCTCGGGCCAAGGCGGAAACCTTCTCGCTCAACGGCATGTTCAAGGGCTTCATCGACCTGACGTTCGAGCACCAAGGGCGTTATTACGTCGCCGACTACAAATCCAACTGGCTCGGCCCCGACGACGATGCTTACACCGAACCCGCCATGATCGCGTCGATTCTGGAAAATCGTTACGACCTGCAATACGTGTTGTACCTGCTGGCCCTGCATCGCCAGCTCAAAGCACGCATGGCCGATTACGACTACGACCAACACATGGGCGGCGCGGTGTACCTGTTCTTGCGCGGCAGTCGAGCGCCGAGTCAGGGCCTCTACTTCACGCGCCCGCCACGTGAATTGATCGAAGGTCTCGACCTGCTGTTTCAAGGCCAAACCATGCTTCAAGAAGATGCGCTGTCAGGAGAGCCCGCATGAGTCGCTCATTCGCCGAACTGTTGCCCACTGCGCTGGACGCGCCGAGCCTGTCCTCGCTGACGCCATTGAGTCGGGTTGACGATCTGCTGCTGTTGCTGGAGCGTTGGGTCGAACGCGGTTGGTTGCGCGCACTGGATCGCGCGTTTGTGGCGTTCCTCAGTGAGCTAGACCCGCACGCCGACTCATTGGTGTTGCTTGCGGCGGCGTTAACCAGCCATCAATTGGGTCATGGGCATGTGTGCCTGGACCTTTATGAAACTCTGAAGGAACCGGATTTCGCGCTGTCGCTGCCACCTGAGGGTGACGCGCAAATGGGCCCGATGCTGTTGCCGTCGCAACTGCTGGAGTCATTGGACGGTAGCGACTGGTGCCACGCCTTGGCCGCAAGTGCCTTGGTGGCGCAAGCCGATGATCACACTGAGTCGGCAGCGCAAAAACCCTTGGTGTTGTCGGAACGACGTTTGTATCTGCGCCGCTATTGGAGCTACGAACGACGTATCGACAACGCGTTGCGTCAGCGTTTAGCGCAGCAAGACGCAGCACCGATGGACTTGGCGCAACGTCTCGACACGTTGTTTGGTAAAGCCAACCCTGCGCCTGACACCCTGATCGATTGGCAAAAACTGGCCTGTGCCTTGGCGACACGTGGCGCTTTCAGCATCATCACCGGCGGTCCCGGTACCGGTAAAACCACCACCGTGGTTCGCTTGTTGGCCTTGCTCCAAGCGCCAGCGGTAGAGAGCGGTCAACCGTTGCGCATTCGTCTGGCGGCGCCCACCGGCAAAGCAGCGGCGCGGCTGACTGAATCCATCAGTCATCAAGTGCAATCGTTGGACGTGACAGAAGCCGTTCGACAGAAAATCCCCAGCGACGTCGCCACTGTCCACCGCTTGTTAGGCAGTCGTCCGGGCACTCGGCACTTCCGCCATCACGCCGGTAATCTGCTGCCGCTGGACGTGTTGGTGGTCGATGAAGCGTCGATGATCGACCTGGAAATGATGGCCAACCTGCTGGACGCATTGCCGCCCCACGCGCGATTGATTTTGCTCGGCGACAAAGACCAACTGGCCTCTGTAGAAGCGGGCGCGGTATTGGGCGATCTGTGTCGTGATGCCGAAGCAGGCCGATACAGCCCGCAAACCCAAACATGGCTACAAGCGGTCAGCGGCGAAGACTTGGGCCGCAGCGGTCTGCAACAGGGTGACGCCCTGCAATTTCCATTGGCGCAACAAGTGGTAATGCTGCGGCACTCGCGGCGTTTTGTGCAAGGCAGCGGCATTGGTCAATTGTCCCGGCTGGTCAATCAACAGCAAGCGGGGGAAGCACGGGCCTTGCTCGCGGCACGGACCCACAAAGATCTTTTTGCGCTGGGCTTGAAAGGCGAGCAGGACCACGCATTTGAGCGTGTGTTGATCGAAGGGCACAGTCAAGGCACCGAAGGGCCGCAAGGTTATCGGTATTACTTGGGCGTGCTGGCGGATCAACGCCCGGCCGCGAGCGCTGCACTTGAAGACCCCTGCTGGACCCTTTGGGCGCGCTCAGTGCTGGAAGCGTTCGATTCGTTTCAGTTGTTGTGTGCCGTGCGCAAAGGCCCCTGGGGTGTTGAAGGACTGAACCAGCGCATCACTCACGCGCTGTTCGACGCGGGGCTGATCGAAAGCGCCCAGCACTGGTACGAAGGCCGCCCGGTGCTGATGACGCGTAACGATTACGGGTTGGGGTTGATGAACGGCGACATCGGCATCACCCTGCGCTTGCCCGAGCGCAATGGTGTTGAGCCCAGCCATCAGGTATTGCGCGTTGCATTTCCGCGTAATGACGGCAGCGGCGGTGTGCGTTTTGTCCTGCCAAGCCGTTTGAATGACGTCGAAACCGTGTACGCCATGACCGTGCATAAATCCCAAGGCTCGGAATTTGCCCACACTGCGTTGATCCTTCCGGAAGTGCTGAACCCGGTGCTGACCAAGGAATTGATCTACACCGGCATCACCCGCGCAAAACACTGGTTCAGCCTCATCGAACCCCGCCCCGGCGTGTTCGAAGACGCCATCAAGCGCAAGGTCAAACGGCTCAGTGGTCTTATGTTGGGTGTGTAATCCCCCTGTAGCAGCCAACGTGTTGGCGAGGGTTTTTACCTGATACGCCGCGTATAACCCTCGCGAACAAGACGGTATCCACAGATTTAGTTTCTCTGTAGGAATTCATTGCCTATCAATGCACCAACCCCATAAATCTGCGCACCCGATGCCCAGCGTCGTGTGCGCGGATCACTTGCGGCGCGGCGTCGACTTGAATATTGCCGTCTTCCATAAAAATCACCCGGTCAGAAATCGACATCGCGAATTCCATTTCGTGGGTGACGATAAGCATGGTCATGCCTTCTTTTGCCAGATCGCGAATCACATTCAACACGTCGCCCACCAGCTCTGGATCAAGGGCCGAAGTCGGTTCGTCAAACAACATGATCTGTGGGTCCATTGCCAGCGCACGGGCGATCGCCACCCGCTGTTGCTGGCCGCCAGATAACTGATGCGGGTATTTGTGCGCGTGAGCCAGCAGCCCGACCTTATCCAGTAACGCGTAGGCACGCTGCTCGCTTTCGTCTCGATCCTGCCCGTGGTAGCGCGGCGCTAGGGTGATGTTGTCGAGAATGGTGCGGTGCGGGAACAGATTGAAGTTCTGAAACACCATTCCAATCCGCTGCACGCCCTGGCGAATTTGTAGGCTGTTAGGGTTGTCGCCTGCATGAATAAAGCTTTCGCCGAACAGAATAATCTCGCCCTGATCAATACTTTCCAAGCCGTTGATGGTGCGTATCAACGACGTCTTGCCTGAGCCGGACGGGCCAATAATAGAAATCACTTGCCCGGCGCGAACGTCCAGATCGATGCCCTGAAGCACATCATGCTGGCCGTAACTTTTATGGATGTTATTTAACTGCAACGCAGGCGCCGCACCGGGGCCGACATGCGAACGAACCAACGACGGCTGGGCGGTTAAATTCCCTCTCAGCGCGCTCAATCCGTACTCATCCAGCGTCTGCGGAGTACGGTTGCTCATTTCCAGATACTGTTCGAACCGCTGCAACAGCCAGCCAAACACCGTCACGATCAGTACGTAATACACCGCCACGGCGGACAAGGTTTCCATCACCAGAAAATTCGTCGCATACAGCCGTTGGCCCACGGTCAGAATCTCGGTCAGCGAAATCACCGACACCAGCGAGGTTAGCTTGACCACGGTGATGTATTCGTTGATCAGCGTCGGCAGGGAAATCCGAAATGCCTGTGGGATAACGACCAGCCGCTGCAAACCGATCAGGCCGACACCCAATGCCCGTCCGGCTTCTTTTTGGCCCTTGGCCACCGAAATCAAACCGCCGCGATGGATTTCCGCCATGTACGCCGCCTCGGTCACGATCAAGGCGAACACGCCGGAGTTGAATGGGTTCGACAACACCTCACGGGTAAACGGAAACAGCTGCGGCAGGTTGTAGACGAACACCACCAACACCAACAACGGAATACTGCGAAAGAACCAGATATAAATCGACGCCGGTATGCGCAACCAGCGCGAAGTCGAAAGCTTGGCCGAGGCCAGCAGAAACCCGAGCACCATGCCGATGAACCAGCCTAATGCGCTGAGTTCGATAACGGTGATGCACGCTTCCCAAAAATCCGACACAGAAAACAAAGAAAAAAAGTAGGGCCATTCGAATTGCATGCACACCTCAAGCTGCCGGCTTCGTGGGAAGCCGGCGGGTCAAACGGGGAGAAGAATCAGTTGCTCGGTTCTTCGAGGTTGTATTTCTTCAACAGGGCGGCGTATTCACCGGATTTCTTGCTGTCATCGAAGGCTGTCAGCAACGCTTTATACAGCTCTTCATTTCCTTTTTTGACGAAGATGCCCAAGGTTTGTTGGTAGATGGAATGTTCGGTGCTGACCATCACCCGGCCTTTGGTGTGTTCGGCGATCATGCCGGCCGCCCCGTCGATTTCAACCTGAGCCTGAACGTTGCCGGACAGTAGCGCTTGGGTCACTTCCGGTGCAGACGGGAATTCGCTGACTGCGATGGCGCCCTTGTTGTTCGGCACACAGTAATCAGTGGACAGCTTGTTGAATTGGGCTACCCAGGTCGTGCCCTTTTCCAGGCCGACTTTCAGACCGCAGAGGTCCTCGGGGACTTTCGGTTTAACCGTGCTGTCTTTGAGCACCATGATCGCTGCGCCGGTCTTGGCATAAGCAATGGTTTGAGCTTGAGTCTGACGTTCCGGGGTGATGTACATCCCGGAAATGATCGCGTCGTAATGGCCAGAGTTCAGGCCGAGGATCAGGCTAGGAAACTTGGTGTCGACGAAATCAGTCTTGAGGCCCATGTGTTTGCCCAGCATTGTGGACAGCTCAGGGTCCGAGCCTACGACGTTCTTGTCTTTGTCATACGACTCAAACGGCGGGTAGGTAATTTCCATGCCCACCTTGAACTGGCCCGGTGTCACGGTCGCTGCTGCTTGCGCCACGGTCGCGCCGAGGAGGGCGACGGCCAATACGGTCAAGCGAACGGCAGTGTTGTTCTTGTTGCGCATCGTCGGTGACTCCACAGTAGGAAAGGGACTGCATTGATCAAATGAATCGTTAAGGCCCTGCATTTACGGCGCGTCCGGGGTCTGGTTTTTCAAATGCCCGAAACTCGACGGTTTACGGGCTTTTTCCGGCAGGATGATTTCGCCGTTTTCCACCCGCTTGCGTAAGTACTGATAGGTTTGCAGCGCCTGGCCGAACATGTGCTCACCGATGGCGATTTCCTCGTAATCCTTGCCGGCCTGCGCGAAACTGGGCAGCGGCTTGATCTGGGTGTGGAAGTCGCAGGCGTAGAACAACGGGAAGGAATACCGCTCCTGACTCACTGTTCTGACCCGATGAGCTGTTGCAACGAACGTACCAGCGGTCATCACCTCAAGCATGTCGCCAATGTTCACAACGAAGGCGCCTTCCACGGGCGGCGCGTCGATCCATTGGCCTTGATCGTTCATCACTTCAAGGCCCGGCTGATCGGCGAGCAATATCGTGAAGCACTCGTAGTCGGTGTGCGCACCAATACCGGGCGCGTCTTGAGCTGCATCGTCGAATGGATAGTGGATCAGGCGTAGCTTCGACGGCGGGCGCGTCACCATCGCATCGAAATAGCCCTCTTCCAGGCCCAATGCCAGTGCGAAGCCATCGAACAACCGGCGGCCCAGGGCAAAGATCGCCGCGTAATAGGCTTGCACCGATTCCTTGAAATTGGGCAGCAGCGGCCACTCGTTAGGGCCAAGCAATGGCGTGCTGGCCAGTACCAAAGGGTCATTGGCGGGCACTTCGAAACCGACGTCGAAGGCTTCTTTGTGATCCGGCTTGCCCTTGGCGTACACCTCTTCACCTTCGGGAACGAAACCTTTATGGGTTTTCGAGGTGCCGATGTAATGCTGCATCTTGGTCTCGAAAGACTGATCGAAAAAGTCCTTGGCGGCCTGATACAACCCGTTGATCAACTGCGCTTCGATACCGTGGTTCTTGATGTACAGAAAACCGACGTCACGGGCCGCGGCGCCCAGTTTTTCGGCCACTGCTTGACGCTCTTCAAGGTCGGCGCTGAACAGCCCGGCAATGTCCACCATCGGGATGCTGTTGAAGTTAGCGGCCAGCGAGGGCGCTGCTTTGGGTAACAATTCAGGCATGGAAAAGCGCTCCTTAATGGCGGGACGAATGAGTAAAACGTTTGAAATGCTCGCGTTCGGCCTGTGCCATCCACACGTTCAGCGACCACAGATCGGCCACCGGAACATTGGTAAATGGCAGGTGATGCAAATAGCCGTCGGCGCCAAACTCGGGGGTCAACGTGCTGACCTGATAGCCACGCGCTTGTTGTGAGCGCCAGATCGCTTCCCAGTGCTGTTGATGGAAAGCCAACTCTTTGGCGTATTCCGGCGCGGCGGGGTGAGGGACTTGCGGGCCTTGGTCATACCCGACCCGAGCCTGAATGTGATGGACCCGCTCAACGAAGGCGCTCAGGTCGTCCTCGGGATCGTCGAGCAAACGTTCGCAGGTGACGATCCAGTGGCTGATGTCGCTGGTGAACCGCAGCTCGGGCAATTGGCGAATCAGTTCGAGGGTGACCCACGGGTTGAACAACGAGCGCGATCGATGGGTTTCAAAGCTGCACACTTGGCCATGCTTGTGCGCCAGCTCCAGTGCGCGGCCGAAAAAATCTACCTGCTGCGGCAACTGCCAGCGGTCATTGCCGGCTAGCACATTGACGAAACGCGGCGACAGCTCTGCTGCCCAAGCGAGCTTTTTGTCGAGGTCCTGGAGGTGCTCGTCGACCGGCGCGGCTTGCTCGGGCAACACGTTATAAGCGGTGAACACGGTGCTGATGTAGCCCAGCCGATTGGCCCGCAGAAACGTGGCAAACTCCGCTCGTTCGCTGGCTTCCAGTGGAAGGCGCGCTTCGATGCCGTCAAAACCGGCTTCGAGCAGCTCCTCCAATGCTTGGACCTTACTGGCGGTGTAACCCCAAAGCGTTCGGAATATTTCCAGTTTCATCAACGACCTCAAAGATTCCTCGGGCTACGGCACAGCACGACAACGGCAAGACCGGGTCGGGCAACGGGGGGCAGCAGCAGAAAGAGGTAATCCTTGGGCCGAATCTCTGGGGTTTCGGTCCCGTGTGAGAATGATCTTAGGTGGGGTGCGGGACAGGAAAGAATAGGAAAGCTCAAATCGATAGTTCAGAGATTTCTAAACTAAACCGCTTCGATGACTTCTTCAGAACTACCCGAACCGCGCCAGTCCCACAGACGCGGTCATATTTACCCTCCCTGAGTCCTTGCAGACTACTCCGAAGCAAACACCGTCCCCTTAGTTTCCCCCAGCAACAGCGGGCGGTTCTGCTCAGTTACCGCGCGGATGTAATCCCACAACAAGGTGATCCGCTTGAGCTTCCTCAGGTCTTCCCGGCAGTACATCCAAAACTGCCGTGTGATATTCACTTCGTCCTCCAACACCGGCAGTAGCCGCGAATCTTGCGCGGCAAGAAAACACGGCAGTATCGCCAGCGATCGGCCTTGCAGCGCTGCGACGTATTGGGCGATGACGCTGGTGCTGCGCAGGTTGGCGCTGGCGCCGGGCAGCAGGTTGCTCAGGTACAGCAACTCAGAGCTGAACGCCAAGTCATCGACGTAACTGATGAACGAATGGTTAGCCAAATCGGCGCTGCGTTTGATCGGCGCATGGCTATCGAGATAATCCTGAGTCGCGTAGAGCCGCAGGCTGTAATCGCACAGCTTGCAGCACACATAAGGCCCATGTTCCGGACGCTCCAGCGCGATCACGATGTCGGCCTCGCGCTTGGACAGGCTGATGAAGTGCGGCAGTGGCAGGATGTCCACCGATATCGCCGGGTAGGCATCGAGAAAATGGGTCAGTTGCGGGGTGATAAAAAAGCTGCCGAACCCTTCGGTACAGCCCATTCGAATATGCCCAGACAGCGCCACGCCGGAGCCTGAAACTTGCTCGCACGCCAAGTGCAGCGTACTTTCAATCGACTCGGCATACCCCAACAAACGCTGGCCTTCGGCGGTCAGAATGAAGCCGTTGCTGCGGGATTTTTCGAACAGCAATGTGCCCAGCGCCGCCTCCAGTGAATTAATCCGTCGCGACACCGTGGTGTAGTCCACCGCCAGGCGTTTGGCTGCAATGCTGGCCTTGCGGGTGCGGGCGACTTCCAGGAAAAATTTGAGGTCGTCCCAGTTCAGCAGGTTCAAAGAGGTGATGTTTTTTTGCATGTTGATCCGGTTTTTATGTGCGTTCTTATTAGATGTTTGCACATCTATACTCCAAAACACGCCCATGACCAAACTCAGGATCAGTGGCTCAGGAGACCTAATCAGCAAGGCCGCTCACCACATCGCTAAACGAAGCTACATGCCATAACACCCTGCACAAAAATAATAAGCGGAGGAGTTTATGAAGAACGCTACAACTGTGGGCGCAGGTTTCGCTGGCGCCAGTCCTGCAAAAAAGATCGCATCCTATCGGCTCGCCGGTATGGCAAGCATGGCCGGTACCACCATCGAGTGGTATGACTTTTTCCTCTACGGCACCGCTGCCGCGCTGATCTTCGGCAAAATATTTTTTCCTGCGCTGGACCCGATCACTGGAGTGTTGGCCGCTTTCGCCACCTACGCCGTGGGCTTTCTTGGCCGGCCGTTGGGTGGGGTTATCTTCGGCCACTTTGGTGACCGCATCGGGCGTAAGTCCATGCTGTTGCTCACGCTGATGATGATGGGAATTCCGACTATCGTTATCGGGCTGATCCCGAGCTACGATCAAATCGGCTACTGGGCCGCGTTGATTCTGGTGTTGATGCGCTTTCTACAAGGCATGGCGGTGGGCGGTGAATGGGGCGGGGCGGTGCTGATGGCCGTCGAACATGCTCCCGAAGGCAAAAAAGGTTTTTATGGCAGCCTGCCGCAAACCGGTGTTGGTGCAGGCTTGGTATTGGCGTCGTTGGCCATGGGCCTGGTGGCGAAACTGCCTGAAGCGGACATGCTCACCTGGGGTTGGCGCCTGCCGTTTATTGCCAGCGTCGTGTTGCTGGGCATCGGTTGGTTGATCCGTCTGAAGGTCCCTGAATCACCCGCGTTCGAAAAAATCAAAGCGCAGAACATTGCGGTCAAAATCCCGCTGTTCCAAGTGCTGCGTCAACACCCACGGGAAACCCTGACAATTATCGGCGCCCGCACCGCGGAAAACGCCTGGTTCTATATGTCAGTGACTTTCGCCCTGGCCTACGCCGCCAACCAGTTGCAGATCCCCCGGGCCGATGTGCTCTATGCGATTACCTGCGGTGCGGCCTTGTCGCTGATCACCATGCCGTTCTGCGGGTACCTCTCAGACAAGGTTGGCCAGCGCCGCTTGTACTTCGCCGGATTGTTACTGCTCTGCGCCTTCATCTATCCATTCTTTGCCATGCTCGAAACACGCGAGCCGGTGCTGGTCTGGTGGGCGATGGTGCTGGCGGTCGGGGTGGTCTTCCCGATCATGTATGCCCCTGAATCACTGTTGTTCGCTCGGCAATTCCCTGCGGAAATTCGTTACAGCGGCATCTCGGTGTCCGTGCAACTGGCCGGCGTACTGGGTGGCGGGTTCGCGCCGATGATTGCTACTAAATTGTTAGCGTATGCCGACGGCAGCCCGCACTACGTCATTGTTTACCTCATTGGCATGGCCGTGATTGCGCTGTTCTGTACGGCGCTGATGAAACCCGATCCGGCGCGGTATCGCGCGCCCTGAACAGATCTTGAAGGCGTACTGCTTGATCTGAATTTATCGCCGCCCCTGACGGGGCCGCTCGAACACTGGAGAACGTGCATGAACGCTTTACAGAGCCTTTCCATCAACAACACATCCGGCGCGGTTGCCCGGGTCAAACTGCTGATCGGTGGTGAGTGGGTCGATTCGAAAACCACTGAATGGCGCGACATCGTTAACCCGGCCACCCAAGAAGTACTGGCGCAAGTGCCGTTCGCCACTGAAGCCGAAGTGGACGCCGCCGTCGCTGCCGCGAAACTGGCGTTCCAGACCTGGCGCCATACGCCTATCGGTGCGCGGATGCGCATCATGCTCAAGCTTCAAGCGCTGGTGCGTGAACACTCCAAGCGCATCGCGGCGGTGCTGAGCGCTGAGCAAGGCAAAACCATCGCCGACGCCGAAGGCGACATCTTTCGCGGCCTAGAGGTGGTTGAACACGCGTGTTCTATCGGCACCTTGCAGATGGGCGAATTCTCGGAAAACGTCGCAGGGGGTGTCGATACCTACACCTTGCGTCAACCGATCGGTGTCTGCGCCGGGATCACCCCGTTCAACTTCCCAGCCATGATTCCGCTGTGGATGTTCCCGATGGCCATCGCCTGCGGCAACACCTTCGTGCTTAAACCGTCTGAACAAGACCCCATGTCGACCCTGTTGTTGGTTGAGTTGGCAGTCGAGGCCGGCGTACCGGCTGGCGTACTCAATGTGGTGCACGGCGGCAAGCAAGTGGTGGATGGCATCTGCACCCACAAAGACATCAAAGCCGTCTCCTTCGTCGGTTCAACCGAAGTTGGCACTCATGTTTACAATCTCGCCGGTCAGCACGGTAAGCGCGTGCAATCGATGATGGGCGCGAAAAACCATGCCGTGGTGCTGGCTGATGCCAACCGTGAGCAAACCCTTAATGCGCTGGTGGGCGCAGGTTTCGGTGCCGCCGGTCAACGCTGCATGGCCACCTCTGTGGTGGTGTTGGTGGGCGCGGCTAAACAATGGCTGCCGGACCTCAAAGCGCTGGCGCAGAAACTTACGGTGAATGCCGGTAGCGAAGCGGGCACCGATGTCGGTCCACTTATTTCCAAGCGTGCGAAAGAGCGTGTGTTGAGCTTGATCGAAAGCGGCGTTCGCGAGGGCGCCAAGCTTGAGCTGGATGGTCGTGGCATTTCGGTACCGGGCTTTGAGGACGGTAACTTTGTTGGGCCGACTCTGTTTTCCGGTGTCACCACCGAGATGCAAATTTATACTCAAGAAATCTTCGGCCCCGTGCTGGTGGTTCTGGAAGTCGACACCCTCGATCAGGCGATTGCCTTGGTCAACGCCAACCCGTACGGCAACGGCACCGGCCTGTTCACCCAAAGCGGCGCAGCAGCGCGCAAGTTTCAGAACGAGATCGACGTCGGCCAAGTGGGCATCAACATTCCAATCCCTGTGCCGGTGCCGTATTTCAGCTTCACCGGGTCGCGCGGCTCGAAACTCGGCGATCTGGGTCCGTACGGCAAGCAAGTGGTGCAGTTCTACACCCAGACCAAAACCGTCACCAGTCGCTGGTTTGATGACAGCAGTGTGAACGATGGCGTCAACACCACCATCAACCTGCGCTAAGCAATCACCTGTAGGAGCCAACGTGTTGGCGAAGCATTTTCCAGCGCACCGCATCAAGCGGCCTCGCCACCACGTTGGCTCCCACAGGAAAAGGAGAAAAACATGAAAATTGCATTCATCGGTCTCGGTAATATGGGTGCGCCCATGGCGCGCAACCTGATCAAAGCCGGTCATTCACTCAACCTGTTCGACCTCAATAAAACCGTACTGGCGGAACTTGGCGCACTGGGCGCCACCGTCAGCGCGTCACCCAAGGACGCGTCCCAAGGTGTCGAGTTGGTGATCACCATGCTCCCCGCCGCTGCCCATGTGCGCAGCGTTTACCTGAACGACGACGGCGTGCTGGCCGGGATTAGCGGTGGCGTACCGGCAGTGGATTGCAGCACCATTGACCCGCAGACCATCCGTGAGGTGGCGGCGGCGGCGGCCAAACAAGGCGTGGTTCTCGGTGATGCACCGGTGTCGGGCGGCACCGGCGGCGCGCAAGCTGGAACCCTGACCTTTATGGTGGGCGCCAGTGCAGAACATTTCGAAGTGCTGAAACCGGTCTTGGCGCAGATGGGCAAAAACATCGTCCATTGCGGCGACGTCGGCACCGGGCAAATCGCCAAAATCTGCAACAACATGCTGTTGGGCATCTCCATGATCGGTGTCGCCGAGGCCATGGCATTGGGCAACACCTTAGGGATCGATACTGGCATTTTGGCCAGCATCATCAACAGCTCCACTGGGCGTTGCTGGAGTTCGGAGGTCTACAACCCGTGGCCGGGCATCGTCGAAACCGCTCCGGCATCACGCGGCTACACCGGCGGTTTTGGTGCGGACCTGATGCTCAAAGACCTGGGCCTGGCGACCGAAGCGGCGCGGGTGGCTCATCAACCGGTAATCCTGGGCGCAGTCGCCCAGCAGTTGTACCAGGCAATGAGCTTGCGTGGTGAAGGTGGCAAGGATTTTTCGGCGATCATCGAGTCCTATCGCAAGCCTGAGTGAACGCGGAGTTTTAAGGCCCTCAATAGGCGGGTATCATGGCGCCTATTGGCCTCGATCCCGGTGCCCTCTTGTATGTGTAAAGCCTGAATGTCGTTGAAGTTCTGGAAGTCGATGGGCATCAAGCACAGCTTGAAGCAAAGGATCGTCATGGTCTTTGCGCTGATGAGCGTGCTGGTGGCCGGGGTGTTCGCCGTAGGCATTATCGCGACGGTGCACGTCGTCGAGAAACGATTGACCACCGCCAGTCTCGGCCGGGATTTGCACCGGCTAATGGTGATGGATAACGTCGAAAACTGGAGCCACAAGCCAGAAAAGGAAGAACTATTTTACGTCGACGGTGGCGCCGGCGAGCTTGCCATGGTCGGCGATTTGACCGAGCTGACACCGGGCTTTCATGAAGTGTACCGCGGCGAAAAAGCCTATTACGCCATGGCCGAGATAGTGGGCGGTCGTCGTTATGTGCTGCTGCGTGACCAGCGCAACTTTGAAAAGCGTGAAAAAATTCTATTTGGAATCGTGTTCGTCGGTTTCATCCTCAGTATTCTGCTGGCGATCCTGTTGGGTCGACTGTTGGCGCGCCGCGTGATGGCGCCAGTGGTCAACCTCTCACGCCAGGTTCGCTACCGCGACCAAATCCTTGAACTCGCCCCGGCGTTATCGCCTAACTATGCCCGTGATGAAGTCGGCGAGCTGGCGGTGTCGTTCGACGCCACCTTGGGCCGATTGCACGCGGCGCTGGTTCGGGAAAAACTGTTCACCAGCGACGTCAGCCATGAGCTGCGAACGCCTTTAATGGTGTTGGCCAGTTCGTGCGAATTGTTGTTGGAAAGTTCTTTATTAGATGATCGGTCCCGCAATCAGGTCAGGCGCATCGCGCGGGCCAGCGCCGGGATGAGTCAGTTGGTCGAAACCTTCCTGATGCTGGCGCGGGTCGAAGGCAACGAAAGCCGGCACGGCCCGCGCTCGACGCTGTTGGACATTGCGGAAGAACTGGTCGACCTGTGGCGTAAACCGATAGCCGAAAAAGGCCTGGAACTGGTGTTCGATCCCGGCAAAACCTTGCCCACGTTGTTCAACGCAACCTTGGTGCATTCGGTGATGGGCAACCTCCTGCGCAATGCTTGGCATTACACCGACGCAGGCTTCATCCGACTGACGCTAAATCCTCATGGTTTTACCGTTGAAGACAGCGGCATCGGCATCCCCGAAAGCCTTCACGAAGCTATGTTCCAACCCTTCGTCAGAGGCGATGAACAACGCGGCGAAGGGCTTGGTCTAGGTCTTTCACTGGTACAACGTATCTGCGACAACCAGCACTGGAGTGTCACCCTCAGGAGCCTGGAGCCGAGCGGGTGCTGCTTTGAAGTTGTGCTTGATCCGGTTCCGGCTCCTTTGATTGCTCCGGTCAAGGCGGTTTAGCTCAAGCTCGTGTGGGGTGGTCGGCCTCTTCGCAGGCAGCCTGCTCCCACAGATTTCGGCATATTAGAAGGACTTCCACAATCTCTGTAGGAGCCAACTTGTTGGCGAAAAGCCTCTTCGGTGTGCCTGTTCGACTGCCTCGCAACACGTTGTCTTCTACAGATATGCGCCCACCACAGACGTAATCGCTGCTGTTTTAAGGTTTGGCTATCAAGCAAAAACAAAATACTTCCTGACCGTCTCAACCACTTCCCAAATCCCTTTCATACCCGGCTCAACGATAAAAATATCGCCCGCACGCAGGTGAATAGGTTCCATGCCGTCCGGGGTGATGATGCAGTAGCCTTCTTGAAAATGGCAGTATTCCCACTTCACATAATCCACGCGCCATTTGCCCGGTGTGCAGATCCAGGTGCCCATGATTTTGCTGCCGTCCTCGGAGGTGTAGGCGTTGAGGTTGACGGTGTGCGGATCACCTTCGAGCTTTTCCCATTTGCAGGCATCAAGTATGGGCAGCGGGTGAGTGTCGCGAAGGACGGTAATCGGCGTAGGCATGGCAACTCCAAAAGGTGGGCGCGCGATTGATAGCGCGCGCACACCATAGGACGGTTGCCTGATCGTCAGTTGTCTGTGCTCGACATCGAGGTATCCAGAAACGCGGTGGTCAAGTCGTTCAATAACGTTTTGGCATACCCCGGCAGTACGTTGAAATCTGCCGCACAAAGCAGCAGTTTTCGATCAGCCCACGGGTCGCTCAACGGCACACTTTTGAGGTGATGGGCGTGTTGCCAGCGGTCTACCGCCGCTTGCGGGACAATCCCGAGCCCGGTGCCGCGCGCGACCATGCGCATGACACCGGAAAATCCTTCGGCCCGCGCCCGAATGCGTAGGCGTTTGCCAGCATGCAAAGCCTGTTCTTCAAGGTAAATCGACATCGCGTTGTTGGACGCTAGCGCGATGTGATCGTAGTCCAGCGTCTGGGCAAAGCAAAGGGCTTGATGACTGCTTAGCGCATGGTCCAGTGGCATGACCAACGCCAGCGGGTCGTCGCGAAATGGCACTGTTTGCAGGTCGCTGGCATCCACTGCATCGGAAATGATACCGATGTCTGCTGCGCCCTGACGCACCGCTTCCAGAATTCTCAGGCTGGGGTGTTCTTCCAGATCAACATCGATGGAAGGATGCTTAATCAAGAAGTCAGCTAACAATTCTGGCAAGTACTCGGTCAGCGCTGAGGTATTGCACAGCAGCCGGACCTGACCTTTGAACCCCTTTGCGTAATCGGTCAAACAAAACTGCATGCGATCAACCTGCTGCAAGATCAGCCGGGCATGCCGCGTCATTGCTTTGCCCGCTGGAGTGGGCGTAACGCCACGTCGTCCACGCTCCAGCAAGGGCGTCCCCAGTGACGCTTCAAGCGCCCGAACCCGTGCGCTAGCGGATGCCAACGACAAATGGCTGCGCGAGGCCCCGGCGGTTATGTTGCCGCTCTCGGTGATATTGAGAAATAGCCGAAGGTCAATCAGGTCGAAGCGCATGTGAATTTACCTGTAAAGATCAGCCTCCGTCTTTGCCTGAGGCAGCCTCAGTATATGGCAACTGTTCAGATACCTTCGGTCCAGCCAACATCGGCAGATGAAAACATTTATCGAAATCTACCAGCACCTCGGATGGGCGTTGTCCTTGCTGGTGCTGTGCGTCTTCATGATAGCTGGCGTGGTTAAGGGTGTGATCGGTCTTGGCTTGCCCACGGTCGCCATGGGGTTATTGGGTTTGGCTATGTTGCCGGCGCAGGCAGCTGCCTTGCTGATCATTCCGGCAACAGTGACCAATCTTTGGCAACTGGCAACTGGCGGGCAATTGCGAGCATTGATCAAGCGATTGTGGCCGATGTTGTTATTGATCTTTCTAGGGACTGGGTTGGGCACGCTCTGGTTGGGCATGGGTTTGGATCAGTCAATGAGTCGCGCGTTGGGTGGGGGCTTGGTGCTGTATGCGCTGATTGGATTGTTTCTGCCGCCGCTGCGCATCGCGCCGAGATTCGAGCTGTGGCTTGGGCCGCTGTGTGGATTGATTACCGGGTTTGTGGCGTCCGCTACCGGATTATTTGTGATTCCAGCCGTGCCTTATTTACAAGCGTTGGGCCTGGACCGCAACCCGTTGGTTCAAGCACTGGGTTTGTCGTTCACCGTATCGACGCTGGCATTGGCGGCGGGCCTGTATTGGCGCGGAGCGCTGGGCGGCGGTGAAATGGGCGCCTCGCTGTTAGCGCTGGTGCCGGCGTTATTGGGGATGATGCTTGGCCAGTGGTTGCGCCATCGCATCAGCGCCGTGCTGTTCAAGCGTGTGTTCTTTATTGGAATGGGATTGCTTGGATTACACCTGCTCTTTAATTAATGATCGGCAACAATCCAGGTTTGATTCGTGCGTATTGATCAAAAGTATTTTGGCCGGTCAAGGGTTATTCCATCGTTTACGCATTGGTATTCTGCCGTCATCCGATTTGCACTCTTCTCGATGAGAACCCCATGAAAAAGATTTTGCTACTGAACGGCGGTAAAAAATTCGCGCACTCCGATGGTTTATACAACGCTACCTTGCACAACGCCGCACTGGCCTTTCTCGACCACTCGGGCTTCGACGTTAAAGAAACACAGATCGATGCCGGTTATGACGTGGTTGAGGAAGTGGCGAAGTTTGTTTGGGCTGACGTGATCATTTATCAGATGCCGGCATGGTGGATGGGCGCGCCGTGGATCGTAAAAAAGTACATCGACGAGGTGTTCACCGAAGGTTATAGCAGCCTGTACGCCAACGACGGTCGCACCCGCTCCGACGCTTCCCAGCGTTATGGCAGTGGTGGTCTGTTGCACGGTAAGCAGTACATGATTTCCGCTACCTGGAACGCGCCACAACAGGCGTTCGACGACCCGGCTGACTTTTTCGAAGGCAAGGGTGTGGACGCGGTATATTTCCCGTTCCATAAGGCCAACGAATTTCTGGGCCTGGCGGCGCTGCCGACATTCCTGTGCGTAGACGTGATGAAGGTCCCGGCCATTGAGGCGGATGTGAAGCGTTATGAGGCGCATCTGGCAAAGGTGTTTAGCGTTTAAATCTGTGGGACCGAATTTATTCGGGAAGCGGCTGGCGCGTTTTCCTGAAATACCGCGTTGGTGCCTTCCCGAAGAAATTCGGTCCCACGGGTTTGGCGACACACGATCTTCTGTAGGCGCTGCCGAAGGCTGCGATCAGATGTTCAGTGCCTACTCTGCCGATGTCTCTGTGGGCTTGCCAACGAAAGCGTCAACGCAGCGCCCCAGTTTTCAGGTCGACATCAGCGGCGCGATTACGGGCCTCTTCGCAGGCAAGCCTACTCCCACAGGATTCGTGGCTGCTTGCTATCAACCGTGTCAATGACCTCAGGGCATGAATGAATTCGGTCCCATTGGGAATCTGGCTCCACAGAAAGGGCACCGTTCTTTGGGCAAAACAACGCTAATATCTAGCCAGTTTTGAGCGGAGAACAACAGTGAAAGCCAGATCCGATGAGTTGCAGGTGTTTGTTTCTGTGATCGAAAGCGGTTCGATATCAGCCGCCGCCGAGCACGTCGGGCAAACCCCTTCGGCGATCAGCCGCACGTTGTCGCGGCTTGAGGCGAAGCTGGAAACAACCCTGATCAACCGCACCACGCGGCGTATGGATTTGACCGAAGAAGGTAAATTTTTCCTCGAAAAAGCCAAACATATCCTCGCGCAAATGGACGACCTTGAAGAACGCTTAACCCTGCGCCAACAAACCCCCGCCGGGCGCTTGCGGATCAATGCGGCGTCGCCGTTCATGCTGCACGCCGTGGTGCCCTATGTGCCCGAGTTTCGCGCGTTGTACCCCGATATCGAGTTGGAGCTGAACAGCAACGACCTGATCATCGACCTCCTCGAACAAAGCACAGACGTCGCGATCCGGATTGGCACCCTGGCCGATTCAACCCTGCATGCGCGCTCGCTGGGCAGCAGCCCGTTGAACATTCTCGCCAGCCCGGCGTACCTCAAAAAGCACGGCACGCCGACCACGGTTGAAGCGCTGGCCAATCATGCGCTAATCGGTTTCACCCAGACCCAAACCCTAAATCATTGGCCGTTGCGGCACGCCGAAGGGGATCGGCTGCAGATTCAGCCAGCGCTTTGTGCTTCAAGCGGAGAAACCCTGCGCCAATTAGCGTTGGCCGGGGAGGGCATTGTTTGCCTGTCACACTTCATGACCCACGAAGACATTCGCCTCAAGCGCTTGCAGGTGATCTTGCCCGAAGCCAACAGCGGTTATCGGCAGCCGATTCACGCGGTGTACTACCGAAACTCACAGTTAGCGCTGCGTATTCAATGTTTTCTCGACTTCATCCAGAAGAAGCTGGCAAATTACGCCGCGTGAGGCTGAGCCTTTACCGATTATTTACTGTGCCGGGCTCGTTGCATGAAGCCGGTGCGGTTAGGCTTGCTCGCTATAGCCGAGCCAACTGATAGGGATGGACCTGTGGGGCGCATGAATTTTCAACCGAGACATTGGCTTGCTGTGAGTGTGCTGCTTGGCACAATAGGTCTGACAACCGGCTGCGCTAGCGACCCAGCGGAACCGCACATCAAATTTATCGAGCAGGTGAACAAAGACCTGACCACCGGGTATCAACCGGCCCATAACGAAATCACCAGTTGGGATGATACGTGGAAGTTGGGCCGGCAATCGGTGAGTGTCGCGTGGATGGCGCCCGTTAGCCATGAGCGTTTACCGCTGATTATTTATCTGCCGGGCCTTGGTGAGTCAGCCTCAGGGGGCGAGCAATGGCGCAATGCTTGGGCGCAGGCCGGGTACGCCGTGTTGTCGGTTCAGGGGCAAGCTTACGGTCCGGCGCTTTACTTGACGGGGCAAGCCCAGGCGGGCGTGTTTCGTGAATTGGCGGCTGATCGCTATTCCAACGCTTCTTTGCGCGACCGGTTGAGCACGCTGCAAAAAGTGTTAACCGAAGTGCGGGCTCGGGCGGCTAAAGGTGATGCGCAGTTAGCGTCCATTGATTGGAACCAAGTAACCGTGGCCGGTTTTGATTTGGGCGCGCAAACGGCGGCTGCGGTGGCGGGGGCGGGTCAAACCGACAGTGCAACCGGCGTTGATGTGCAGCCCAAAGCCGTACTGCTGATCAGTCCTTATGCCGAAATCCAGGCCAGGCCTGAGACGTTCGCACGCATCGCTTCGCCGGTCTTGACGATCACCAGCCAAGACGACGAAGACCCGTTCAACTGGGTCAGCTCTAATCAGCAGCGCGAAATGGTGGGTGCGGCGGTGACCGCTGCAGGCAGCCATCGCCTGAGAATGTCGCGTGCAACGTACAAGACCTTGTCTGGCTCAGATTTGGTGCCCATTCCCACCGAAGGAAAAGCGCTCAAGGCGCCACCGAGCGAGGATCACACCCCAGGCGGAAAATCCCACGCCAAAACCAAACTCGTCGGGTCGGGCGCTCACAGTCCTGTCGGGGCTGAGCCTGTTCCAGACCCGAAACAAGTGGCATCGATTCAGGCGGTTAGCCAAGCCTTTCTCGACAGCCGCGTGAAACACAACCCGGCCGCCAGCGATTGGCTGCAGAAAACGGCACCGGGCTGGCTGGGAACTGCGGGCTGGTTGCAATAGTACATCGCTGTACGAGCCAACTTGTTGGCGAGAGGTTTTACGCGGTCAACCTGACACGGGCGCCTCGCCAACAAGTTGGTTCCTACAGACTTGTTGGCGAGCGGCGTTGCTCAGTCGTCAGTTAATGATGCTCGCGAGTCGCGCGGAATTTCACATCGGGCCAGCGTTCTTCCATCAATGCCAGGTTAACGCGGGTCGGTGCCAGGTAGGTCAAGTGACCGCCGCCATCAACCGCCAGGTTTTCCACGGCTTTGATCTGAAACTCTTCCAGCTTCTTCTTATCGCTGCAATCGATCCAGCGCGCTGACCACACGGTGATTGGCTCGTAAGCGCATTCGACTTTGTATTCTTCCTTCAAACGGCTCGCGACCACATCGAACTGCAGCACACCGACGGCGCCGAGAATGATGTCGTTGCTGCGCGTCGGGAAGAACACCTGAGTGGCGCCTTCTTCGGCCAGTTGTTGCAAGCCCTGACGCAACTGCTTGGACTTCAGCGGGTCCTTCAGGCGTACGCGGCGGAACAGTTCCGGGGCGAAGTGCGGGATGCCAGTGAAGCCCAGGTTTTCGCCTTCGGTGAAGGTGTCGCCAATCTGGATCGTGCCATGGTTGTGCAAACCGATAATGTCGCCGGCAAAGGCTTCTTCCAACTGCTCACGCTCGGAGGAGAAAAACGTCAGCGCGTCGCCGATCCGCACTTCTTTGCCCAAACGCACATGGCGCATTTTCATGCCCTTGTCATAACGGCCGGAACACACGCGCATAAACGCGATACGGTCGCGGTGCTTGGGGTCCATATTTGCCTGGATCTTGAAAATAAAGCCGCTGAATTTCTCTTCGTTCGGCTCCACGGTGCGCTCGTTGGCGACACGGGCCAACGGTTGTGGCGCCCAGTTCACCACCGCATCAAGCACGTGATCAACCCCGAAGTTACCCAGCGCTGTACCGAAGAACACTGGCGTCAGTTGGCCGTCGAGGAATTCCTGTTGGTTGAATTCGTGACAGGCGCCTTGCACCAGTTCCAACTGATCGCAGAAGCGGTTGTACTCGTCACCCAAGTGGGCGCGGGCTTCGTCGGAATCGAGCTTTTCAATGATTTTGACGTCGGTGCGCTCATGGCCATGACCGGCGGTGTACACAATGATGTAATCGTCGGCCAGGTGATAAACACCCTTGAAATCGCGGTAGCAACCAATCGGCCAGGTGATCGGCGCCGCCTTGATCTTGAGGACTGCTTCTATTTCGTCGAGCAGTTCGATCGGGTCGCGGATGTCGCGGTCGAGCTTATTGATGAAGCTGACAATAGGCGTGTCACGCAGACGGCAAACGTCCATCAAGGCGATGGTCCGTGGCTCGACGCCTTTACCGCCGTCGAGCACCATCAGTGCTGAATCCACTGCGGTCAGGGTACGGTAAGTGTCTTCGGAGAAGTCTTCGTGGCCCGGGGTGTCGAGCAGGTTGATCATGTGATCGCGATACGGAAACTGCATGACCGACGTGGTGATGGAAATGCCGCGTTGCTTTTCCATCTCCATCCAGTCAGACGTCGCATGGCGGTCGGACTTACGAGATTTCACCGTGCCCGCGATGGAAATCGCCTTGCCCATCAACAGCAGTTTTTCCGTGATGGTGGTCTTGCCCGCATCCGGGTGGGAAATGATGGCGAAGGTGCGGCGTTTCGCGACTTCGGCGGCCTGGTTGGTCATGGGAAATCGCCTGGCAGGTGATCAAAAAAGGGGGCAGATTATAGCTCAATTGGATGCAATAACCGAACCGTTCAGTCGACGCAAGGTGGCCAATTACTATCTTATGTGGGAACCTTTCGCACTGTAGAGACGTCCACTCCCCCGATACGGCCAGTATCTGGGGCTGATAAATCAACACGTTAGCTTGACGAAGCTACGCTAATGGCTTGTGTTTTCGCCGAGGTTAACCCCTTACCGGCGACCCACCCGCTGCTCTTCGCGAACGTTATTGCACTTATCAGTGCGGTCAGAAATGACCCGCTACGGCAACGCGTTCGCCGACGTAAAAAAGGAGTCCGCCTGTGGCTAATCGCTATGGCAAGGGGCTATTGGGAGGTGCAGTTGTTATTGCGCTTCTGGCCCTGCTGGTCCATTGGATCGGCATCAGTACCATCGTAAAGTACCAAGACGACCTGTGGTTCTACCTGCAAGCGCATTTGATTTTGGTCGTGGTTTCAATGTTGGCGGCACTGGTGGTCGGTATACCGGCCGGTATTGTCCTCAGCCGACCGAGCATGGTTCGTAGCGCTGAACGCTTCATGCAAGTTTTCAATATTGGCAACACCGTTCCTCCTCTCGCCGTGTTGGCCATTGCCCTTGGGATCCTCGGCATTGGCAGCGGACCCGCCATCTTCGCGCTGTTCCTCGCCTCGTTGTTGCCCATTGTGCGCAACACTTATGAAGGCCTGAAAAACGTTCAAAGCTCACTCAAGGAAGCGGCCGTCGGAATTGGCATGACACCGCGCCAAGTGCTGTTGCGCGTTGAGCTGCCCAATGCCGTGCCGATCATTATCGGTGGCGTGCGGGTCTCGCTGGCAATCAACGTCGGCACTGCGCCGCTGGCGTTTTTGATTGGCGCGAACAGTCTGGGCAGCCTGATTTTTCCCGGCATTGCGCTGAACAATCAGCCGCAACTATTACTCGGTGCGGCCTGTACCGCTTTGCTCGCGCTATTGCTTGACGGTGTGGTGACGCTAGCCAGCCGTATCTGGCTGGAACGCGGCCTGGCCCGCTGAGAGAGGAAAAACCAATGAAAAAATCATGCTTATTCATAGGCTTTGCCTTGTTGCTCTCAGGTTTGGCCAGCGCCGCTGACAAACCGGTGATTCGTATCGGAGCTCGGGTATTTACTGAGCAAACGATCCTTGCGGAAATCACCGCGCAGTACCTCAGGGCCAAGGGTTATGAAGTCCAGGTTACCGGCGGGCTGGGCAGTAACCTGGCACGTAGCGCTCAGGAAAGTGGCCAATTGGACATGCTCTGGGAATACACCGGTGTGTCGTTGGTGTCTTACAACCACGTCGCTGAAAAACTCGACAGCGAGCAATCCTATGCACGGGTGAAAGCGCTGGACCTGAAGAAGGGTCTGGTTTGGCTGGCACCGTCCAAGTTCAGCAATACCTACGCGCTGGCATTGCCGAAAAAAATTGCCGACAAATACCCCCAGATAAACAGCATCAGCGACCTGACCAAGGTCTTGAAAGACGAGGCGAAGGAAGATCATATCGTTGCGCTGGATACCGAGTTCGCTAACCGCTCCGACGGCTTGGTCGGCATGGTCAAGGACTACGGCATGAACCTGAACCGGGAGAACACCCGTCAGATGGACGCCGGGCTGGTCTACACCGCGCTGCGTAATGGCCAGGTGTTCGCCGGATTGGTCTACACCACCGACGGTCGTCTGAACGCGTTTCACCTCAAGGTGCTCGCCGACGACAAGCACTATTTCCCGGATTACACCGCGGCCCCGGTGATCCGCAAGGATTACCTCGACGCTCACCCGGACCTGGCTGCGCAGCTCAAACCGCTGGCGGAACTGTTAGACGACGACACCATGCGTGCGTTGAACGCTCGGGTGGATGTGGACCACGACAGTCCCTCCCTCGTTGCCGCAGATTTTCTGCGCGAACACCCACTTAACTGATCAAGGAGAAGACATGAACATCTTGAACACCTTCTCCCATCTGGACTGGTCGCTGATCCTGCACCTGACTTTGCAGCACATCACGTTAGTCGGCGTGGCGGTGACCTTGGCGATTATTGTCGGCGTGCCGCTGGGCGTCGTGATGACCCGCTTCCCGACGCTGGCCGGACCGCTGCAAGCCGGCGCTACCGTACTGCTGACGGTGCCGTCGATAGCACTGTTTGGTCTGTTATTGCCGTTCTATTCAAAATTCGGCCAAGGGCTGGGCCCGATGCCGGCGATCACCGCCGTATTTCTGTACTCACTGCTGCCGATCATGCGCAACACCTATTTGGCACTAACTGGCGTCGAGCCGGGCATCCGCGAAGCCGCCAAAGGCATCGGCATGACTTTCAGCCAGCGCTTGCGCATGGTTGAGCTGCCGATTGCGGTCCCAGTGATCCTCGCTGGGGTGCGCACGGCCGTGGTGATGAACATTGGTGTCATGACCATCGCCGCCACCATTGGCGCGGGCGGTTTGGGTGTACTTATTCTTGCTTCAATCAGCCGCAGCGATATGTCGATGCTAATCGTGGGCGCGGTATTGGTCAGTCTTCTGGCCATCTTCGCCGACCTGCTTCTGCAATGGCTGCAACGCACGCTGACTCCAAAAGGATTACTGAAATGAACAGTCCCAAGCAAATGATCGAGCTGCAGAACCTGACCAAGACTTTTCACACCAACGGCAAAGACGTCACCGCCGTGGATTCAGTGAGCCTGACCGTCAACGAGGGCGAAATTTGCGTGTTCCTCGGGCCGTCGGGTTGCGGCAAGAGCACCACGCTGAAAATGATTAACCGTTTGATCATGCCAACCTCCGGCACGGTGCTGATCAACGGCGAAGACACCAGCGGTCTGGACGAAGTGACCCTGCGCCGTAATATCGGCTACGTCATTCAGCAGATCGGCCTGTTTCCGAACATGACCATCGAAGAAAACATCACCATCGTTCCGCGCTTGTTGGGGTGGGACAAACAGAAGTGCCGCGACCGCGCTATCGAATTAATGGCGATGGTCAAGCTTGAGCCCAAGCAGTACCTGAGCCGCTACCCGCGAGAATTGTCCGGCGGTCAGCAACAACGGATCGGCGTGATCCGCGCCTTGGCCGCAGACGCGCCACTGTTGTTGATGGATGAGCCGTTCGGCGCGGTTGACCCGATCAACCGTGAGTCGATTCAAAATGAGTTCTTCGAGATGCAGCGGGCGCTAAACAAGACCGTGATCATGGTTAGCCACGACATCGACGAAGCAATAAAGCTCGGCGACAAAATCGCGATTTTTCGTGGCGGCAAACTAATTCAGGTCGACCACCCCGACACCTTACTGGCACACCCGGCAGATGACTTTGTAAAAAGCTTCGTTGGCCAGGACAGCACCCTCAAGCGTCTGTTGTTGGTAAAAGCCGAAGACGCGGCGGACAACGCGCCGTCGGTCAGCCCTGAAACTCCGGTCGCCGAAGCGTTGGAACTGATGGACGAGCTTGACCGCCGTTACGTGGTAGTCACCGATGCCGAAAACAAAGGCCTTGGTTACGTTCGCCGTCGCGACTTGCATCGTCAAACCGGCACCTGCGCGCAATTCTTGCTTGAGTTCAATGCCACGGCTGCTTTCGATGAGCATCTGCGGATTCTGCTGTCGCGCATGTACGAATTTAATCGTTCCTGGTTACCGGTATTAGATGCGCAGAACGTTTTCCTGGGCGAAGTCACGCAGGAGTCGATTGCCGAGTACCTGAGCTCCGGCAAATCCCGTGGGGGTAAAACCAGCATCGTTTCGCCGGCTGAGTTGGTCGCTGAAGCCTAGCTGTCTGTAGGAGCCAACTTGTTGGCGAAGGGCCATAAGCGGCGCGTCAGGGATGATGTCTCGCCAACGAGTTGGCCCCTACAGGTGTTGTATGGAGTCTCGGTAGGGAACATCAACCTGTCACACGGGGCGGTTACACAGGTCAATGCCTGACCCCTTGCGACGGACGTGTGCAAAAACGCGACATTTTTTGTTGATCTCAAGGCTATCAAGTCCTAAAGTTCGCGCCGAACGTCCATGCTGGAAACGATCCATCCGGCTCAAGTACTGACGACGAGACAGCAAGGCCAAGGGAAGCGCTTTTTTCCCATGGCCTTTTTGCTTTCGGCGATGGCCTTGGGAAGTAGGCGAACCAAAGTGGGGATACACACGGAGGACGTTCATTCGCACCCATTGATTAATCCAGTTTGCCCCGTAGGAGATCCAGCATGATCAAAGTCGAAGACTATTTTGAGCTCACCACCTTCAACAAAATGAAGGCGTTTGCCGATCAGCATGAAACCCCATTCGTGGTCATTGACACTGCGATGATCGACAAGGCCTACGATGACCTGCGCGCAGGCTTCGATTTCGCCAAGATCTATTACGCCGTCAAAGCCAACCCAGCGGTTGAAATCATCAACCTGCTTAAGGACAAGGGCTCCAGCTTCGATATCGCTTCGATCTACGAGCTGGATAAAGTCATGGGCGAGGGCGTAACGCCTGATCGCATGAGCTACGGCAACACCATCAAGAAATCCAAGGACATTCGGTACTTTTACGAGAAGGGCGTGCGGTTGTTTGCCACCGACTCTGAAGCCGACCTGCGCAACATCGCCAAGGCGGCGCCGGGCTCCAAAGTTTACGTCCGTATTCTTACCGAAGGTTCGACCACTGCTGATTGGCCGTTGTCGCGCAAGTTCGGCTGCCAGACCGACATGGCCATGGACCTGCTGATCCTCGCACGTGAGTTGGGCTTGGTACCTTACGGCATCTCGTTCCACGTGGGTTCGCAACAGCGAGACATCAGCGTGTGGGACGCAGCCATTGCCAAGGTCAAAGTGATCTTTGAGCGTCTGAAAGAAGAAGACGGCATCATCCTCAAACTGATCAATATGGGTGGCGGCTTCCCGGCCAACTACATCACCCGCACCAACAGCCTGGAAACCTACGCCGAAGAAATTATTCGCTTTCTCAAGGAAGACTTCGGCGACGACCTGCCGGAAATCATCTTGGAACCGGGTCGTTCGTTGATTGCCAACGCCGGTATTCTGGTCAGCGAAGTGGTGTTGGTCGCGCGTAAATCGCGCACTGCCGTTGAGCGATGGGTGTACACGGATGTGGGCAAATTCTCCGGCTTGATTGAAACCATGGACGAAGCGATCAAGTTTCCGATCTGGACCGAGAAGAAGGGCGAAATGGAAGAAGTGGTGATCGCTGGTCCTACCTGCGACAGCGCCGACATCATGTACGAGAACTACAAGTATGGCCTGCCGTTAAACTTGGCGATTGGCGATCGTTTGTATTGGTTGTCCACGGGCGCGTATACCACAAGCTATAGCGCCGTAGAATTCAATGGCTTTCCACCCTTGAAATCGTTTTACGTCTGACGGCTAGCGAGTCATCAAAAGCCCATGATGCTTCATGGGCTTTTTTATACCTGTCATACACGCTCAAAATCGCTAAGCTGATAAACGACTTCTTTCAAGCTCGGCACCATCATGCCCAGCGCTCGCTCAAGTTCAAGGATCGTGTTGCGTGGGTTAACGTTGACCATCAGTTGGGCTGATTCATTTAATAGCTGACTGACGCGAGTGTAATAGGCCACCATGTTGCCGGATGCCAGCATCGTATCGATGTAAAGCGTGTTTGTGGTTGCCACCGCTTTCCGTACAGATGCCAACTTCGCCTCCACGTCAGGCGTGCCAGATGTTGCAGCGGCGTGTGAGTCGGACAGCAGGTGTAAAAGGTAACCTGAATTAACGCCTTGCTGTTTAGCATAGAGCGTAGCGACCTGCTCCATAAACCTGATCGCAGGTGGCACGATCAAGGGGACGCTGTCCAAGATGATCGAAGACGAAAAAACTCTGTCAGAATAAGCTTTCGTTGCCTCGTTAATGTGCTTCCTGATGTGCTCGATAAAGGCCACCGGGGCGGCGAGACTGAGCGTCGTTAAGCGAGCCATCAGAGAGAAGGGCGGTCCATAAAAATTAAGTTCCGAGAGTGGGACTTTCTTCTGTTCACGGCTTAATAACGTGCTGGCATGGCTGAGCTGTTCAGATACTATAATTACATCAGCCATTAAGCCGTTTAGCTTGGCATGCCGGCTAGGTAATTCTTCGAGATCAATGGGCCAGAATGTTGATCTGTTTTCAGCAACGGGAAGTAAAAAGTTCAGTGAGGGTTGTAGGTGTTGACGGTACTTTGCGTTAGACGCCATGTTTAGATTCGTAACGATAGATTCAGTCTGCTGAGACAGTGTCTGCAAAAACAGCCTGTACCGTTTCAACGTTACAGTCAAAGGGTCGCGGTTTGAGGTTAGTGTCATGTTTGAAGTTCGCGTTTGAATAGCAGTAAGGTGCGGAGGAAGGCTGCACTCAATCCTCCCTCTGCTGTGAATGATGAACCCTGAAAGCGCTGTACTATCGAATCGCGCTAAGGTAGCTCACTAGCTGCGATGCGTTATTAATAAACTGAAGGGAAGCGTCAGCGTCCTCCATCGTCGCCGCCGCGTTAATCGTCAAGAACAGGTTGACCGAAGAAACAACTTTTTTGAACTCGGCGCGGTAGAGCTTACGTTGTTCGTCCATGGTATGAACCGCGGTGAGAAACTTCATGCGCTCTATGACCAAAAGGTTACTTTTTTCGAGGACGGTAATAGCGTCAGATTTAGCGTCAATCTTTTTTCGTAGTCCATCACGCTCGGCGACCATCGACAAGTAGCTAAACGCAGCCTGTGCATCAGCTAACGTTTTTTTCATTTGGTCGAGGGCCATTTGTACCAGTGCCATTTTCGGTGGTTGCATGCCCATACCGGCGATTTTTTCCGCCGTCAAAATGGCATCTTCGCCGATGCTCATAAGGCCGACGGCCTCAAGCGTTGCCATGGCATTGGTAATGACTTTACGCTGTGCGGAAAACACGTCACGTGCTTCAGTGAGTTGCTGAATGTCAGCGATCAATTGTTCGTTCCCGCTTGCAAACTCCAACCAGTAGGCCTTTGTCTTGGCCGGGTCAAAGTGGTCACTCATGTTGCTCAAGGCTGATGCCAGTTTGCTGGCCTCTTCACCGGTTGCTTTAATGGCCCTCGCCAGGCGGGCGTTTCCACCGCTTACGGCGTCCTCTTGGTCCTCCTCGTCGTCCATTTGCGCCAGTTCTTCTTGGTAGCTGCGCACCCTTGATACGGCAAGATCGAGTTCTATGGCGATGGCTTGGCAGCTATTTTCGAGGGTGCTACGGGAGCCGATCACCACTTCGCACCATCCTCGGGATTTGGCAAGCAGGCTAGGCAGGTAATTTGTGTTTAAAGCCGCTACTTCAGCGATTGCCCGCGCGTCCCTCATCTGTTCGGTACTGCCGTTCATAACCTCCAGTTGTGGATCGTCAAATTCTGCGTTTTGTTTCATTGTAACGACGTTCGTTTTAGTGATCATTGCGTTATTCTCAGTTGTTATTAAGGCCTAAAGATTTGATTTCATCATCCGCTTCCCGGAATACATCCAGTAATGCGTCAGCGTCTTTGCCAATTGATACCCAGGGTTCTACGACGAAGCCGAAGTGCGCCGCAAATAAACGGGCTTTCATTGCGTCGTCGATTTCGTTAGCTTCTTCCAGCGATTTATTTGCATAGATCGACATCGCGTTCCAAACGGTGATCAAATTCTTAGTGGCGGTGTCAGCATCGATTACCAGTAACTCAAGGTCTTGCATATCAAGCTTGACTCTGTTCAAGTTGTACAGTGTCCTGTCTTTTATTCCTAGAGTTCCAATGTCGATTTCCTGCAAGGCTTTAAGGCGATTTCTTTCTGTTCGGATTTTTTCAGCTTCAACGCCTATGTAAATAGCCATGCCCAGACCATAGACATTCAAAGAAGACGCTGCTTTCAATGAATCCTCGACTGCTTTCTTGTATTCTTTTGTTTTCTCATCAATGTCGAGTGCTCGTTGTTCTATCACCCCAGCCAGGGATTTGATTTCCGCCGTAAGAGGTGTGTTGCTGATGGCTTGCAGTCGTTGATGAATTTCCGGGCGAACGGTTAGAGAGAGATCATTACCAAAATCGAACAGCAGCTGGTTGATTTCTTGGGCGTCTTTTTGTTTCTGTTCGACTTTTTTTAACATCTGCTTAACAAAGTGGCCAAAATCGTTTGCGGCTTCTTTGTCCGCACTGTCGAAGCCAATGTCCGGGAAGTCAGGGCCCAGTTCTGCTTGCACTCGCATCAGGTCTTCGACGGTATCAATGCCGAGGTCAGAGAGGCGCTGATTACCTTTGATTTCATCAATGGCGTTTGCAATGGCTTTGCCGAACAGCACAATATGCCCAGCAAACACTTTAAGTTCACTGCCTACTGCTTTGATCTTTACACAAATAGGGTTCCAGCGTTTCGCGTGGTTGTGGACAATGGTAAACGTGTGTTGAAAGTTTTCCAGGAGTAATCCCGGGCCCGCATAGGTTTCAAAATTGAGGTAGTTCTCTACACCCTTGAGGTCAGTGGGCAGCTGCAATCCTGCGATTTCATAGAGACGAAGCTGAACAAGTTCAGCTTTAGTCAGCGCAACACCCTTTCCTCGGGTGCTGTTTTCTGCGCGGCCAGCGGAGGCGTTGATAAAAATCTTAGGCGCGTTAATGGCATCGTCTATAAAGTCTTTAGCGTCATCGTCATAAGCTGCTTGATTCATGGTTAAGTCCTTTGTGTGAGGAGTATGCATCGATCCTGATGCAACTGGTGTAAGTGCAATGTGTTGGGTGTTTTTGGCACTTGCATGCAGACTAGGGGCTTGCTGTTAGGGCTGTCAAAAGCGAAAACAGGTCACGAGTCGTAGGACGAAATTGGGAAATATGTAGGTAATCGTCTATTACGTACTAGATACCGAAGAGGGCGTTGCGCCGCAGTGTTGTATCAACTTATGAATTAATGGCAGGCCATTAGTAAATTATTCACGGCTGTCAGGTCGTGCCGTGTTTGTGAATCGACGGATGAGAATATTTTTTGTTTAGGCGTCATAATGCGCCCCTGCGGAGTGATTTGAGGTCAAGGTAGGAAGAAACGAAATGTAGGGTAGGAAGAGTATTTTCGTTATGACAGCGGGTGGTTATTTTCAAGACGAACAAGTTGCGCCAAACGTTCGTTATATCTTTCCGAAAATTTTCGGATTCTCTTATCTTTTGCGTCGCCCAGTGATTTACCGCTTACGCGTAAAAAATTTATATTGCCTTTTTTCAGGGCAATTTCCAGCCAGTACACGGCGCGGGTAATATTTCCTTCTTGTGCCAAAACGGCGGCGTGGCTGAACTGGCCGCGGAAGTCCCCGGCTTCAGCAGACAACTTGTACCACTCGTGAGCCGCAGGCAGGTCAAGGTCACAGTTTCGGCCGTCTTCCAGATAGCGGCCCAGCAGGTTCATGGACTTTGCATGGCCCATGTGGGCGGCCTTGCGATAACACGCTAGCGCTCGATGTTGGTCCTCAGGAATACCGCGCCCGGTCGCCAGCAGATTAGCCAGGTTATACAAGCCCCAATCTAGTCCCGCTTCGGCAGCCGTCTGGTAATGACTGGCGGCCTGTTCCCAGTCGATATCGCAACCCCAGCCATGTTCCTTGCAGCGACCGAGCATGTTGTGCGCCATGACATGGCCGTTCTTCGCGGCTATCTGAAACCACACTAAGGCCAGCGCCGGGTCTTTCTGAATGCCGGTGCCGTCCAGCAGGATTTGCCCTAGCAACGCCTGCGCATCGACCACGTGCGACTTTGCCGCACTGAGTATCGCTTGAGCGGCTCGGGGTGGGTTTTGCGCCAACATGGCGCGAAGCTGATCGCCGTTTACCGTCTCTGTGCGTCGCAAGGTATAGGTCACCGCTTACACCTCGACCCAGCGGCGTAATAAGTTGTGGTAGGTGCCGGTCAGTTGAATCAGTGAGGGGTGATCCGGGACGTCCTGCGTCAGTTGCTGGAGTGACCTGTCCATCTCAAATAACAGCGCACGCTGGCTGTCCTCCCGAACCAGGCTCTGGGTCCAGAAGAATGAGGCATATCGCGCACCACGTGTGACGGCGTTGACCTTGTGCAAGCTAGTGCTTGGGTAAAGCACCAGGTCACCGGCGGGAAACTTTATTTTCTGAGCGCCATACGTGTCCTGAATTTCCAGTTCGCCGCCGTCGTACTCATCGGGATCGCTGAAAAACAGGGTGGACGATAAGTCAGTGCGCACTCGCTCCGGGCTGCCCTGGGCCTGGCGCACGGCGTTATCGATATGGAAATCGAAGCTGCCACCGGCGGTGTAGCAGTTAAGCAGCGGTGGAAAAACCTTGTTCGGCAATGCGGCAGACATGAACAGCGGGTTGGCCCAAAGGCGCTCCAGCAATGCGGCTCCAATCTCTTGTGCCAGCGGATGGCCTTCGGGCAGTTGCAAGTTGTGCTTGGCTTTTGCCGACTGAAAACCCGCTGTAATTTTACCGTCTGCCCAGTCCGCTTGTTCCAGTGCTAAGCGAATACGAGCGACCTCGTCGCGGTTAAAAATACCCGGAATGTGAAGAAGCATGGGAGGCGCTCTTGAGAATAAATGCCGGATGCTAATGATTTGCATTGGCGTTGTAAATGCTTTTATGTATCAAATCGCGGTTTTAAAATTAAATAAGCGATCAGTTCAAATAATAATGATTCTCAATTGCTAGAGAGACTTATTTCCCCTATATTCCGCAACCTCAATTCTTTGGGGAAGGAATCCACCCATGTTGCGAAGCCCACTACACCCTTCGGCTCAGTCACCTCGGCTAGTTGCTTCTGCATTAGGCGTGGTCATGACGGCCTTCTCCGCAGCGCAACTAGTACATGCCGCCGAGGGCACTAACGATGTGGCTCTTGACACTGCGGTCTCCCTTGGCGCCACCCAGATTACCGGTGAAGGCCAAGACCAAACGGCTTATCAGGTAGAGAAGGCGTCTTCGCCCAAATACACCGCGCCGCTGGTTGATACCCCGCGCTCAGTGACGGTGGTTGCGCAGCAAGTACTCAAGGATACCGGCGCGACATCGCTGCAGGATGCGTTGCGTACCGTGCCGGGGATTACCTTTGGCGCAGGCGAGGGGGGTAACCCGCAAGGTGACCGGCCGTTTATCCGTGGCTTCGACGCTCAGGGCGACACTTACCTGGATGGCGTGCGTGACACGGGTTCGCAAACCCGGGAAATCTTTGACGTCGACTCAATCGAAGTCAGCAAAGGGCCCAACTCTGCATTCGGTGGTCGCGGTTCGGCCGGCGGTAGCTTGAATATCGTCAGTAAAGCGCCGAAAGACGCTGACTTCACGGACGGGGGCTTCACTTTCGGCTCGGATCAGACCCGCCGCTACACGCTGGATGTAAACCGGAAGTTTCTCGACACCGCAGCGTTTCGCTTGAACCTCATGAGCCACGAACAGAATGTGGCGGGCCGCGATGCGGTCAACTACGATCGCTGGGGTGTAGCGCCTTCGGTGACCTTTGGCTTGGGCACGCCGACCAGGGTCAACGTCAATTACTACCACCTTGAAAGTAACGACCTGCCGGACTCCGGCATTCCGTACGGGTACAGCTCAGCATCGGCAACTGCCGCGCACGTACACGACAAGCCAACCGATGGCGGCAACAGCAGCAACTTCTATGGCCTGAAGGACCGTGACTTCCGCAAGACCCGGACCGACATCAGTACGTTCTCTATCGAGCACGATATCAACGATGAGATGACGCTGAAGAACACCCTGCGTCATGGCAGCACCCGTCAGGATTATATCGTCACCCAACCGGACGATAGCCAGCACAACGTCAACCAATACGGCACCGTATGGCGCCGGGCTAACACCCGGGTCAGCAGCACCGAAACCAGTACTAACCAGACTGACCTGTTTGGCGAGTTCCGGGCGCTGGGCTTCAAGAACAAATATTCAACCGGGCTGGAAGTAACCCGGGAAGAAAGTACGGTTACGGGCTACACCGTCACGCCAAACAGTAACCCGGCGGGCGGTGGATGCCGTCCTGGCGTCGTTGCCAGCGGTACCTGTACTTCGTTAAGCGACCCTAATGACAACGATGACTTCTCGGGTTCTATCGCGCGCAACTACGCAGGAACTAACACGGTGGGCAACACCCGCGCGCTTTACGCGTTTGACACCATCGAGCTGGACCCGAAGTGGCTGCTAAACTTCGGCCTGCGTTATGACACCTTCGATACAACAGCAAAGAACACCACCACCGGCCGTACCAGTAACGAAAGTAACTTCTGGAACTGGCAAGCGGGTCTGGTCTGGAAACCGATAGAAAACGGCAGCGTTTATGTGTCCTACGCCACCTCGGCAACACCGCCGGGCTCTTCGCTGAACGAAGGGTCTGATGGCAACCCCCTGACGGCGGGTAACAGCACCCTGCAAAGTGATCTGCAGCCGGAAACGACCAAGAACTATGAGTTGGGCACCAAGTGGGATTTATTCCATGATCGCCTTTCGCTAACCGCGGCAGTTTTCCGCACAGAGAAAGAGAACACTCGGGTATTGGTGCAGAGCAATACCTACCAAAATGCCGGTAAGTCCCGTGTCGATGGATTGGAGCTGTCAGCCACCGGTAAGATCACCGAAAAATGGCAAGTCTTCGCCGGCTACAGCTACTTGAACAGCGAGCTGGTGGATCCTGGATTGACCGGACGCAACGGCGTTGTCACCGCGAACGCGCTGTCCTCGGCGGGCAACGAAATGCCCAACACGCCGAAAAACAGTTTCAGCCTGTGGACCACCTATGAAGTGATACCAAAACTCACGATTGGTGGCGGTGCATTTTATGTCGACGACGTTTACGGTGATCCGGCCAACACCGTGTATGTTCCCTCGTATACCCGCTATGACGCCATGGCCAGCTACAAGCTGACTAAAAATGTCGACCTGCAATTGAACGTGCAAAACCTCACCGACAAAACGTACTACGACAAAGCTTACGCTGCGCACTTCGCCAATCAGGCTGCCGGTCGCACAGCGCTCATGGGCGTAAGCGTCCACTTCTGATACACGCTTGCTCCAACCCCGCTCACTGACGTGCGCGGGGTTTTTATATGCGGATGAGAATGTTTTCTGTTCAGGCGGCATAATGCGCCTCAGCAGATGCAACTGAGGTCATTAAGGTGTTGAAGAAAGCGCTGTTTCAAGTCCATTGGTTCTTCGGCATCAGCGGGGGTCTGGTCCTGGTGATCATGGGGATCACCGGAGCGATCACCTCGTTTCAAGATGAATTGATAGACGTGTTCAATCCCGATGCATTGCGCATTGAACAGCGTATTTCAGGGCAATTGCCGCCCTCGCAGTGGGTACAGAAACTCGAAGCCAGCACCGGAAAAGCTGTATCCGCACTCTGGGTCAGCGTGTCCGACGATAAAGCCGCGCGGGTATTGTTTACGCCACCGCCGGGTCAACGCCGTGGCGAACTGAATTATTTCGATCCCTACACCGGCATGGTGTTGGACGTTCATTTATTCGGTGAGGATTTCTTTGCGCTGATGCTGCAACTGCACCGCACGCTGGTGCTGGACGAATTCGGTAAGCAATTGACCGGCGCCAGCACCCTGATTTTGGTGTTCTTCTGTTTGTCCGGCCTCTACATGCGCTGGCCGCGCCAAGTACTCAGCTGGCGTACATGGCTGACGTTGGACTGGGCAAAAAAAGGCCGCGCATTCAAATGGGACCTGCACTCGATTTTTGGTACTTGGTGCTTGGTGTTTTACCTGGTGTCAGCGTTGACCGGCCTGATGTGGTCCTACGAGTGGTACAGCAATGGGATGAATCTATTGCTCGGTGACGGCCCTGCAGGCGAGGTGCGCAAAGGCGGTCGTGGTGGCCGCGGACCCTCCGGGCCAGAAGGTCCGTTACCCACTGTGAATTACGACGCCGTGTGGAACAGCATTCAGCGTGTTGCGGGTCCTGAGTTGAGCAGCTGGAACTTTCGTCTGCCACCGGTTTCGGGTCAGCCCGCGACGGTCTACTACCTGTTACGCAATGCCGAGCATCAGCGTGCCCTTAAACAGATCACCCTCGACCCAGCGACGGGCATTGTCAGCGCCCAGTCGCGTTATGCCGACAAGAGCCCTGCGGCCAGGTTATTGATCAGTAATTACGCGCTGCACGTGGGCAGCTATTTCGGGATTGTCGGGCGGATTGTCATGTCACTTGCGGCGCTGATGATGCCGTTGTTTTTTATCACCGGATGGTTGCTGTACCTTGATCGACGTCGCAAGAAACGCCAGATCGCAACCGCCCGTGGCGCGCTGACGGCGAATCCAGACAGCCGCACGCCCGCCTGGTTGATCGGTTTCGCCAGCCAAAGTGGTTTTGCCGAGCAGTTGGCGTGGAAAACGGCTGGGCAGTTGCAGGCCGCCGGGTTAGCGGTGCGTGTGCAACCGTTGGCCGAGATCACCGAGCAGGATTTACGCCAAAGCCGCAATGCGCTGTTTGTGGTCAGTACCTTTGGCGACGGCGAGGCGCCTGACAGTGCACGCGGGTTTGAGCGGGCGTTGCTCAGTCGGTCGTTACCGCTACTGGAGCTTAATTACGCGGTGTTGGCATTGGGTGATCGGCAGTACCAACATTTCTGCGCGTTCGCTAAACGATTACATGATTGGTTGGCGGCACACGGCGGCAGCTCGCTGTTCGCGCCGATTGAAGTTGATAGCGGAGACAGCGCATCCCTGCATCAGTGGCAACAACGCCTGGAGACGTTGACTGGACGCAAGTCGTCGGCGGCGTGGCAATCGCCTGAATTTGAAAACTGGACCTTAAGCCGGCGTGAGCTACTGAACCCGAACAGCGAGGGGTCGAAGGTATTCTTGATCGACCTGATGCCGCCTGCCCTCTGTGCCTGGGAGGCAGGGGATTTGGTCGAGGTATTGCCGTGTGACAGCGTGGTACCCCGTGAATACTCCATCGCTTCGATCCCTTCGGACGGCAACTTGCAGCTGATTGTTCGCCAGGAAATACACCCGGACGGCAGCCTCGGGCTGGGCTCGGGGATGCTGACTGAACGTGCATTGTTAGGCTCATCGGTCAGTCTGCGTCTGCGGCGTAACAGCAGCTTTCATCTGCCAAGCGAACCGGTGCCGATGATATTGCTGGGCAACGGAACTGGGTTGGCGGGTTTGCGCAGCTTGCTCAAGGCACGGATTGCTCAGGGGCAAACGCGGAACTGGTTGGTGTTCGGCGAGCGCAATGTAGCTCACGATTTCTATTGTCGCCAAGAGCTACAAGGTTGGTTAGCGACGGGCGATCTGGCGCGGCTGGATTTAGCGTTCTCCCGCGACCAGCCCGAGAAAATCTACGTGCAGGATCGGTTGCGTGAAGCTGGCGATGAACTGCGCAAGTGGCTGGCGGATGGCGCAGCGATCTACATGTGCGGCAGCTTGCAGGGCATGGCGATGGGCGTCGAGGAAGTGCTGGTCGAGTTACTGGGCGTTCACGAGGTCGAGCAATTGGTCGAGCACGGACGTTATCGGCGGGATGTGTATTGACTGAGCTGTTCGCTGGATCGGCGGCATGCCGAGATTAGGAAAGGCAGCAATGAGGTCTTTCTGATACACCGCGCTGCCTGCTTCCCGAATAAATTCGGTCCCACAGAGATTCGAGTCGTGCCCAAATTGGGTGTGTGGGCACGGGCTCTGTGGGACCGAATTCATTCGGGAAGCGTTCTTCCGCGACCAGTCCGAAGGGCTTGGCGAGGTGGGCCTGATACACCGCCTCGCCAGCAGGTTGGTTCTTAGAGATATTACGCGGCGTTACCCTCGACGAACTGCTCGGCGTAGTGGCAGGCAACCTGACGGTTGTCGACTACACGCAAGGCAGGTTCGTCGGTGGCGCACAGCTCGGTCGCATAGGGGCAGCGCTTGTGGAAGGCGCAGCCGGTTGGCGGGTTGAGCGGGTTAGGCAGTTCGCCGATGATTTTGATCTTCGGCTTCAGCGGGTCCGGGTGAATGGTCGGGGTCGCGGACAGCAAGGCCCGCGTGTACGGATGCAATGGCCGGTTGTAGATCTCTTCCTTAGGGCCCATTTCCGCCGGACGTCCCAGGTACATCACCAGCACGGTATCGGCGACGTGACGCACCACTGACAGGTTGTGCGAGATGAACACGTAAGCGGTGTTGAACTCCTGTTGCAAATCCATGAACAGGTTAAGCACTTGGGCCTGAATCGACACGTCCAGCGCCGAGGTCGGTTCGTCCGCCACCAGCACTTTAGGTTGCAGCATCATCGCCCGGGCCAGCGCAATACGCTGGCGCTGACCGCCGGAGAACATGTGCGGGTAGCGGTGGTAATGCTCGGGCCGCAGACCGACCTGCTGCATCATCGCCTGCACTTTCTCCCGACGCTCTGCCCGCGACAGGTTGGTGTTGATCAGCAGGGGTTCGCCCAGTTGATCACCGACTTTCTGCCGGGGGTTAAGCGATGCATACGGGCTTTGGAACACCATCTGCACGTCACGTCGCAATTGCTTGAGTTCTGCTTTGCTGGCGCCGGTGACTTCCTGGCCGGCAATTTTTAGCGAACCGGAGGAGGGCTCTTCAATCAACGTCAAGGCGCGGGCCAGGGTCGACTTGCCACAGCCGGATTCGCCAACCACAGCCAGGGTTTTCCCGGCTTCCAGCTCAAACGACACGCCGTTGAGCGCACGAACCAGCGCGTGCCCTTTGAACAGGCCGCGTGATACTTCGTAGTGACGGGTCAGGTCGCGGGCAGTAAGAACGACGGTCATTACGCGACCTCCTGGTTCAGCGGGTAGAAACAGCGAGCGAAGCTATGGTCTTTCAGGTCCAGACCAGGACGCTGGGTCCGGCAGTTGTCTTGCACGTACGGGCAGCGCGGCGACAGAAGGCAACCTTGTGGCCGGTCATAACGCCCCGGCACCATGCCGGGCAGGGTCGCCAAGCGATCGGCGCCCATGCTGTGCTCAGGAATCGCGGCCAGCAAAGCTTCGCTGTACGGATGACCTGGAACGTCGAACAAACCCGGCACCTGGCCAATTTCTACCGCTTGGCCGGCGTACATCACGCACACGCGCTGGGCGGTTTCAGCGACCACGGCGAGGTCGTGGGTGATCAGCACCAACGCCATGTCCCGCTCTTTTTGCAGGCTCAGTAACAGGTCCATGATTTGTGCTTGAATCGTCACGTCCAACGCGGTGGTCGGTTCGTCGGCGATCAGCAGTTTCGGTTCGCCGGCAATCGCCATGGCAATCGCAACACGCTGGCTCATGCCGCCCGACAGTTGGTGCGGGTAAGCATTCAAACGGGCGGCGGCGCCGGGAATTTCTACTTTTTCAAGCAGCTCCAAGGCACGCTGGCGGGCGGCTTTGCCGTTCATGTTCAAGTGTTGACGCAAGACTTCTTCGATCTGGAAACCCACGGTGTAGCTCGGGTTGAGCGCCGTCATCGGGTCCTGGAACACCATTGCCATGTCTTTGCCAATGATGCGGCGGCGCTGGCGGTTACTGAGGGTGAGCAGTTCATTGCCGTCGAAGTTAAGCGAGTCGGCAGTGACCACGCCCGGTTTGTCGATCAAGCCCATCAGCGCCATCATGGTCACCGATTTGCCGGAACCCGATTCGCCAACGATGGCCAGTACTTCGCCTTTTTCTACGCTGATGCTCAACCCGTCTACTACCGGAATAGCGTTGGCGTCGCCGAAGCGGACGTTGAGATTCTTGATTTCTAGAAGTGACATACGAATCTCCTCAGGCGGCATTTTTGAGTTTCGGGTCCAGCGCATCGCGCAACCCGTCACCCATCAAGTTGATTGCCAGCACGCTGAGCAAAATGGTCAGGCCAGGCAGGCTTACCACCCACCAGGCGCGTTCGATGTAATCGCGCGCGGAGGCCAGCATCGTGCCCCACTCCGGGGTTGGCGGTTGAACGCCCAGGCCAAGGAAACCCAATGCCGCTGCATCAAGGATCGCCGAGGAAAAACTCAAGGTCGCCTGCACGATCAGTGGTGCCATGCAGTTGGGCAGCACGGTGATGAACATCAGGCGTGGCAGGGTGGCACCGGCCAAACGGGCGGCGGTCACGTAATCACGGTTCAGTTCGCCCATGACCGCAGCACGGGTCAGTCGCACGTAGGAAGGCAGCGACACAACGGCAATGGCGATGATGGTGTTGATCAGGCCAGGGCCGAGGATGGCGACAATCGCCACAGCCAGCAGCAGCGACGGCAGCGCCAGCATGATGTCCATCAGGCGCATGATCGACGGGCCAAGAATGCGCGGGAAGAACCCGGCCAGCAGGCCCATTAGAATCCCTGGGATCAACGACATGACCACCGAGGACATGCCGATCAGCAGCGACAGGCGCGAACCGGTGATCAGGCGCGACAACAAGTCACGACCCAGTTCATCGGTGCCCAGCAGGAATTGCCATTGACCGCCCGCCAGCCAGACCGGTGGGGTCAGCAGGAAGTCGCGGTATTGTTCGCTGGGGTCGTGTGGGGCGACCCACGGCGCGAACAAAGCGCAGAAAACGATCAGGGTCATGAACATCAGGCCGGCAACGGCGCCTTTGTTCTGCGCAAATGCGCTCCAGAATTCTTTGTATGGCGACGGGTACAGCAGGCTTTGATCGACTGCTACCGCGGGAGTAGATGTGCTCATAGGAATGATCTCAGCCGTGGTGACGAATGCGTGGGTTGGCAAAGCCGTAGAGGATGTCCACCACGAAGTTGACCACAATCACCAGGCAGGCGATTAGCAGGATGCCGTTTTGCACCACGGGATAGTCCCGGGCGCCGATGGCTTCGATCAGCCACTTACCGATACCGGGCCAAGAGAAAATGGTTTCGGTCAGTACGGCACCGGCAAGCAACGTACCGACTTGCAGGCCGAACACGGTCAATACCGGAATCAACGCGTTACGCAGGCCGTGGACGAATACCACTCGGGCAGGCGACAGGCCTTTTGCGCGGGCGGTGCGCACGTAATCTTCACGCAGCACTTCAAGCATCGAGGAACGGGTCATCCGGGCGATCACCGCCAGCGGGATGGTACCCAACACGATGGCTGGCAAAATCAGGTGGTGCAGGGCGTCGAGAAACGAACCGGGCTCGTCACTGAGCAGGGTGTCGATCAACATAAAGCCGGTTTTGGGCGGGATGTCATACAGCAGATCGATGCGCCCGGACACCGGTGTCCAGCCAAGGGTCACCGAGAAGAACATGATCAGAATCAGGCCCCACCAGAAAATCGGCATTGAGTACCCCGCCAAGGAGATACCCATGACCCCATGGTCGAACAGGGATCCTCGTTTGAGTGCCGCGATCACCCCGGCGAGCAGGCCCAGGATGCCAGCGAAAATAAGTGCCGCAATCGACAGTTCCAGCGTGGCCGGAAACAGGGCGGTGAATTCGGTCCACACGCTTTCACGGGTGCGCAGCGATTCGCCCAGATCACCGTGGGCAAGCTTGCCGACGTAATCCAGGTATTGGGCGTAGAGAGGCTTATTCAGACCCAGACGTTCCATGGCTTGGGCGTGCATGACCGGGTCAACCCGGCGCTCCCCCATCATCACTTCCACGGGATCGCCGGGGATCAAGCGAATTAAAGCGAACGTCAGCAGGGTGATGCCGAAGAAGGTGGGTATCAACAACCCCACGCGGCGGGCAATAAAACTAAACATCTTCTGGTGTACCTCATCAGCCGGTTAGGCGTGCACCGACGAAGCCCGGGTTACGAGCGACGCCGGTATTTCTTATCTACTTCACCCGTGTGGTGGCGAAGTTATTAGTGGTCAAAGGACTGATGTGATAGCCCTCGACGTTTTTGCGCATGGCAGTGAACAGTTTGGGGTAAGCCAGGCTGAGCCACGGTTGTTCTTTGTGGAACTCTTGCTGGGCTTGCTCATACAGCGCAGCACGCTCAGCAGGATTTGTTATGGCTCGGGCCTTGGAAATCGCGTCTTCGAACGTCTTGTCGCACCAGCGTGCGTAATTCTCGCCATTTTTCGCCGCATCGCAACTCAGATTTGGCGTAAGGAAATTGTCCGGGTCACCGTTGTCTCCGGCCCAGCCAGCAAACACCAGGTCATGTTCGCCATTTTTGGCGCGTTTGAGCATTTCGCCCCATTCCAGAACGCGAATATCCACCTTGATGCCAATCTGCGCCAGATCAGACTGCAACATCTGTGCCCCCACCAGCGGGTTCGGGTTCGTCACTGCACCGCCGTTACGGGTGAACAGGGTCAATACCGTTCCTTCCGGCACGCCGGCTTCTTTAAGCAATGCGCGGGCTTTGTTCAGGTCACGAGGCGGGTTCTGGATGTCTGCGGCGTAGCCTAGCAGCGTTGGCGGATACGGGTTGACGCCCTCGGTCGCCTTGCCTTCGCCGAACAGTGCATGGATATAAGACTTTTTGTCGAAGGCCAGGTTGATCGCTTGACGCACGCGCGCGTCGCTCAAGTATTTATGGGATGTGTTCATGGCGACGTAGCTGGTCATCATGGCTTCCATCTCGTCGATCTTGAGATTGGGGTCAGCCTTGATGTTGGCGATGTCATCAGGTTTTGGGTACAGGGCAATCTGACACTCGTTGGCTTTTAGTTTTTGTAGTCGGGTGTTGTTGTCGAGGGTGATGGCAAAGATCAGTGCTTCGCTCGGCACTTGACCCTTCCAGTAATCCGGGTTGGCTTTATAGCGGATTTGGGCGTCTTTGGCATAGCGAACAAGGATGAACGGACCGGTGCCGATGGGTTTGCTGTTGAGGTCGGCGGTTTTACCGGACTTGAGCAGTTGGTCGCCGTACTCGGCAGAGTAGATCGAGGCGAAGGCCATGGCCATGTCGCGCAGGAAGGGTGATTCAGGGCGGGTCAGCGTAAATTTGACCGTGGAGTCGTCGACTTTTTCAACGCTCTTAAGCAGGTCGGTAAAGCCCATGCTTTCGAAGTAAGGGAAACCAATCAGTGATTTGTCATGCCAAGGGTGCTTCGGGTCGAGCTGGCGCTCAAAACTCCAGAGCACGTCGTCGGCATTCATTGTGCGGGTTGGTTTGAAATAATCGGTGGTCTGAAATTTCACGCCGTGGCGCAAGTGGAACGTGTAGGTGAGGCCATCCGGGCTGATCTCCCAGCTTTCGGCCAGGCCAGGGACCACATCCGTGGTACCGGGTGCGAAATCTACCAGTCGGTTAAGGATGGTCTCCGCTGCCGCGTCGGCGGTGACGGCGGTCGTGTATTGCACGATGTCGAAACCTTCAGGGCTGGCTTCGGTGCAAACCACCAAAGGTTTGGCTGAAACGCTGACGGCGACACTGAGCAACGCCAGTGCAATCGAGGTACGTAAAGAAAGTAATTTCAATATAAACCCTCCGCAAACATCTGAATGGTGACGCCTGTGCGGATGATCGCGGACTGCTCCGAAACCCCCGCATCAGGCGCCGTTGATGCGTTAAAGAATGTTGAATGGAATCGTGGTCACGACTCGCAGTTCCCGGATGTTGCCGTCCACCTGATTTGCCGTAGCACGGTGCGTGGTATAGCTGGCTTTGACGCTGCTTGCCTTCAACGGGCCGCTTTGCATGGTGTAAGCGGTGCCGAAACCGTATTCCTGGTGGTGTTCACCGTTCATGGCTTTCACGTCGGAATAAGCAGTGCCGGTGTAGTGAGTGCCGTCGATACCAAAACCGTGTGCCGAGTAGATGCTGAATTTCAGACCCGGTACGCCGTATTCGGCCATGTTCAACCCGTAACCAATCTGGATCGACTTCTCATTCGGTCCGTTGAAGTCGGACAGCAAGGAGTTGGCGAGGAAGATGGCGTTGGTTTCATGGGCGTAATCGAAGTACGTGTCGCCCGCGACTTGCTGATACGCAAGCGTCAAGCTGTGGGCTTGGTGAGCCAGGGTGAATGACAGGCTGTACGTATCGTTGTCGATGGCGCCGAGTTTGCTTTGGCCGCTGTCCTTGGTTTTGTAGTAGTTAAAACCAGTGCTCAGGGCCAGGACGGATGGATCGCCCAGGTCGTGGTTGACCCCGACGTAGTACTGCTTCCAGAAATCTTCCAGGTCAGACGCATAGAAACTTGCCGTCAGCGCCTTCGACGGTTTCCAGTCCACACCGGCCATGCTCAAGCGGTCGGAAGTGATACTGCGGTCAGCGTACTCAGAGCGGAACTTGGTCAGGCTTTCTTCGGTACGCGGCGATACGCGGTCGAAGCTGCCAGCCTGGAACGACAGGTTGCTCAGTTCGTCGCTCTGTACGGCGAAACCCTGAAAGCTTGAAGGCAAGGCACGGTTGCCGATAAAGGCGATCACTGGCGTATTCACTGACTGACGGCCAGCGGTCACGATGGTGTTGGACACCCGGGCCTTTATGTTGCCAAGCCCCATTTTGCTCCACTGGTCAACGGCATCGCCGCTGCTGTCTGTCAGCGTTCGGTTGCCGCCGCCGGCGATTCGCGCGTGACCTCTTTCGAGTGCGACTTCGTTGTAAATAGCGGCTTCGGTCGCGAAACCAACAACACCTTGGGTGAACCCCGAGGAGTAATCGATGATCGTGCCTTGGGTCCAGGTATTGCGGCGTGGCGTCGAGACTGTCGTGCCGTCTTTTTGATACCTGAAAAGATCGTTACGGCTACTTTCTTCTTTCGCGAAAAAGTTCTTTGTGGAACCCTTTATCGTTGAACCTTCGATGAAGCCCTTGGCGTCATCTTGAGCCTTGCTGGTGCTGACCGTTGTAGGTTCGAAATCCTGACTGACGCTTTCCGCCTGTGCCATTGCTCCCAATGTGGAGATGGACAGGGCTAATAGTGCGGTACTCGCTCTTTTCACGTTTAAGCTCCCTTACAACTTTTATAGGGCCAGTTTTTTGGTTGATCTGGCTTGGATGGTGCTCGGTGTCCGTCTCGTTCGAAGTAGTGGCAAATGCCTACAGTCAAATCGTCGGAACGGCTTTGCTCGGGACGAAGTGCTTCCTCCCGGCTTGAAACGGTTTTTATCAAGCAATAACTGACGCAAGCCCCCGAAAACTAAAGGGCTCGGGCTGCGGAGTAAATAGTCCTAAGTGCTTCAGAGTTTGTAGGAAAAGTGCATAGCGATAGTGGGCAACTGCTTTTGGCAGTTACTTGCTGAACGCTGGACAGTTTTTCCTTTCTGAAAAAATGTCACCGCGCTGGTAACAGCGCGGCGACATAGTTCTTACTTACTAACGCTCACACCGTAGAACGAGTTCAAGCCGAATGGGCTGATCTTGAAGTCCTGGACGTTGTTACGCATAGGTTGATAGACGGTCGAGTGCGCGATTGGAGTAATCGGCACGGCGTCTTTGAGAAGGTGTTGCGCCTGTTTGTACAGTACGGTGCGCTTAGCCTGGTCAGGTGTTTCTTTCGCTTGCTTGATCAGGTTGTCGTACGGCTTGTCACACCACTTCGAGAAGTTGTTACCGTCCATCGCGTCGCAACCGAACAGGGTGCCCAACCAGTTATCCGGGTCACCGTTGTCGCCGCTCCAGCCAATCAACATTGCGCCGTTTTCGCCTGCTTTGGCGCGTTTGATGTACTCGCCCCATTCGTAGGTAACGATTTTGGCTTTGATGCCGATTTTTGCCCAATCTGACTGAAGCATCTCAGCCATCAACTTGGCGTTGGGGTTGTAAGGTCGCTGAACCGGCATCGCCCAGAGGGTGATTTCGGTGCCTTCTTTGATACCGGCTTCCTTGAGCAGCGCTTTGGCTTTTTCCGGGTTGTAACCGGCGTCCTTGATGGTGGTGTCATAGGACCATTCGGTCGGCGGCATGGCGTTGACGGCCAATTGGCCCGCGCCCTGATACACAGAGTCAATGATCTGCTGCTTGTTGACGGCCATGTCCAGCGCTTGACGAACTTTCAGCTGAGCCATTGGGTTAGGTTCGTCGCTGCCTTTGATTTTTGGCATGACGTTGTAAGCGATGTACCCCAAGTTGAAGCCCGCCTGGTCAGGCATCTTCAGGTCTTTGTCGGCTTTGAGCCCGGCAAGGTCAGCTGGACGCGGGTACAGGGTGATCTGGCATTCGCCTTTCTTCAGCTTTTGCATCCGCACTGACGGGTCGGTGGTGATAGCGAAGATCAAGTTGTCGATTTTGACATCTTCAGGCTTCCAATAATCCTTGTTGCCGGTGTAACGGATGTTGGAGTCTTTCTGATAGCTCTTGAACACAAACGGACCAGTACCAATTGGCTTCTGGTTAATGTCTTGAGCCTTGCCTTCTTTGAGCAGTTGCGCGGCGTATTCAGCGGACTGAATAGACGCGAAGCTCATGGCCATGTCTTGGATGAACGCGGCATCAACCGTTTTCAGCGTGAACTTGACCGTGTGATCGTCCACTTTCTCGACCTTGGTGATGTTGGTGTCCATCCCCATGTCGGTGAAGTACGGGAATTCGGTCGGATAGGCGACGCGGAACGGATCGTCTTTGTTCAGCATGCGGTTGAACGTGAACAGCACGTCATCGGCATTGAAGTTACGGGTCGGCTTGAAGTAGTCGGTGGTGTGGAACTTCACGCCTTCACGCAGGTGAAAGGTGTAAGTCAACACGTCTGGGGAAATGTCCCAGCTAGTCGCCAAGCCTGGAATAACAGCGGTACCACCGCGCTCGAACTGACTGAGACGGTTGAACATCGTCTCGGCGGCAGCGTCAAAATCGGTTCCGGTAGTGTACTGACCTGGGTCAAAACCGGCCGGGCTGCCTTCGGAGCAAAACACCAGTGAAGTAGGAGCTGCTTGGGCGAACGGAGCGCAGGCAATTAAACCTGCGCTGAGTAGAAACGGAATGACCGCTTGTTTGAGCATGGTGGCCTCAGTTGTTGTCATTTTTTAGTAGAGGGCGCGACCTTATGAGTCGACCCTGCGGATACTTATGCAGGCGCCATACCCAAAGCAAGATGCTGGCGCCATTGAAGTGTCAAACAGTGGCGCGAACGTACAGGAATGTCGCATAAATGTAATTCGACGCGCATTTGATCGTTTGCGTGGTCGTTTTTAGCAACATGGCCTGCACCGAGTAAGTGCGATCGGGCGTGTAAATTGCACCCGGTTAGAGCAAAGGTGTTACTGAATGGCTATTGGCTAAGGCTCACTCCGTAGAAGGGCGTGAGGCCAAATGGGCTGAGTTTGAAGTTTTGCACTTCTTTGCGCATTGGCTGAAAAACCTTGGAATTGGCAATCGGCGTAATGGGCACTTGTTCCTTCAAAATGTGCTGTGCTTGTTGGTACAGCTTGATTCTTTCTGCGCGATCACTGGTGACTTTGGCTTTTTTTACCAGCGCGTCGTAGGCCGGGTCGCACCATTTGGCAAAGTTGCTCCCGGTCACTGCCGCACAGCTATAAAGAACGCCGAGCCAGTTGTCGGGATCACCGTTGTCACCGGTCCAGCCATAGGTCATTACGTCATGCTCGCCGTTCTTGGCGCGCTTGATGTACTCGCCCCATTCGTAGCTGACAATCGTGGCTTTGATGCCGATCTTCGCCCAGTCGGCTTGAATCATCTGCGCAGACATTCGTGCGTTGGGGTTGGAAGCCCGTTGTACCGTCATCGCCCACAGGCTGATTTCTGTGCCCGGTGCAATGCCGGCTTCTTTGAGCAGTTGTTTGGCTTTCGTTGGATCGTACGGCGCGTCCTTGATCGTCGGGTCATAACTCCATTGGTTAGGCGGCAACGCGTTCTGCGCCAGTTGCCCGGCACTTTGGTAGACCGCCTTGATGATCGCGGGCTTATCGATGGCCATGTCCAACGCTTGACGCACTTTGAGCTGGTCCAGCGGTTTATGGGTGACGTTATAGGCCAGGAAGCCGAGGTTGAAGCCGGGCTGACTGAGGACAGTAATGTTCGGGTCTTTTTCCAGCAGTTCAATGTCTTGTGGCCGAGGGTAGCCGCTGACTTGACACTCGTTGGTCTTGAGTTTTTGCACGCGTACGGCGGCGTCGGTATTGATCGAGAAAATCAGGTTGTCGATTTTCACGTCCTCCGGCTTCCAATACGCGGTATTAGCGCTGTAGCGAATCTGCGAATCTTTCTGATAGCGCTTGAACACAAACGGTCCGGTGCCAATGGGTTTTTGATTGATGTCAGCTGCCTTACCTTCTTTAAGCAGTTGCGCGGCATATTCGGCGGACTGAACCGAGGCGAAGCTCATGGCCAGGTTTTGAATAAACGCCGCATCCACGTTGTTCAGGCTGAAACGCACGGTGAGATCATCGATTTTGTCGACGCTTTTGATCGTCGTGTTCAGGCCCATGTCATTGAAGTAAGGCGACTCAGACGGGTACGCCTTGCGAAACGGGTAGTTTGGATCGAGCAGACGGTTGAAGGTGAACAGCACATCGTCCGCGTTGAAGTCTCGAGTCGGGGTGAAGTAGTCGGTGGTGTGAAACTTTACGTTCGGGCGCAGATGAAAGGTGTATCTCAGGCCATCGGCAGAGACCTCCCAACGTGTCGCCAGCCCCGGTTCGACGTTGGTGCTGCCGCGCTCGAATTGAGTTAAACGGTTGAACACGGTTTCGGCAGACGCATCGAATTCCGTGCCGCTGGTGTATTGGCTTGGATCGAAACCAGCGGGGCTGGCTTCGGAGCAATACACCAGGGTTGTAGCCGCCTGAGTGAGCGGCGCGCAGGCTATTAAAACGGTGGCAAGCAACAAGGGTCTAAATGTGTGTCCCATGGGAGCCTCGAGTAAGTGCGGTCATCGCGTGGTCGAAAGGGCCTGACAGCCGAATAGACAACGGAGAGTACCGCACTGCTTACAGTGTTTACGGCCCAGAGTTAGTCGTGCTTGTCCGCGCGGTCCTTAACGGCGTTTAACAATGGCCCAAGCGCTGTTTGCTGACCCAGCAAGTGGTAGAAAGATTCTTTGTTTTTCTCACCCCGGAAAATGAAGTTCAGAACAGTTTTACCGTCTTTCCTTAATCGTTTTAATGCCTGCTCCGCCGCGTCATGTGCATTTTTTTGTAGATCATCCAGATCGCTTTTAGAGGTGCTACGGCGAACAAGGTAGGGGTGGTTGAAGGCCCAGTCTTTTATAATTTCGTCCTGCCATGTGCAGTCCATGGGGTGAACAAAGAACGCTGTTGCCATGGCCACTGGGTCGACTTCACCTTCGCCGTTCCAATGGGCGACCATCGCTTGGGCGACGCGTTTTACTGCTTCTTCAGCCAGCAAGGCGGCCAACTTATGAAGTGGGTGCTCCGCGTGGTCTTTGGACAGCTGCGAGTGCGATGGATCGGTGGAGCCACTGGTATTGGGGTCATCGCCGAAATGAGTCTGGGCATCGTCGATGCTGTTTCCGATCAATCCCAACATGCCTTGCATGACGGTGTTGAAAACATTGCTCAATATTCGCCCCGGTGTCCCGGTAAACCAGGCGTACATTTCGACATATTCCGATACCGGCAAACTGGCCCATTGGTCACGAGCATCCAAAAAGGCGTTGAATATGTCGAGTAGTTTCTCATCGTGATGTTCGTTTAGCAGGATCAATATGATCTGATCCCGTTCTGAACGAAACCCCGGCACGGTGGGTTTAAATCCGACGTCCTTGGTTGAAAACAAAACGTCGCCAATAGGGCCCGCCAGACTGGAAATAACATCGGTACCGCCGAAGGTGCCGGTGACTAATGGCAGGTGCCATTTACAGTCGGTTTTTGAGGTCCATGGCAGCACCGTGCTATGGCCAAGTTTGATCAAGCTCAGCTCAATGAAGTTGGAGTGAGCAAAGAAGTCTTCCAGGATGTGCAGCGCTGCACCGAACGGTTTTAAACCCTGATAATCGGGGCCCTGCGCCATCGCCTGACGCAGTTCGTCCTGCATGACCGCTACTGAGCGCTGAATGTAGCGTTTCATGGAGGTCTGTGGGTCGACCTCAAGCAGCGGGTCACCCGGCATCACCCATTGTTCAAACTCGGCATCACGCGTCGTTGGGTCAGCCGGCGTTGGGTTGGTGACTTTCGGGTTGTCGATATGTTGGCTGGGGCGGTAGACCCCCAGGACGTCTGGCGTGACCGTGTAGAACTCGGGCCTGATGGACCTCAGGTTTTTGAATTTGGCCACCGACATGACGTCCACTATCTTGGTCAATGCCTCACGGGACAGCACATTTGGAAAGTCTTTGGGCATCGTGGCGGCTCGGACGATCTTCGGGTCGAGTAATTGTGAATAATCGCGCAGCCAATTGCCGAAGTACGCCATCTGAACTTGCGACGTTTCTAGACCAACGGACCCCAGTACGGCTTCAATGGTTTGGTGGGTGTGCTTGTCCTTGCTACCGGACCCCGCCTCAAACCCTTCTCGATCACCGTGTTCATTAATAGGGCTGTTCAGGTTTGCGCTTTGTGTTTCTTGAATTCGCTCCATGGCGTTGAAGTAACAGGCGCTGATTGCAATCGGATCTGCATCGGGCGGGCAAAAGGTGGCGATCTCGATACCGCCGTCGGTCTGGTCCATTGAGCCGAAAAGTGCCATTCGATAAGCGTGACCTGAGCCTTCTTCCCGCGCTGAATCAGGGGCAACGCTAGGCGTGCCGTCGGCGTTTTTATCCGCAAGATCACCGCGCAGCACGTTATCCAGATGATGCCCGAACTCATGAAGCAAAATTGCCAGCAGCTCCCAGGAAGTGCTTGGGTCCGTTAATACGCGTTCAATCGCTGCGGGGTGGATGCGCACGGTGCGGTCCCGATTGTCATAGTCGGCCGGGTAGGTGTAAGTCGGCATGACCACATGTTTCGGGTTTTCCACGTTTCCGCTCAGCAGGGCTTTTTGAAGCGTGAAGTAAGTGTGGGCCGGGATATCGAAGCCGAACGTTTCGGCCATCATCAAGGCGAAGGCGGCTGGCGGGGTGATCCTTGCCAGGTCCGTCAGTTGATCCAGGGCGTAAGTGGTGTGCAGTTGGCCTGCCAACCCCGGCAGCGGGTGCTCGTACGGTGTGAGTTTTAGAAAACGAAGGGTCTTGTAAGCGTCGATTTTTGACGACATCAGTGTATTCATCCATGAGGTATTTAAAGCGACGTGCAGCGATGCAGCCTGTTTCAAGGCGGTTCGAAGCGCGACGTGATGGGTGGTGCGAGACAGGAGTTTACGGTTTGAGCGGCGTCTGAAAATCAGCCTTGTCAGCGGACGCTGTAGGGCGAGGGTGCAGCGTGAAGGCGCGATGTCGGCGCGAAGGTAGCGAAACGGCGGAAAGCCAGGGCCTGCCGCCGTTTTGGCGTCATTGCATCTGTACTTCGATCACGCCATCGGCGTTAACGCTGACCTGGCTTGTGCCGGCCTCAACATCCGGGGTAGGGGCCGCATCGGAACGGGCGGCTTTCATCATCATGACCGGCGCACGCAGGTACGGTTGTGGAAAGCCTGAGGTATTGAGGTTCAGGTTCACCAGCTTGTAGCTTTTGCCACCCAAGGCGTCGGTGACCAACTGCGCACGCGCTTTAAACGCGGTCACGGCGTCTTTGAGGAGGGAGTCTTCGCTGGCTTTTCGTGTAGGTGGGGCGATGGCGAAGTCCATGCTGCTAATTTTCATACCGTCCAGCAACGTTGCTGTGAGCTTCGACAAAGCCGCAAAGTCGGCGCTTTCAAGCCGCAGCTCGGCATGTTCGCGCCAGCCCGTAATTTTTTGTCCCTTGTCATCGTAGATCGGCGAGCTGTTGCGAGCGCCCTGGCGAATGGTCACGCCTTTGACCTCGCGAGCCTGGCCAAGCGCTTTGTTCAGCGACTCAGTAATCTCTGTGGCGAGTTTAGCCGGGTCAGTGTTCTGCGCCTCGGTAAACAACGTGACCATCATCAGGTCGCGCGGCACTTCCTGGCTGACTTCTGCGCGTACGGAAACCTGGTTGTAACGCGGCTCATCGGCCATTGCTGGGAGGCTGGCAAAGGTAACAACGCCGAGAGCAATGAGGGCAGCGGCGGGGCGAAGGCTGAACATAAAAACTCCTTGTTGAAAAACATCCGAAGCGGATAGCCGTCAGACGCAAACCCATCAGACTGTAAATCATCCACTCCGGTTCCTGAGGGGTATACGGACCACTGTAGAGCCAACGTGTTGGCGAAGGTCCTTCGGACCTGATCGCAGCCTTCGGCAGCTCCTACATAATCTGTGTAGCGCAAAACCGTGGGACCGAATTTATTCGGGAAGGCTTCAGTCCTGACACCCTGCAACCTCAAACCACACAAAGTGCCACCCAGGTTGCTGCGCGAGACAGCGCGGCGTCGAAGACGTGGCGGACCTTCCTACAATGAGTTCGATGGGTCTGCAAAAGGGTCAGGCACGGTGATGGCACTGTGACGCTTTGACGCAGTTACGCTGTTTTTACATTTGCTTCGTTATACTGCGCGCGATTCGCCTGCATCGCTCATCAGGAGAGCTCATGCTCGCCCCGATTCAACTGCTTTCAGCCACTCGCCAGAACCTGTGGCGCCTGACCGTGATCCGTACTTTAGTGCTTGCCGCGCAAGCGGGTTCGGTGGGTGTCGCCTATCTGTTGAACCTGTTACCGCTGCCCTGGCTGCCATTGGCGATCACGCTTGGTTTTTCCATGGTGCTGTGCGTATTGACCGCCATTCGCCTGCGTACGTCGTGGCCGGTCACCGAGCTGGAATATGCCGTACAACTGGCCCTCGACATGCTGATCCACAGCGTATTGCTGTATTTCTCCGGCGGCTCGACCAACCCCTTCGTTTCCTATTACCTAGTACCGCTGACTATCGCTGCAGTGACGTTGCCGTGGCTGTATTCATTGATGCTCTCGGGCTTGGCGCTGACCAGCTACACCCTATTGCTGGTGCAGTTCTACCCCATGGGTACCTTTCCCATCGCTCGGGAGAGCATGCAGATTTATGGCATGTGGCTGAGCTTCGCATTGGCCGCTGCCGTGATCACTTTTTTTGCGGCAAAGATGGCCGAAGAGCTTCGACGCCAAGAACAACTACGTGCCGAACGTCGAGAAGAAGGCCTGCGTGACCAACAATTGCTGGCCGTGGCGACCCAAGCGGCTGGCGCCGCTCATGAATTGGGTACACCCTTGGCGACCATGAGTGTGCTAATCAAAGAAATGCGCCAGGACCATCACGATCCGCTGTTGCAGGAAGACTTGGCCGTGCTGCAAGAGCAAGTCAAGCAGTGCAAGCACACCCTGCAACAACTGGTGCGCGCCGCTGAAGCCAATCGGCGCATGGCCGTTGAAGAGCGTGACGTGACTGAGTGGCTGGACGAAGCCTTGAACCGTTGGCACTTGATGCGGCCTGAAGCCAGCTACCGCTTCCAGCTTGTGGGCCAAGGGTCGATTCCCCGACTGGCGCCACCGCAGGATCTGACCCAGGCGTTGCTCAATCTGTTGAACAATGCCGCCGATGCCTGTCCTGAAGGGTTGGAAGTGCGTCTGGATTGGGGGCTCGCAGAAATTTGCATCAGTATTCGAGACCACGGTGCCGGTGTGCCGTTGGCCATTGCCGAACAAATCGGCAAGCCATTTTTTACCACTAAAGGCAAAGGCTTCGGCCTCGGTCTGTTTTTGAGCAAGGCCAGCGTGACCCGCGCCGGGGGCTCAGTAAAACTCTACAGTCATGAGGAGGGCGGCACGCTCACCGAGTTGCGCCTGCCCCGTGACGCCCGAGGAGACAAGCATGAGTGACGAAATTCAAGTCGAAGGCGAAGGCGAAGAGCTGCCGCATTTGTTGTTGGTCGACGATGACGCGACCTTCACCCGCGTGATGGCACGGGCCATGAGTCGGCGTGGCTTTCGTGTCAGCACCGCCAGTTCGGCCGAAGAAGGCCTGATGTTGGCGCAAAACGACATTCCGGAATACGCCGCGCTGGACCTGAAAATGACCGGCGATTCCGGGCTGGTGTTGCTGCCCAAGCTGCTGGAAATCGATCCGGAAATGCGCGTGGTGATCCTGACCGGTTACTCGAGCATCGCCACGGCTGTGGAAGCCATCAAGCGCGGCGCTTGCAATTATCTGTGCAAACCGGCCGATGCTGACGACGTTTTGGCTGCGTTGCTGTCCGAACATGCAGACCTGGACACGCTGGTGCCGGAAAACCCGATGTCGGTGGACCGTTTGCAGTGGGAACATATTCAGCGCGTGCTGACCGAACATGAAGGCAACATCTCTGCCACCGCTCGAGCCCTGGGCATGCACCGCCGGACCTTGCAGCGTAAGTTGCAAAAGCGGCCGGTCAGGCGCTGAACAGGGGCTGAACGAATGTCCTTGGACTTCGCGAAGCGCGGCGTCGATCACTTATGATCGGCCCGGCGCGTTTTTTCTATCCCAATCGAGCTTGAATAATGAATCGCAACGCCGAGTATTCTGGGGTCAATGACGCCGTTCGTGGAGAGTTCTTCCGCCGCGTCTGGAAACTGATAACGCCGTACTGGCGTAGCGAAGAAAAAGGCATGGCCTGGCTGCTGCTGGTATCCGTGATCGCGCTGTCGCTGTTCAGCGTGGCGATCTCGGTGATGATCAACAGTTGGTACAAAGACTTCTACAACGCCTTGCAAGAGAAAAACGTAGAGGCGTTTACCCATCTGATTCTGTATTTCTGCGGTATCGCCGCCATCGCGATCCTCGGTGCGGTGTACCGTCTCTATCTGACGCAGATGCTGACCATCCGCTGGCGTCGATGGTTGACCGAGCAGCACTTTGCCAAGTGGCTCGCGCACAAAAATTACTACCAGCTTGAACAACATGGTTACACCGATAACCCTGACCAACGATTGTCCGAAGACCTGAATAGCTTCACTTCCAGTACCTTGAGCCTGGCGCTGGGCCTTATCCGCACTGTGGTCAGCCTGGTGTCGTTCTCGGTCATTTTGTGGGGTGTTTCGGGCAGTATCGTACTGCTGGGTATCACGATTCCCGGCTACATGTTTTGGGCTGCACTGTTATATGCCGCGTTGGGCAGCTGGCTGACTCACAAGATCGGCCAGCGGCTGATCAAGCTGAGCAACCAACAGGAACGCTACGAAGCTGATTTGCGTTTCGCGCTGGTCCGGGTTCGTGAAAATGCTGAAAGTATTGCCTTCTCCAATGGGGAGCCGAATGAAAATCAGCGGTTGAGTTCGCGCTTCGGCATGATCTGGACCAATTACTGGAACATCATGAAGGTCTCCAAGCGCCTGACCTTCTTCACGGCTGGTTATTCACAGATCGCCACGGTGTTCGCTTTCGTTGTCGCCTCCCCGCGTTACTTCTCGGGTGCCATCGAACTGGGCGGTCTGATGCAGATCAACTCGGCGTTCGGCAACGTGCAGGAAAACTTCAGCTGGTTCATCGACGCGTATACCTCGCTGGCCTCATGGCGCGCCACTTGCGATCGTCTGTTGAGTTTCCGTCAGGGTATGTCAGACAACGAAGCGCACAGTTCTGAGATCAAGCTGGACCGCGATGGCAATGCGCTGCGTTTTGATAACTTACAGCTGAAGCTGGCGGACGGTCGTGATCTATTGGCCGGCGCCAATCTGGACATCGCTTCGGGTGATCGCGTGATGCTCAGCGGCCGTTCGGGCAGCGGTAAAAGTACCTTGCTGCGTGCATTGGGTGGCTTGTGGTATGAGGGGCAGGGCCGTGTGCAATTGCCCGCCGAGCGCTATTTGTTCTTGCCGCAACGCCCGTATCTGCCGATTGGTACGTTGCGCGAGGCGTTAAGTTATCCACAGGCACCGGAAGCGTATCCGGCCGACCGTTATGCACAGGTGCTGGAAACCTGTCGTCTGACTCATTTGATCCCGCGTCTCGACGAAAGTGATCACTGGCAACGCATGTTGTCGCCGGGTGAGCAACAGCGTGTGGCCTTTGCCCGTGCGCTGCTTTACGCACCGAGCTGGCTTTATCTGGATGAAGCAACGTCGGCAATGGACGAAGAAGATGAGGGCGCGCTGTATCAGGCGCTGATCGACGAGCTGCCGGGCGTGACCCTGCTTAGTGTTGGCCACCGCGCTAGCCTTAAGCGCTTCCATCGCCGGCATGTGCGGATTGATGGCGGCCAGTTGCGTGAACAACCTCAACCTGAGGCCGTCGTGTAAGAAATACTTGAATGTAACCGGGTTTTTACGCATGTTATCGTACAACCCGGTTGCGCTATCATGCGCGCTTATAAAGCTTTCTAGAGATTGATGTCGGATATGGATAATCAGAGCCCTGCGCCACGTGTTCGCAGAAAACACCGCAGCCTCGCCCAAGAGTTGGTGACTGAACTCTCCGAGCGGATCCGCGGTGGTCAACTGACGCGCGGAGACAAATTGCCGACCGAATCGGCAATCATGCAAGAACAGGGCGTCAGCCGCACAGTGGTGCGCGAGGCCATCTCGCGATTGCAGGCCTCCGGTTTGGTAGAAACCCGGCACGGCATCGGCACCTTTGTGCTGGATACGCCGAGCCCCAGTGGGTTTCGTATCGATCCGGCGACCATTGTCACGTTGCGTGACGTGCTGGCGATTCTCGAGTTGCGCATCAGCCTTGAAGTCGAATCAGCCGGATTGGCCGCGCAACGTCGCACCCCAGAGCAACTTTCGTTAATGCGAACAGCGCTGGATACGTTGATCGAAAGGGCGCAAAACGCCGCCGACGGTGTGTCATCAGACTTCCAGTTTCATTTGCAGATTGCGCTGTCGACAGGCAACCGTTACTTCGTCGACATCATGACTCACCTGGGTACCAGCATCATTCCACGTACCCGCCTCAATTCCGCGCATCTGGCCCATGACGATCAGCAGCAATACATGAGTCGTTTGAACCGCGAGCACGAAGAAATCTTCGAAGCCATCGCCCGCCAAGACTCCGACGCCGCCCGCGCCGCCATGCGCCTGCATCTGACCAATAGCCGCGAACGCCTGCGCCATGCCCATGAAGAGGCGCAAAAGCAGCAGGCTTAACTGGGCCGCGTCACTACTGAAGGAGCCGAAGGCTGCGAAGCCGGTATGGCTCTGGGATTTCATTGACACGGTTGATAGCAAGCAGCCGCCGATACGGTGGGAGTAGGCTTGCCTGCGAAGAAGCCGGTCATCGCGCCGCTGATGTCGACCTGAAACCTGGGCGTCTGCATTGACGGTTTCGTTGGCAAGCCAACTTCCCACAAAGACTTTTGGCAGACAAGGGAACAGTAGGCATTGAAATTCTGATCGCAGCCTTCGGCAGCGCCTATAGAAACGTGTGCAACGCCAGCATCTGTGGGACCGAATTCGCTCGGGAAGGCCGCAACGGGGTGTTTCAGATAGATCGCGTTGTTTGCTTCCCGAATGAATTCGGTCCCACAGGTGCTTCACATCGATTTCGATACCTCTGATCGGCGCCGACAATCAAATGTTTAAAAGCCTATTGAGTCATTCTATTTCTAGTTGTACGATGACATACAACATCAGTTGAGCGCTGATGCGCTTCCTTCCATATTTTGCTACCCAGGGTGTTCGAATAATGAATCCACAAGAACTGAAGTCCATCCTTTCTGCAGGTCTGCTGTCTTTTCCTGTTACCGATTTCAACGCTCAGGGCGACTTCCACAAGGCCGGCTACATCAAGCGCCTTGAATGGCTTGCCCCGTACGGCGCTACCGCATTGTTCGCTGCCGGCGGCACCGGTGAGTTTTTCTCCCTCGCCGCCAGCGAATATTCCGAAGTCATCAAGACTGCGGTCGATACCTGCGCTAATAGCGTGCCGATTCTGGCCGGTGTCGGTGGCTCGACCCGCCAAGCCATCGAATACGCACAAGAAGCCGAGCGCCTGGGCGCCAAAGGCATCTTGCTGTTGCCGCACTACTTGACCGAAGCCAGCCAGGACGGCGTTGCCGCCCACGTTGAAGCCGTGTGCAAGTCGGTCAAGATCGGCGTGATCGTTTACAACCGTAACGTCTGCCGCCTGACCGCTCCGCTGCTGGAACGTCTGGCCGAACGCTGCCCGAACCTGATCGGCTACAAAGACGGCTTGGGCGACATCGAACTGATGGTCTCCATTCGTCATCGCCTTGGCGATCGCTTCAGCTACCTGGGCGGCCTGCCGACTGCCGAAGTCTACGCCGCTGCTTACAAAGCGCTGGGCGTTCCGGTGTATTCGTCGGCGGTGTTCAACTTCCTGCCAAAAATGGCCATGGACTTCTACCACGCCATTGCCCGTGACGATCACGCCACTGTTGGCAAGCTGATCGACGACTTCTTCCTGCCGTACCTGGACATCCGTAACCGCAAATCGGGTTACGCGGTCAGCATCGTTAAAGCCGGCGCAAAAATCGCTGGTTACGACGCAGGCCCAGTCCGCACGCCACTGACTGACCTCACCGCAGAAGAGTTTGAAATGCTCGCTGCGTTGATGGACAAGCAGGGCGCTCAATAATAATTACGCAGAATCAAGGCCGCTGAGCGATCAGCGGTTTTTTGCCTCTAGATTTTCGTGCCTTTTGGAGAATGTTCGTGTCTGATTCGAAACGTTTTGATAACTACATCGGTGGCGAGTGGGTTGCCGGTGCGACTTACTCCTCCAACATCAACCCATCTGATCTGTCGGATGTCGTCGGCCAATACGCTCAAGCTGACGTGGCGCAAGTCAACGCCGCCATTGATGCTGCCCGTGCCGCCTTCCCGGCTTGGTCGACGTCTGGCATTCAAGCACGCAGCGATTCGCTGGACAAAGTCGGCAGCGAAATCCTCGCCCGGCGTGAAGAGCTCGGCAACTTGCTCGCCCGTGAAGAAGGCAAAACTCTGCCTGAAGCGATTGGCGAAGTGACCCGCGCTGGCAACATTTTCAAATTCTTCGCCGGCGAATGCCTTCGACTGTCGGGTGATTACTTGCCGTCCGTACGTCCGGGCGTCAACGTTGAAGTCACTCGCGAACCGCTGGGCGTGATCGGTTTGATCACCCCGTGGAACTTCCCGATTGCGATTCCAGCCTGGAAAATTGCACCGGCTTTGGCTTACGGCAATTGTGTAGTGATCAAACCGGCTGACCTGGTACCAGGTTGCGCATGGGCCATCGCTGAAATCATCTCCCGTTCGGGCTTCCCGGCGGGTGTGTTCAACCTGGTGATGGGCAGCGGCCGTGTGGTAGGCGATGTGATCGTCAAAAGCCGCAAAGTCGATGGCGTTAGCTTCACCGGTTCAGTCGGCGTGGGTCGTCAGATCGCTGTTGATTGCATCGCGCGTCAAGCCAAAGTACAGCTGGAAATGGGCGGCAAAAACCCACAGGTCATTCTCGACGACGCTGATCTCAAGCAAGCGGTCGAGTTGTCGGTACAGAGCGCGTTTTATTCAACCGGTCAACGCTGCACGGCGTCGAGCCGCTTCATCGTAACGGCTGGCATCCACGACAAGTTCGTTGAAGCCATGGCCGAGCGCATGCGTTCGATTAAAGTGGGTCACGCACTGAAATCCGGTACTGATATCGGTCCAGTCGTGTCCAAAGCCCAGCTGGATCAAGACATGAGCTATGTCGCCATCGGTCAGCAAGAAGGCGCACGTTTGGTTTCGGGCGGTGAATTGGTCACCTGCGACACCGAAGGCTACTTCTTGGCGCCAACGTTGTTTGCTGACAGCACTGCCCAGATGCGTATCAGCAAGGAAGAGATTTTTGGTCCAGTGGCGAACATCGTTCGTGTTGCTGATTATGAAGCTGCACTGGCCATGGCCAACGACACCGAGTTCGGTCTGTCGGCGGGTATTGCCACCTCTTCGCTGAAATACGCGAACCACTTCAAGCGTCATTCCCAAGCCGGGATGGTGATGGTCAACCTGCCAACAGCGGGTGTTGATTACCACGTACCGTTTGGTGGCCGTAAAGGTTCTTCCTACGGTTCGCGCGAGCAAGGTCGCTACGCGCAAGAGTTCTACACCGTGGTAAAAACTAGCTACGTCGGTTCGTAGGACCCGACGCCAATCCCTGTGGGAGCTGGCTTGCCTGCGAATGCCTCAACGCGGTTTTCCTGATACACCGCGTCGCGCTTGTTCGCAGGCAAGCCAGCTCCCACGGGATGAACTGAAACACCGGCAACTTGATTACCCGCAAAAAAAAATAATAGTGGGAGTACTGTTACATGCCACACGCCAAGCCGACTCACGTCCGCTATTTGATTCTGCTCATGCTGTTTCTGGTGACCACGATCAATTATGCCGACCGTGCAACCATTGCTATCGCGGGCTCAAGCCTGCAAAAAAGTCTCGGCATCGATGCCGTTACCCTCGGTTTTATTTTTTCCGCATTTGGTTGGGCCTACGTGGCTGGCCAGATTCCTGGCGGATGGCTGCTTGACCGGTTCGGGTCGAAAAAAGTCTATGCGCTGAGTATTTTCACGTGGTCGCTGTTCACCGTGCTGCAAGGCTATGTCGGTGAATTCGGCGTCTCCACGGCCATCGTCGCGCTGTTCATGCTGCGGTTCCTGGTGGGGCTGGCTGAAGCGCCGTCCTTTCCCGGTAACGCACGGATCGTGGCGGCCTGGTTCCCGACGGCTGAACGCGGCACCGCATCGGCCATCTTCAACTCCGCACAATATTTCGCCACGGTACTGTTCGCCCCGCTGATGGGCTGGATCGTTTACAGCTTCGGCTGGCAGCACGTGTTTGTGGTGATGGGCGGTGTCGGTCTGGTGTTTTCCGCGATCTGGCTGAAAGTTATCCACAGCCCGCGCAATCACCCGATGATCAACGAAGCCGAGTTCAACCATATTGCCGACAACGGCGGTCTGGTCGACATGGATCAGGACAAGGGCAAAGGCGCCAGCGGCGGCCCCAAGTGGGACTACGTTCGTCAGTTGCTGACCAACCGGATGATGCTCGGTGTTTACCTGGGCCAGTACTGCATCAACGGCATTACCTACTTCTTCCTAACCTGGTTCCCGGTGTACCTGGTTCAGGAGCGTGGGATGACGATTTTGAAAGCCGGCTTCATTGCTTCGCTGCCGGCGATCTGTGGGTTCATCGGCGGCGTATTGGGCGGGATCATTTCTGACTACCTGCTGCGCAAAGGTCATTCGCTGACCTTCTCCCGTAAGCTGCCGATTATCGGCGGGTTGCTGCTGTCGACGACGATTGTTGCGTGCAACTACGTGGACATCGAATGGATGGTGGTCGGTTTCATGGCCCTGGCCTTCTTCGGCAAAGGCGTCGGAGCATTGGGTTGGGCTGTGGTTTCCGATACCTCGCCAAAACAAATCGCCGGTTTGAGCGGTGGTTTGTTCAACATGTTCGGCAACATTGCGTCGATCACCACCCCTATTGTGATTGGTTACATCATCAGCTCAACCGGCTCGTTCAAGTGGGCACTGGTGTTCGTCGGCGCCAACGCGCTGGTGGCGGTGATTAGCTACCTGTTCATCGTCGGAGAGATCAAACGCGTCGAATTGAAAGAGCCGCCACTTAAGGGCCCAGCAATCGGCGATGGCGCCGAAAAGCTTTCTCAAGCCAAATCCTGAGGAAACCGTGATGAACCTGATTCAACATGCCGATTCGCCACGCTACATTCAGTTGAATGCCCTCGATAACGTAGTTGTCGTGGTCAACGATCAAGGTGTGCCTGCGGGCACCCAGTTCGACAACGGTTTGGTAACGCTGGATAACGTGCCGCAAAGCCACAAGGTCAACTTGGTGGACATCGCCGAAGGGGAGCCCATCATTCGTTATGGGCACACCATCGGTTTTGCCTTGCAGGCGATCCCGCGCGGCAGTTGGGTCAGGGAAGATCAACTGCGCATGCCGACCGCGCCGCCACTGGACAGCCTGCCGTTGTCCACCGATGTGCCGGAACAAGCCGAGCCGCTGGAAGGCTTCACCTTCGAAGGCTATCGCAACGCTGACGGCACCGTCGGTACGCGTAATATTCTGGGTATCACCACCACCGTGCAATGCGTCACCGGGGTGCTTGATCATGCGGTCAAGCGCATCCGTGACGAGTTGCTGCCTAAATACCCGAACGTCGATGACGTGGTGGCGCTGACCCACAGTTATGGCTGTGGCGTGGCGATCACGGCAAAAGATGCCTACATTCCGATCCGTACCGTGCGCAACTTGGCGCGCAACCCGAACCTGGGCGGCGAAGCGCTGGTGATCAGCCTGGGTTGCGAGAAATTGCAGCCGGGGCAAGTCATGCACGAAAACGATAGCTCGGTGGACCTCGACGATCCGTGGCTGTATCGGCTTCAGGACTCGAGCCACGGTTTCGTGGAAATGATCGAGCAGATCATGGACATGGCCGAGACCCGCTTGAAGAAACTCGATCAACGTCGTCGCGAAACCGTGCCGGCGTCCGAGCTGATTTTGGGCATGCAGTGTGGTGGCAGTGATGCGTTTTCTGGCATCACTGCTAACCCCGCACTGGGCTACGCCTCGGACCTGCTGTTGCGCGCCGGTGCGACGGTGATGTTTTCCGAAGTCACCGAAGTGCGTGATGCAATTTACTTGCTGACCTCCCGCGCTGAAACCGTCGAAGTGGCGCAAGAATTGGTTCGCGAAATGGACTGGTACGACCGTTACTTGGCCAAGGGTGAGGCAGATCGCAGTGCCAACACCACGCCAGGTAACAAAAAGGGCGGGCTGTCGAATATTGTCGAGAAGTCCTTGGGCTCCATCGTCAAATCCGGGCGCAGCGCGATCAACGGGGTGCTTGGCCCTGGCGAACGCTTCACGCGTAAAGGGTTGATTTTCTGTGCAACGCCAGCCAGTGATTTTGTCTGCGGTACGTTGCAACTGGCTGCCGGAATGAACATGCACGTGTTCACCACTGGGCGCGGTACGCCGTATGGCTTGGCGATGGCGCCGGTGGTGAAGGTGTCGACGCGCACCGAACTGTCACAGCGTTGGCCCGACCTGATCGACATCGACGCAGGCCGCATCGCCACCGGGCGCGCCACCATCGAAGACCTGGGTTGGGAGCTGTTCCACTTCTACCTGGACGTTGCCAGCGGCAAGAAAAAAACCTGCGCCGAAGCGCTGCGTTTGCACAACGACATCACTTTGTTCAACCCGGCGCCTATTACGTAATACCGGCGATTGAACAGCAGGAACGAGGGAGCACCTCGTTCCTGCATCTCCATGCCCAGCCGCGACAATGCTTGATCGATGAACCCTAATAAAAATAAAGAAGGTACAACGATGCAGACCGAGACCCTCGTTCGTCCGGCAATTGCCACGCGCGTATCCACGGCGTTGCCGACCCGGCGGCGCTATTTCATGTTGGCACTGGTGCTTATCGCAACAGTGATCAACTACGTCGACCGCATCAACATTTCCATCGTCGCGCCGTTCATGGCCAAAGACCTCGGTTTCGACAAGATCGAAATGGGGCTGATCTTTTCCGCGTTTGCCTGGACCTATGCCTTCGCGCTGTTGCCCGGTGGCTACATGGCTGACCGCTTTGGCTCACGAATTACCTACGGCATTTCGCTGGTGGTCTGGTCCATCGCGACGGTGTTTCAAGGGGCCGTCAGCAACTTCAGCATGCTCTTCGGTTTGCGTTTGACCATCGGCGCCATGGAAGCCCCAGCGTTTCCGGCCAACAGCCGAGCGGTGACCTTGTGGTTCCCGACCCGCGAGCGAGGGTTGGCCACCAGTATCTATGTCATGGGCCAATACATCGGCACCGCCCTGTTTTCCGGGTTGTTGCTGTGGATTGCCACCACGTACGGCTGGAAGCAGGTGTTCTATGTCACTGGCGGCGTAGGGGTGATCTTCGGCGGTATTTGGTACTGGAAATACCGGGACCCGCTGGCGGACAAACACCTGAGCAAAGAAGAGCTGACCTACATCGAAGAGGGCGGCGGTCTGGCCCAGAGCAGTAAAGAACGTACGCCTTTCAATTGGAAACTGGTACGTCAGCTGTTTACCTACCGACAGATTTGGGCGATCTGCATCGGCAAGTTCGCCAGCTCTTCGGCGCTGTATTTCTTCCTGACCTGGTTCCCGACGTACCTGATGGAAGAGCGCAAGATGACCATGGTCAAGGTCGGCATCTTTGCTGCGCTGCCCTACATCGGCGCTACCGTCGGTGTGTTACTGGCAGGCTATTTCTCGGACCTGCTGATCCGTCGCAACTTCTCGATGTCCTTCGCTCGCAAGGCGCCGTTGGTGATCGGCTCGGCGCTGGGCATGTCCATCGTGTTGGTCAACTTCGTGCAATCCAATGAGCTGTGCATCGCGATTCTGACCGTTGCCTTTTTTGCTCAAGGTGTTTCTGCAGCGTCTTGGGCGGCGGTCTCGGAAGTAGCGCCCAAAGAATTGATCGGCTTGACCGGTGGTGTTACCAGTCTGTCGGCCAACCTGGCCGGCATCGTGACTCCGATCATGGTCGGCTTCATTGTTCAGAGCACGGGCTCGTTTGCCTGGGCATTCAACTTCATCGGGCTGGTCGCGTTGATGGGCACTTTGTCCTATTCACTGCTGCTGGGCCGTTTACACCGTATCGTGCTCAAACCCGTCTAAGGCTGAAACAAGCGTCGGGCGCGGCTCGACGTTATCCAACAGAGGAATTGTTTGATGGCTAATCCACGTTTGCTGCAAGTCGGCCCACTGACTGACCGATTCAATCAACAATTGGCCGCAGCCCATGACGTCCAGCAACTTTGGACCCAGGCAGACCCGGTCGCCTTTCTCAAGGAGCGCGGCGCCGAGTTCGACATCGTTATTACCTCGGCTCGCTTTGGTTGTTCAGCGGCGCAATTGGCGGCGATGCCCTCCGTGAAAGCGATTTGCAGCTTTGGTGTGGGTTATGACGCAATCGCCTTAGGCGCCGCCCATGCGCGTGGGATTCAGATTAGCAATACGCCGGACGTCCTCAATGACTGTGTTGCCGACCTGGCCATGGGCCTGATCATCGACAGCGCCCGCAAGATTGCCCTCGGCGACCGCTTTGTTCGCGACGGCTCATGGGGCGCCAAGCCTTTCCCGTTGGGCCGCAGCGTGACCGGAAAAAAACTTGGCATCGTTGGCTTGGGGCGCATCGGCAAAGAAGTGGTCAAGCGTTCCAGCGGCTTCAGCATGGAAGCGCGTTATCACAACCGTAAACCTGATGCGACCAGCCCCCTTCAGTACGAAGCGGACTTGATCGAACTGGCGCGTTGGTCGGACTTCCTGGTCCTGACCTGCGTTGGTGGTCCTTCGACCCATCACCTGATCAGCACCGACGTGCTCGAAGCACTGGGCGAAACCGGCACGTTGATCAACGTTGCGCGGGGCACGGTGGTTGATGAAGACGCATTGGTCGCCGCGCTGGTCAACGGCAAACTCGGCGCCGCCGGGCTGGACGTTTTCGACGTAGAACCTAAGGTGCCAAGCGCTTTGCTTGAACTGCCGAACGTCGTGCTATTGCCGCACATTGGCAGCGGCACCGAAGAAACCCGTTTGGGCATGGAAGCGGTGGTGTTCAGCAATTTGAAGGCGTTCCTGGAGCGCGGCGAGGTTGTAAACGCGGTCTGATGCACCGTCTTCTGTGGGATCCAACTTTTGGGGGTCAGTTCAAATCTGTGGGACCGAATTTATTCGGGAATGGATTTCAAATCCACTGAGTCCGTGTTTGACACTACGCCTTCCCGAATAAATTCGGTTCCCACAGCGGCGGCACCAGACGCGCAGTCCAAAAGCCCGGATGCTTGTAGGCGCTCCTCCCCGCTGGTCCACGTCCCCTGAACTTTTGCCGTCGCGCTGGCTTCCCAATTTCTGTGGAGGCTAGCCTGACGCAGCCTCCCTTTTGACCACTGCATAGCTGCACACTCGGGGAGCACTCCATGCGAGCACTTACTTATCACGGCGCCCATGACGTAAGGGTTGATACCGTTCCAGATCCGGTCATACAAGATGCGGACGACATCGTTTTGAAAGTCACGGCCACGGCTATTTGCGGCTCCGATTTGCACCTTTATCGGGGCAAAATTCCTGCTGTGGAGCATGGCGATATCTTTGGCCATGAATTCATGGGGGTGGTTGAAGAAGTGGGCTCGCAGGTCACGGCAGTGAAGAAAGGTGATCGGGTTGTGATCCCTTTTGTGATCGCGTGTGGCAGCTGCTTTTTCTGTCAGCAGGATCAGTTCGCCGCCTGTGAAACCACTAATACCGGGCGCGGCGCGATTATGAACAAAAAGTCGATCCCACCTGGCGCGGCACTGTTTGGGTTCAGTCATTTATACGGTGGCGTGCCAGGCGGCCAAGCTGAGTATGTGCGGGTGCCTAAGGCCAACGTCGGCCCTTTCAAAGTGCCGGGTACATTGGCCGACGAGAAGGTGTTGTTCTTGTCCGATATTTTGCCCACCGCATGGCAGGCGGTGTTGAACACTGGAATCGGTAAGGGCTCAAGCATCGCGATTTATGGCGCTGGGCCGGTGGGGTTACTCAGCGCGGCGTGCGCACGCATGCTGGGCGCCGAAAAGATTTTCATGGTTGACCATCATTCGTATCGCTTGGAGTACGCTCACAGCACCTACGGCGTTATTCCAATCAATTTCGATGAGGACGATGATCCTGCCGACACCATCATCCGCCAAACGCCGGGGATGCGAGGCGTGGATGGTGTGGTCGATGCTGTGGGTTTCGAGGCCAAGGGCAGCACCACTGAAACGGTATTGGCCACGCTCAAGCTCGAAGGCAGTAGCGGCAAAGCCCTGCGTCAGTGCATCGCCGCCGTGCGTCGCGGCGGTACGGTCAGCGTGCCGGGCGTCTACGCAGGGTTTATTCATGGGTTCATGTTTGGCGACGCCTTCGATAAAGGCTTGACCTTCAAAATGGGCCAGACCCACGTGCAGCGCTATTTGCCCGAACTGCTGGAACATATCGAAAGCGGCGCGCTGACACCGGAAGCCATCATCACTCACCGGTTGTCCCTGGAGGATGCGGTGGAGGGTTACAAAATCTTCGACAAAAAAGAAGAAGATTGCCGCAAGGTGATTTTGACACCGGGCATGAGTTCGCATCTCAGCTAACGCCAGACATCTGTAGGCGCGAACTTGTTGGCGAAGGTTCTAATGCGGTTTTCTGAGACACTGCTTCGCCAACAAGTCGGCTCCTACGGATTTAGTTGGCCGCTGTCTCAGGGATACGTCGCCGATGGGTGAGAGTAGTCTTGCAGTCGTGCGCCGATGACCATTTCACTGATCCAGTTATGCCGCATCGAGCGGTAGGCGCGTCGTGCATCGACGCCGTTGAAGACGGTAAGACCTTCAATACCGCGTCGCTCTAACGTTTGTTAAACAGCCCGGGCCATCCTTCCGGTTGAGCGGTCGCATTTACCCGCTGCGAAGAAGAAAGTAGGCTCCGCTAAGTTCACTGTTGTCTGATGAGTGGATATGGCTAATTTATTAGTTAACTAACGTTGCGGCAATATGCACTGTTTGTTTTTTAAGTTGTCATGCAAATTGCACGGAGCACGTTCAAGTGGGTACTGGTAACTCATTGTTTTTATGTGTATTTAATCTTCTGTTGGAATAGGCATGGAAGATGCTAAATGCCTTGAGTGAGCAATATTGCTCTGACACTTATCAGCCCGAGCAGGCGACCCCGCATATAAGTTGCCACTTTTTCTTTGGAGAACCGTGATGAATGCTATCGACATGCTTGTTCAAGACCATGTACGGGTCAAGGAAATTCTCACTCAGCTCAGTGAGTCGTCGGATCGTGCGCTTAAGAAACGCGCCGACCTGTTAACCAAGCTGGAAATGGAATTGATTATCCATACACAGCTCGAAGAAGAGATTCTGTACCCCGCGTTTAAAGCCGCCGGCAGCAAAGAACAGGACATCATGTATTACGAAGCCAAGGAAGAGCATCGCACCGTGGACTCTCTGGTGCTGCCGGATTTAAAAGTCACCGACCCAAGCACACCCGAATTTGCTGGGCGAGTCAAAGTGGTCAAGGAATTGCTGGAGCACCACATCGAAGAAGAGGAGGAGGAAATGTTTCCTCAGTGCGAGGAGCTTTTGGGTAAGGAAAAACTCGAGGAGATCGGTAAGGAAATGGAAGTGATGAAAGCTCAGTTGAAGAAGTCGTTGATGGCGGACATGAAAGCGGCGTGATGAGCCTGATTAAAAAGGGCGTTCACGGAACGCCCTTTTTATAGGTGCCTTATTCGGACACTTTCTTCTCTATTTTTGCAGCGAGATTGCGGTCGAGGGTTTCCTCGTCGCCCAGCGCCTCATATTTTTTGCGCAACGCTCTTAGCTCTTTGTGATCCATTTTATCCAGGCTGAGAAGGGCGTTTTGCGCATCGGTGGTCGCTCGCAGCAATTCATCTATCTTGATGTGCAGCACGTCGTTATCACGATTTTGGGTATTTTGAATCACGAATACCATCAGAAACGTAATAATGGTGGTCGAGGTGTTAATAATCAGCTGCCACGTGTCGTTGTAGTGAAAGTATGGTCCCGTCATCCCCCAAATCAGAATCATCACAAGCGCCGCCAAAAATGTTTTGGCGCTGCCGGCCCACTTCGACAAAGCCTGAGAAAACGTCGAAAATTTCATGGATATAACCTTTAATTCAGAGGGGTGAATTAAAGACATCGTGCCTTGGCTGAAATTTCTCTTTAGCGAAAAAGTTCCAGGCGCCTCACCGAGCGCCTGAAACTTGCCGTGTTTCTGGATGACGGAGTGTCAATTACTCTGAATTTTCTGCATCGCCTGGGTCGTTAACGAAATGCACTCACGGGCACCGTCGTCGTTATTTCGGGCAAATGCCGCTTCGGCTCGGTGCAGCGTAGAGTCGATATCCCCCCTGACCTGATCGTTCATCCCCGGATTACTCGACTGAGCGTCTCTTACTTTTTGGAGGTTGATCTGGCAGAGACTGCTTTCGTTTCCGGCAAAAACCGGGAGCGCCAATGTGGTTGCAGTTAGGAACAAGCCAATCAGTACACAGCGCTTCATGGAAACTCCGAAGGCATGACGGCCAAATGGCCTGAACGATTTTGATTATAGCGGGTTGAGTTCGGTTCCCGTCAGAGATCTAAAGCGCGTTAGATAGAAAGCGACCCGGATTAGCGTTGGGCGCAGGTAACGCTATAGTTGTTATTTTGCGGCCCCGAGCACTTCGGGTATGCAGGCGTATTTCATGAGGCTGATCTCGCGAGGAGAAGCGACATGGCGGATATTGCGTTGATAGATACGATCTCCCAATGCATCGCAGCAGCGGCCGGACTGGGCACCGCTGCTTTTGCGTTAGTCGATACTACAAAAGCGTTCGGTGGTGGGGTCTCTAACTGTGGGTTTTCGGAGATCGAGCGTGTCGTGGCGTTATTTTTCCCAAAGGGAGAATTTAATGAAACCACTATCACGCCGCAAATGGCTTCATCTCTAGGTTCACATCAACTGATGTTAACGCTGCGTGCTAATTGGCTAAACGGCACGGCGCTGGAGGGTCAAAAAGCCATCGCGAAATCGTTGCTTAAGCTCCGGTTCAGCACCGCCACCGCTGGCGCTTACGCGACGGCGACCGGCATGAACGCCGAAGTGCTGGCCTCCTTGGCGGAGAAGATAAGCAACGGCACCGGGCTTACCTTAAGAGAAGGCGACGCATGGGCACGTTTCGATTTAATGCTCACCGCGATACTCGATCAAGGCTACGAACGCGGCGACCAAATTTACCGGAACAGTGCCAAAGCACTGTCGGTCGTGGTTTCAATCGGGTTGGCCGTCGTCGGCTTTTATGCGTACGACCAGTCCTTCAAATCTTTGGGCGTAGCACTGCTTGTGGGATTGGCCGCCACCCCGGTCGCCCCTGTCGCCAAAGACCTGACGAGTGCTATCGCTGCAGGTGCCAAGGCCGCCGAGGCGTTCCGTAAATAGGGCCAATGCCATGACGTGGTTTCTTGATTTACGCGCTGACAGCGTAGGTGGCATCCCGGCCAGCGAGGTTATCGTCCGCCAGGGATATGGGCATTACCCAAACTTCGACGAGTTAGTCAGGCAAGCGCGAGGGCACGACGTGCTATTCGCCACCCACGGTTTTAATGTGAACCGCAATGACGGCATTGAAAGCCTGACCGGGTGGGAGCGATTATTGGAGTTGGGGCCAAATACCCTGTTTGTAGGGGTTCTATGGCCGGGGGATTCACGCTGGGTGCCGGTTCTGGATTATCCCTTTGAAGACAGCGAAGCCATAACCAGCGCGGGTTTGTTGGCCGCGTTTGTCGACCGTCATTTCGGCGCCGCTACCAGCCTGTCTTTTGTTTCCCACAGCCTCGGGGCACGGGTCATTTTAGAAACCATCACCCAAATGAAGCTGCCAGTGACCCAAGCAATTTTGATGGCCGGCGCCATCAACGACAATTGCCTGAACACACAATACAAGGCGACGGCGGGCAAGTTGAAGACGCTGTCGATACTGGCCTCCCTTGAAGACCACGTACTGGCAGTCGCCTTTCCCCTCGGCAATCCCTTGGCGGGCGTGGTCGACAAGGGTCATCCCTATTGGCAGGGCGCCCTGGGCCGCGACGGCCCCGACTTGCCATGCCCCGACAACGTAGACCCCCACTGGGAAATCCCGAACGAATGGAAATACGACCACAGTGATTACTTGGGAGGAATTCCACCGAAGCTATTAGCCGCCGTGGACCTGCCGCCGGCACGGACATTTAGGCTGCAATCCAAGCCAGCTTGGTCGGCAGGGTTTGTTTCGTATCGGTTTAGGAAGGGGTTGGGGCGGTGATATAGCCCACGCATAACCGGTGATGAGAGGGAGGCGGAGATAAATCCGCCTCCCCCCGATGCAGTTAAGTGCTTACAGGAAGTTGTAGGTGTAGTTGAAAATCAGGCGAGTCTGGTCTTGGTTCGCGACCCCTGTGCCGCCTGCGTGGTAGCTACCCGTACGCAGCGTCGTACCGAAGCCCTTCAGGTAGCCACTCTGAAACACGTAGTCCACACCTGCGTCGCGTTCCCATTCTGTGTGATTCACACCGTTAAGTGTCTTATCTTTAATGTTATCGCCACGCAAATAGCTAACAAAAGCGCTCAACCCAGGGACGCCGACCCGTGCGAAGTCGTACGTGTATTGACCGAACGAAGTGTCTTCACCTGCTCGAATGAAACTGCCGATCACTGAGTTGGTGTATAGGTAGAAGCTGGTACCGCCGTTGTCTTCGCTGTTGGAACCGTTAGTTGCCAAAGACTTGCCGTTGTTGGTGACGTTACCTTGGTTCAGCATTACGAAGCCGCCGTCATCGCTGACGCTCTGATAGCCAAGCATAAATTTGCTGCCGCCCAACTGGTAAGTAAACATGGTGCTCCAGGTGACGTTATCAACTTCATTGGCGTGCTTGGCATAACCACCGTTGTTGTTGAACGCGTAACCGGCCGTGCCGCTGCTGTTTTTGCCGTCAGAGCTGCTGCTAAAGTAGCGCAAATCAGTCTTGAAGGACTGGTCGTCACCCAGTGGCAATACGTGGATCAAGCCAAAGAAGTTCTGGGTATAAAAGTCTTGCAGGTTCGCGCGGTAATACTGCACGGTCAGGTCTTTGGTGACTTTGTAGTCGGCACCCGCGTAACGGAATTGGTTGCTGCCTTCGGTTGCGCCTGCAACTGACAGCGAGGTGCTGTTGGTCGATGCACGGCCAGTGGAGTGTTCCAGTTGACCCGCGTTCAGCGTCAGGTTGTCGATTTCTCTGGAGGTAATCATGCCGCCGTCGAAGTTCTGCGGCATCGTGCGGCTGTCGGTCGCCATCATGATTGGCATCTGAGGAAACAGAGCGCCACCCACGTGTAATTCAGTTTTGGACACGCGGAATTTGACGTTTGCGTCCCCTCGGGCCACGTCGTCCTGAGCCGAGTTGTCGCTGTCACTTGGCCAGAATGAGTTACCTGTGCCTGGGTGGTGACCTGGGCCGCCATCAAGGTGCAGACCGTAGATCAGTTGAGCATCGACCCCGACCCCGATTAGCCCTTGGGTAAAGCCGGATTTATAGTCGAGCTTGAGAGTTTCAACAGTTTCGCGCTGGTTGATCCCATTAGCGGAGTGATCATCGTTCTCGTAATAATAGGTACGTGAACTGAGGGAAAGTTTGCTGTCTTCCAGAAACCCTTGTGGCTTCGCAGCATCATCTGCTTGAACGTGTAGCGACAGTGCGGCCAGTGCAATAGCTGCTGCGAGTTTTTGCTTGTTCAATGTAGTGCTCCTTTGGTCTATTTTTATAATATTTGCTGTCCGAATCTGCGTGCGGATAAGCGGTACATAAGCGTTTGGTATTTTACAGCCGCGGTTAGTTGGCAATTAAGTGTGTTGCCAACCACTCAGAGCACTGGAGGCCTTATTCGGAGAATCCACGGAACGATCAAAACCGTCGGGGATAACGCTCCATACGGTGGCTCGATAAAAGAGATGCTCGAACCAACTGCATTGGCTCGAGCAGATAACTTACGCCGAAGGTAAAGCGGAGCCTTGATTGGAACCCGTCACATCATGGTTCTGAACCCCGGGTCCAGCAGTGATTTCTCGAGCAACTGCCCAAACGATAATGGCAGCGACAATGTCAAAAATCGCCAACACCACGAACAAAGGGCTGTAGCCGATCTGTGTCACCAGAACACCGAATACCGCCGTGAATGCAGCAGCCCCCAAGTACCCAAACATGCCGCCCATGCCGGTAGCCGTCGCCACTTCGTTTTTACCGAATGAGTCTGAAGTAATTGAGTACAGCGCGCCCGAAAGCGTCTGATGGGCAAAACCGCCTACACACAGTAGAGCAATCGCGGCGTAGGCACTGTCCACCAACCCAATACAGGCCGGTCCGATCATGCAAGAACAGCCGAACAGCAAAACCATCTTCCGTGACGTAAACAGCGATACGTTGCAGTAACGATGAAACAGTGGGCTCAGGTAACCACCCAGCACACAGCCAAGGTCTGCGGCCAGAAAGGGTAGCCAGGCAAACATGGCAACTTCCTTGATGTTCATGTGCCGTTCGGTCATCAGGTACAGGGGAATCCAGGCATTGAATGTCTGCCAGGCTGGCTCCGACAGAATGCGTGCTGAGGCGATCGCATAAAAGTTACGGCTGCGAATGATCGTCTTCCAGTTCCCTTTTTTCGACGTGGCATCTTTAAAGTGGGATTCCTGCCCGGCCAAGATGTAATCACGTTCGGTATCGCTCAATCGTTGTTGATCACGCGGATGCTTGTACAGCAGCAGCCAGACGGCACTCCAGACCAGCCCCAACCCACCAACCATCAGAAATGCCAGTTGCCAGCCGCTTTGCAGAATGGCCCATACCACCAATGGCGGCGCGAGCAGCGCACCAATCGAGGATCCAATATTGAACCAACCGATAGCGACCGAACGCTCCTTGGCTGGAAACCATTCGGTGGTGGTCTTGACCCCGGCGGGTATGCCCGCGGCCTCGGTGAGCCCAAGCAAGGCGCGAACGAATGCCAGGCTCTGCCAGCCCGTAGCGAATGCAGCTGCGGCACAGGCTGCCGACCAGGCAATGGCAAACACTGCGAAACCCATCTTGGTACCGATGGCATCAAGGATGTAGCCAGCCACTGGCTGCATAAATGCGTAGGCCAGTTGCCAGGCGACGACGATGTGCGAGTACTGCTCGGTCGAGATACTTAGCTCGTTCATCAGCGTTGGAGCCGCGACCGACAGGGTGTTCCGGGCCAGATAATTGACAATCAAACCAGCCGTCACGAGGCCGACCATCCACCAGCGGATGCCTTTGATTTTCATCCCTTCACCTTAATTATTATTGGATTTGAAGTGTGCGGCATCCCTCCGCGTATCCAGGATGTCGAGTGTATGACGAGCACAATCAGGCCCCTCGCGAAGACCGCCTCAAACAGCAGGCGAGGCTCTGCGGGTGGGTAAACCGATCAGATCGAAAATTGGAAAATCGATTGGAAAAACAGCCTCGTGGGATGCATCCATGATGGGCAACACTCACTGTATTATTTTTATAATAACGGACCTGCATGTTGTAGGTCGTCGTACATCTTTGCCATTTATAGCCAATATCGTATTTATGTGTCAACTGACTTTTTGCACCTTGGATTATATAAATCCGTATTCATAGCATCAATTATGGTCAGAAAAAGCGCACTCTGCGTGTTAACGCGTCGGTTATTCGTAACGCGTTGACAACATAAGGGAGCATGTCGATAATCCACCTGTTGTACGACAACGTATGTCAATAAAAATAACTCGAGCCAATCTGCCATGACGACTTCAACGATCAGTGCGCGCCCACCTTTCAATCGTCTTCTGCTAACAGGTGCCGCCGGTGAGCTAGGCAAAGTACTTCGCAAGCGCCTGAAGCCTTTGACCAGCGTTTTGCGTCTCTCCGACATTGTTGACATTGCGCCAGCGGTGGATGAAAGCGAGGAAATCCGTTATTGCGATCTTGCTGACAAGAAAGCCGTTGATGAATTGGTTCAGGGGGTCGATGCGATTCTGCATTTTGGCGGTGTCTCGACCGAACGGTCTTTTGAGGACATCCTGGGCGCCAATATTTGTGGGGTCTTCCACATCTATGAAGCGGCCCGTCGGCATGGGGTTAAGCGAGTCATCTTTGCCAGTTCCAATCACGTCATCGGCTTCTACCCGCAGGGGCAGGGTCTGGACGCCCATTCCTTGCGCCGTCCGGACAGTTATTACGGTTTGTCCAAGTCTTATGGCGAGGACATGGCCAGCTTTTATTTCGATCGCTACGGCATAGAGACCGTGAGCATTCGCATCGGCTCTTCTTTCGTAGAACCGCAAAACCGCAGGATGCTGAGCACCTGGTTGAGCTATAACGATCTGACTCAATTATTGGAACGTGCCTTGTACGCACCGGATGTCGGCCACACGGTGGTCTACGGCGTTTCCAACAATCAAACCACGTGGTGGGATAACCGTTACGCCGCGCACCTGGGCTTTAACGCTCAAGACAATTCCGAAGCGTTCCGTAGTCAGGTCGAAGCACAACCCTTACCGGCTGCAAGCGACCCCATCATGCTTTACCAGGGCGGCGCCTTTGTTGCACTTGGCCCCTTCGGCGACGATTAAAATCCTCCGTTGGATGCCCTTCCCGAATTCGCCAATGGAACCGCCATGGACGCTGAACTGATTCTCGACGCACGTAATGCCACTGGCGAAAGCCCAGTGTGGAACTCTCGGGAACAGGCGCTCTACTGGGTTGATATTCCTGCCCGGCGGCTACATCGCTGGGCCCCGGAAAACGGTCAGACGCACAGCTGGGAAACTGCCGAGATGCTCGCCTGCATCGCCTCCACTCCCACCGGCAACTGGATCGCGGGGATGGAGAGCGGCTTGTTCATGCTCGACGCCAGCCTTGATGGAAAACTGAACAGCACCCGACTGACAGACGTGAACCACGCGCACCCAGGCATGCGCTTCAACGATGGTCGTTGTGATCGTCAGGGGCGTTTCTGGGCAGGCACCATGGCGCTCGATATGGCAACGGGTTCGGCGGCGGGTGCGTTGTATCGTTACGTGTCCGGGCGGCGCGAACCTCTCAACCCCCAACTGACAGGTTTTATGATTCCCAATGGCCTGGCATTCAGTCCTGACGGCAAGACGATGTACCTCTCCGACTCCCACCCGTCAGTGCAACTGATCTGGGCCTTCGATTACGACACGCAAAGCGGCACCCCCCGCAACCGTCGCGTGTTCGTCGATATGAACCAACACCCTGGCCGCCCTGACGGTGCCGCAATCGACGCCGAAGGTTGCTATTGGATCTGCGCAAACGATGCCGGGCTGATTCACCGCTTTACACCCGAGGGCAGGCTGGATCGCTCCATCGGTGTGCCAGTGAAAAAGCCGACGATGTGTGCGTTTGGGGGGAGGGAGCTGGACACGCTGTTTGTTACTTCAATTCGCCCGGCTGGGGATTTGAGTGAGCAGCCGTTGGCGGGAGGTATTTTTGCTGTGCGGCCGGGGGTTAAAGGCATGGCGGAGCCTGTGTTCGAAAGGTAGTCGCGCTAGCGCTCGAATTACAAAAAGGCTTCTACACCGCGCTCAATCCGACAGTCAGTTTTCTGGCTCGGCTAGGTATGCGTCTACGACTGTACGAATTGATGTATTTCCTCGCGCGATCTCAGCTTCCCAAGTCGGATATAGGCTCCCCTTGAGCCCTGATCCCAAACAACCGGTCGGCTATCTGCCGTCCTCGCTCCAGTCCTTCCTCCGTCAACCAAATCGATTTGTTCTTGTTCACCGGGTTACTGATGAAACCAAGTTCATGCAATCGGTTCATTATCTCGAAGTCGAACCCCTTCCAAGCATTGCCTCTGTCAAAACTGAAGGTTGTCAGCAGGGCAAGCACGGTTTCTTCAATCAGTTTGTCGTCGTATTTCATGATCGTTTCTCCGCTTGTGTTCATTAGACTCTTCGTAACCCCGACAGCTTAAACCGACGAAGCCGCTGTTGGCAGCCACCCGTAGATTCTTGGCAGTCGGTTTTGGCCGTCGCGACCAAGCTGTAAAGTCCAGCGCTGGCCTTCGCGCTTTTAGATGATTCGCTGAACAACCAGTCCTCTCTTCAGATGATGAAAGGGCGGTCACCCGCTCGGCGGCGTTGATGTCGAAACAATAAAGGGTATGCGCTGGATTACGGGGGCTTGCTGAGGAAGGCGAGCCCAATATCAAAGTCGATGGATCACGCCATTTATCGGCATGACCCCGGATCGACTCATCCACTCTCGATGCTTCAGATGCTTCAGATGCATCAAAGCCCGCACTGGGCGGGCTTTGATGGTGTTTCGTTTGGGCCGGGGTAATTTTAATTGGTTCGGCAAGAGATTGATATATATAGCTAATGTGTGTTTTTGTTTCTGGCTGGAATACCAATTGGAATACTCCACTCCACTTGATCACTCGTTTGCAATCAATCTGGCCAGAATCATTCGTAACCATGATTGGCAGTGAACTGCACATAGCTGCCGATTGCAGTCAGTCGAGAAGGCCCTCAGTGAGCAGATCGCTATCAAACAATCTCGGCAGATTGGTCAAAGGCATTTATACGACTGAAGGCCAAGTGTGAAGTCATTTACCGCTGTATTCGGCAAGGCGGCTTCTAAAATACTGCGCAGTTTCCTGATCAGTGCAATGCAGGTAGCAGCCTTTCATGCCGCGGGTCATCAATGTTCGATAGGTGTTTTTGATGATCAAGTCCGTCTCATGGCGAGCCAGATCCAGCTGTTCTTTCATCAGTTTCTTCCAGCCCCGAATCGATTTGTCATGCTTGTCGCGCTCTAAAGGCACCGTCAGCACTTGGCCGTTCCTGACGATCAAATCTGGGCCAATGATTACGCCAATATAATCCACCTCCAGCCCCTGGCAGGTGTGGATGCAGCCTACCTGCTCTATGGAGTTTTCAGCGATGATCCATAAGCTACCGTCCTGGTCGAGGTTCCATTGACGGGCGTAGCTATCGCCAATAACGATGTCGGCAGCCTTGGGGTCTTTTTTACTCAGCCAAGGCCAGCAGTAACCCGCGACAACTCGCGCCTTGTTATCGTGATTCTTCTGTTCGATAGCAGCGTGCATCGCCTGCGGAGTATCAAAGATCTTGAACTCGTACTCACTGGTATCAAGTAACGGGTTGGCTGTAGCGCGAATATCTAGCACGTCGTCCAGCCACGCCAGGTAGCCATCGGAACCGCTACAGCGGAATTGGGAGGACAGCGTGTACTCTTCGACGGTTGCGCCTTTTGCTTTGGCGAACGCTCGAATGGCCTTCTTGGTGCCGATGTCGGTTAAGGTGACACGCTGGTCTTCGTCGATGAAAAAAATTGCGCATTTGGCTGACTCGATCAATTCCTTGATCTGGTTTTCACCCAGATTCCCGTAGAGACCGCTTTTCTCGTTGAGCCTGTGGGCTTCGTCTACAACCAACGTGTCGAAGGTATTGCGCTCGGTATCAATGAACGCCCCGGAACCAGAGAAGAAGTTGGAAAAATGGCTACGTTTGACGGTGCCGACCAATTTGCTTTCGTACACCTTTCGGGGCGCGGCATTTTTCGAGACGTATTTACTCAACAATCCTAACCCTGTGAGCTTGACCAAGAGGTTTATCGCCAGGACCGTTTTTCCGGTACCTGGGCCACCTTCGATGATCAGTACTTTTGGCGCGTTCTCAGACGCGGCACTTGCTGCGGCAAGAGCCGATTCAAAAGTCGTTTTCTGATCATCGATCAATACGAACTCGGGCTTACCTTTCATCAATCCCTTCAGCGCCTCTGCCAACGCTTTAGAAGGGCGAATTCTCCCGTTGGAGAGCTCGTACAGCACTTCCTTGTTGTCGCCATGAACGATGTATTTTTTAAGAAAGCTTCGTAGCTTCGTGAGCTCCTCTGGGCCCTTGAGAAACAGCGGTGCTTTGCTGGTGTAGGCATCGTAGTGTGCTGAGTTGATCACGCCATCGCTGACGTAGTTGTGGAGGTAGGCACAGGGACGTATCTCGATGCTTTTGTCGTAGACGGCTTCATTGAAACCTTCCAACAGTGCCGCATAGGACCAGACCTGATAGGAGGGGTGAATGGTTTCTACGAGACCTCCCCCCAGTGCGGTTTTTACAATCGCGTCCTTGGTGGTAGCGGTCGCTTTGCTCCACTGCTTGAGCTCGATCAGCACCGCGTTTTTGATCTGATTTTCACCTCGGCCGGTGAGCAAAAAATCGATTCGTTTCGACGATTGTGGAATATGCAGCTCAATGGCCAACCCCGCATCGTTGGGCAGGCCGTCGTCTCGAAGCACCTTCGCCATATAGCTCAATGAGCCCTGCCATGACCTTATCTCCGACGCCCCCACTTTTTTGCCGGTGGCCTCTTTGAAATGCCTGAGAATCACCTCCTCAATGTCGTCGTTATCGCTGTCTTTGAGAAATTGCTGTTTGGTCGCAGCGTAAACGATCACTGGTAGTCCTTAGAGCTCAGGTTGTCCGAGTTGGTGGTGTTTTTTGGTAGCGCTTCCAGCGTATCGGCCAGATGCACACACCCATTAACCGCAAGCTTGGTTTTTGATCGTCTCGTTGAGACCAGTCTCTAACACACTGGCCAAGCAATCAGGATCAGCAAATTCGCTTCTGACTGCTTTTGTCGTTTCTGGCATTTTGCTGAAGTAGCAGATTACCCTCGCGCATCAACCGAAAAACTTTAGGTAATTCACCATTATAGTTAGTGCGAGTGATCAAAGTAGTAAAAGCCGTCACTAGTGTTCGTATGGCGAGAGGGGAGTGCATAGGAATGAAATATATTGATCGCGCTGCTCCGTAAGCTATTTTTGTTTAGTATGGATGATTTCAGGTGTGGTGCGCTTTTCGTTGGGCTGGCATAATGCTACCTTGCTCTGCTCGGGGCAGCTCTCTGCCTATGTACGTGGTTTTTAAGTGGTCACCATACAAGGATGTAATTTATGAATGTTAAAGTTGGAGGTTTCTTTTTGGTTTCAGAGTTGTGGGATGCGCTGAGGACTTGCCAGAAGCGCAGCATCGAGACAGCCTTGAAATACGTAAAAAGACCAGTTGATACACTGGATTCAAAATCTTGCCTGATAAGCTTGCCAACGGGAGCAGGTAAATCAGGAGTCATAGCTGTTGTAGCACACGCATGCAAGCAATCTAGAGTGCTTGTTTTATGCCATCGTAGAGCTGTTTGTGATCAGCTAGTTAAAGAAATAAATGGACGTTTTTTTGAGTCGCTTGTGCCGAACTACAAAGGAATCAAGAAAAGCGTTTTCGATGATGTTGATGATACTAGTAAGCCCGGAATATATGTATCTACTTTTCAAAAGCTTGTAAGTTTTTCTTCAGGGGAACTTGAAGATCTTAAGGGTAATATTGATCTAATTATAGTTGATGAGGGGCACTCCGAACCCTCACCTATTTGGAAAGGGCTAGTGCGTAATGCTGGAGCACATAAAATTGTGATTACGGCAACTCCGTATCGGAACGATTTATTTCAATTTGATATCGATGATGGCTCAAGTTTTATCTATACATTTGAAGAGGCTTTACATCAAGGAGTGTTGACGGAGCCAGAATTCTGCGTGGCGAAATTTGATGCGCTAGTGGACAGCATAAGTCTTTTTTTGAAAGATAACCCTGGTGCTAAATGCATTGTTAAGTGTAAGGAATTTTCGGATATAGAGCGTTACTACCATTTGTTGAATGAGTCTTTTACGGTCTTGGCGGTTCATGAACAATACGTAAAAGATCCTAGAGCAAATGTGAAAGTGGATGTCCCTGCAAATTTACGCGATTCGGAATATGAGATAATTATTCATCAGAGAAAGCTTGATGAAGGTGTTGACATTCCTCAGGCAAAGCTGCTGGTTCTCACGTATGCGGTGAACTCAGGTCGTGAGCTAGTTCAGACGATAGGTCGTATTGTTAGGTTATATAAGGGGGTTAAGCCGTTAGTTATCGAGTGTGGTGTTAACGCTAATGAAAGGATTTGGATAAATTATCGGTACTTCGACAAGTCACTTAGTACGCCCGCGGCAGCCCGTAAGTTTATATCCTCATTGGATGTTAACAAGCTCATTGAAATCTATCTAAGCTCTTTTCCAGATGCCAGTTATTATGGTAATAGGTTTTTGAAGAAATTTGATATAAATGATTTTAGGCCTGAAGCCTCGCTAGTAATTCCTACTGCATCGGTTTGCTTTGTTAATACGTTTAGTAATTTTAATGTTCAAGCAGCTACTGATTTGCTTTATTGGAGAAGTAATCAGTCTGGCGAGCTGGCCAAGACCTTCCAGGTTGCGGGGGGGATTAAGGTTATTGTTTCAATAGCCTTTAATAGGTCGAGATTTTTAAAAGATCAATTCTTTTTTGAACCCTCGCTAGAAATTACGCTTCTAAAAAAATTCCAGCAGGAAATTGTTGCTGTCTATGATAGTAGGGGGCGAAAATTTAGCTACGATGCGGAATTATGTATCGGTGGCGCTATCGAGCCCGCAAGATTACTCAATGTAATGGGTTTGGGTGATAAGACCGTTACAAAGGAAGCAAGCAGTAAGTCTGTTGGGACAACAAATAAACGCCCGGAAAGTGTTTCGATAAAGGGGCGAGATCTCGAAGCTATAGCTGATCTGCAGCGGAATTCGGCGTATCGTGTTGCAACTGTAAAATGTGATAACTTTGACATTCTTGGCGGGAAACAAAGTAGTTATTACGTAGGAGTTGACTCAGGAAGAATCTCTGATCAAAAAGATGGTCAATATATGCTGGATGAGCTAGATCAATGGCTTGAGTTTATGGAAGGTGTGATCTCTGTTGATAGGGTGGTAAATAGTAATCTTTTACATTCATTTGCTAAGCCTATTCCGGTTAATCTCGCTCTTTGTATCGAAAGTGTGATAATTGACTTTAGTGATTTTCCCCAGCCTATCCAGGTAAAATATGATGGGAAAGATGTTGCAATAGATAATAATTTTATATATTTTGAAAATAACAATGGGTTGATTTTTGATTCGGGCTTTCCGGAGTTCAAAGTTAATATTTCCCTCTGTGTTCATAGCCCTTTTGTGGTTTTCGAGTCGCAGGTTGAAATTTTATACGATATCAACGGACGCGGTGAGCAATACGGAGATTTTCTTGAGCCTTTACATGATAATCTGCACAAGGTTCTTTTGGATGGTGGCGTGAGTTACTCCAAGGGCAGGTTTTACGAGCTAAAGCTTCCTGTTGAGGGTGAATTTAAAATTGCCACTTCTAGTTTGCAAAATATAGTAATCGGTATGCCTGACCTGCTCAACGATCAACTTGATGAGAAAGGTTATGTTGAAAAAATTAAGGGTAAGAAGAAAGTCATTCAGGTAGTCGGTGAGGAATTTAATGAAGATTCTATATTTTTCCTGCTTGATAAGCTGAAAGAGAACTCTCGTCTCGATCCTACAAGATCCCAGTTAGGCCCATTTCACAGGTATATCCCTGATGTTGATCTTGTGTTTTGTACAGACATGGACACCGAGCCTGCTGATTTTATAATCTCATCAGTGAGTAAGCTGATTTATGTTCATGTCAAGTGTGGCAGTGCTGTAGTGAACCCGCAGTCATCCGCTGGTGCGCTAGCAGAGGTAGGTGGGCAAGCCATCAAAAATATAGAGATGCTCATATCTGGCGACAAAAATCTCAAGGCTGCAAACTGGGGTGTTTTAGCAGTGGCTTGGCCCACGCGAAATGCACCGGAGAAAATGGCAGAAAGGGTAAGACTGCTGCAGGGTGTTAGGTTTGAAGCTCCTGACGAGAAAGCGAGAGAGGCAGCAGTTGAAGAAGCTTGGAAAATTATCGCTCAAAGACGGAAGTCAAGCCGCGTACGAAAGGAAGTTTGGATAGTCGCCGCAAATAGTTTTTCGGCGTCTCATTTCGAAGGGCAACTTAATAAAGGCCATGGAGGAAGTCCGGAATCCCTTCAGGCATACCAGTTAGTTCAGAGCTGGATATCGACGGCTCACAGCAACGATGTTGATCTGAAGATTTTCGTATCAGTGTAATATAGTTACAGTTAAGATTTTTTCTATGTCGCGGTGATTTTTGTAGGTCAGATGATATAGGAAGTTTGCCCCTTTCGTGAGATCGGTAGGGCAGGCGCTGTTTTTATATGTAATGCGGATGGTGTGTTAGTTATTTCGGTGAATCTCTCGAGTGATCCGATATTAGTAGGTTTAAGTCGTGTTTGAAGTCGATCCTAGAGTAGTTGTGATTATTTACTATTCACCTCCAGGGCTTGAATATGCATAATTGATACTATCAACCGATATTGGTGGAAAGTACATCTAGTTTGATATTTTTGTGCATATCCTTTTGCTCTGCTCACGCTACTTTTCGATACCGCTTCGGTGACAGAGATAGTCCTCAAACGGCGTCTCCCGCTACTCGCATTCAGTTTATCGAGTACTCAGTGAGCACAGCTGACGCCCTAATCGTTTTCCGATCAATAGAGCAGTGAGTCGATAGTAACATCGGGTGTCATCGGAATGATTTTTCAGGTATTGGGTGAAGAACCAACGCACATACTTGCGCTGCCAAGCCCAGGGATTGTCTTGTTGCCATCGTTGTTGAATGGCCGCTTGCATGATCTGGGCTTGCTTTAAGTGACGTTGCTGCGTGGCCTTCGAACCGGTCAGGACACCGCTCAGGAACAGCGCCATATCAAAGGGTCTGGTCACGCTCGACCTCCAATGTAAGCCGATACCACATCATTCCGGTTATGCCCGAGCTCAACGCTGATCTGTTGGCGCACCTGTCGATCAAGGTCGCGGTTAAGGCGATAGCAATTGCCACCATTAATGGGGGCGGAGTGGTTCGTAAGCTCCTCGTAACGTTCGCAGGCGTAGGCCGCTCGCAATTCATGAAAGCCTTTAATTCCTTGCTCATGCAAAATTTCTCGAGCAGGACGCACGGTCTGTTGCAAGAACGCAGCGTAGCTTTCTTCTCCAGCCAGCAAATTGCGGCTACCGGGCGGCGACGCATCTCTAGCCAACTCCACCGCCGTCTTCACCTCTTGAGTAGCCGCGATCCATCGCGGCGCTGATGCCCCTGAGCGACCGCCCTTGGTACCGTCTTGAATATTGATGCGACCTAGTTGTTCTGCCTCGCGTTGCAGGCGTGGCAGGTCAGCCAGGATCGCTTCGCGCAGGCGCATGCCCGTTTCTCTCGCCAACAGAACAATCGCGGCCACCCGGTTGTGGCGCTGTTCGCTTAGTGCCTCAAGCACTCGCCGTACGTGTTGGCGATCCTGGCCGTTTGGTGCGCAGGTGCGGATGGTCGATCGCTGCATGCTTAGCGCCCGGCTCGGACTGACGATCTTGACGTCCTGATCACCGCGCAGCGCGGCGAGGGCACGGTTGACGCTGCTCAGGCGGTTCTGCGCGGTAGCGATTCCGAGGTCGCCTTGCTGGATCTGCTGACGCAGGTACGCGGCGTAGTTCTGCAACGTGCTGCGATCAATCTGACGCGCATCGTTGTAGCCGGGACCGTCCTCTGACCGACACCAATGCATGAACGCCTTCCAGCGATCGCTATGCGCTTTCACCGTGGCGAAGTGACCGCCGCCGAACAGATCCTTGAGCGCTTGCGGACCGGCATAACTCAACTGGCGGCCGTAGCCAAAATTGCGGCCGTCACGCCTGCCGACGAGAGCCATTTTGGTTCTCCTCCTCATGCCTGTGCAGGTAGGCCAGCAGATCACGCCAGTTATCACTCACCCGGTGGAATTGATTCCAGTCCATCGGTCGTAGGCACAGCTGGTTATCCAGGTAAAATAGATCTGCACCTTCCCTGCGCAGTTGATCCATCAAATCCTCAATGAGGACGTCGTCGGCTTGGTTTTTGGCGACAACGGCGACGGTGGCGACAACCCGCGTGGTAGCTAGCGCGGGACGTGGCGACAACTTGTAAGGGCGGGGCTTTTTTGACTTGGCTGCGTCGGTTACGCAGGGCTTCATTGAGTCGAAACATCACGCACCTCGAAGTTGCGGCCGTCAGTGCTCAGCCATTGGTGGTCCATCAGCTCGACCAGTAGGGTCAGGGTGTGATGACTGCTTTTGCGGGCGAAGCGCGGACCGTTGCGCAGCAGGTCGCGAACGGTAAACGTCGACCAGTGCTTTTCCTGCAGCCAGCGCAGCAGCCGGTCGGACTCTTCCAGCAAGGTGTTGGCGGGTTCCTGTTCAGTCAGGCGCTGGATTTCGGTGAGGTAGTAGTCCATCAACGTCGAGGCGCGTTGGATGTGCGTGACCTCGATCATTTCGCTGTCTTCCAGCACGGCAAACACTCCGGCGATGCGCAGCACGTTGTCCGCAGTCTTGGAGGCGCTGGCCCGGACATTGGCCAGTTCACCGAACTCGCCGAGTTGCGTTTCGATGGTGTCGTGCAGGTTGATCCAGGTTTGTCGGGCCAGGCTTCGGAGGGGCAGGGCTTTAGGCTCCAGCGACCCATCGTTGCCCACGCTCCAGGGGCGATGCAGCAAGGTGCTGATGCGTTGGCGATAACGTTGCAGTTGGGGGTGTTTGCTCAGATCGACCGGCTGATAAAGGCGCTGCCCGGCGAGGCTGTTTGGTCAGATGATCAGGCAGCGGGCGAAGATGCCCTGACCGTTGAGCAGCGGGTCCTTGAGCAATTGTCCCGCGAGACAAGGTTGCAGCATCAAGTGCAGACTGAGGCGTCGGTCATAGGCCCGCAGGCTTTCGCCTGGCATGGACCGCGAGCGGTCAATGGGACTGCCATCCCACAGCGCTGATAGAGTGGTCACGGCCTTGAGGCGATTGTCGCGGCTCATGGTGCTGCTGCCGAGAAATTGACCGCCTTCGTCACTGAATAGGCCCATGCTGGGCAAACCAAAACACAAGCTCTTGGTCAGTGCTTCGATGGTTGGTTCGCTGCTGATCAATCGAGGTGTGGCTGGCTCCGGCTCGGTAAAGATCGGCGGGTCTTCGCCTCCCTCGTTAGTGGTCAGAAGTAGCTGGGACTTCGCGACGTTGGCGCGATAGCGGGCAAGCTTTTCCCGGTATGCCTTCCACTGCTGGCGTTCCCATTCGCGGGCGGGTTGCAGTGCCCAGCGGTCCACGGCGGTTTTGCGATCTCCGGACGACGCCACGGTTAGCAGGTACAGCGACAGCGGATAAATCCGCCCGTCCAGTTCTACGTTGGCGTGGCCTTGAGTCGCCAGTGCCGACGTGGCCAGTACCGATTGTGCGGCCATGGCCTGAGGTACGCCGAGTACCTGGGCCAGGCGTTCAACGGCGGAGGCGAGTAGATCACCGAGTGCGGCCACCGGATAATCCAAGGGTGCTGGGTTGGCCTCCAGCAATGGCTGTGGCGGCGAGCGCCAGATTCGTTGCAGCATCACGCGTCTCTCCTGTTCTCCCGGTTTTCCCCACGTCATCCCGCCACGAATGCTGAGTGTTATCAGGGATCAAGGCCCCTGCGGCCTGTTAGGGTGTCCACTGACGCGGGACTGGGCGGCTCCTTACGACCGGGAGCGTGGGCATCTCATGACCTGGCCTCCTGAACATCTCGAAGAGATGGGCGGGTGGAGGCTGCGCTGGCTGACGAGACCAATGCCGCGAGATCCTGAGGTGAGTGCAGGCAGTGATGTCGATGACCGGGGCATGCCTGACTGTCAGTCAGGTGCAGTCCATTCCGTGGGCTGCGGCACCATCATCGGCAACGCTGTGGCGGGTGACGTTGGTGTTTGTCACACCGATTGTCACTAAGTGAACTGCCGCAAAGGCCCGTACGGCATGGGCTGCAGCAGTGGTTTGAGTGCCTGTCTCTTTCCATAAGAAAGAGACAGGCACGAGTTGGTTCAGGACATGAGCCAAGGAGTGAAGTTGCTGCTGGGCAGCGATGTGGAGAGCAGATGCCGCGGACGGCATTGAGGTGAAGTAGGCATCCATCACAGCCGGAGCTGTAACCGTGCGAGCTATCGGACGCTAATCGCACTTGGTTGAACCATCCACACGGTGGCGTAACCTTTTAGGTTCAGGCTTCCTCTAAGGGTTGCTGTCGATGACAGCGGCTTACGTGATGATTCGTACGCCTGTGGTTAAAAGTGGTCAAGCCTTTAACCGATGTCGTCGACAAAGTGGCGACTGTCGCCACTTTTGTCGCCATGCGCCAGGCCAGGCAGGACGTGGGTTGTCGCCACTGTCGCCACTGTCGCCATGAAAAGGTTATCGAGCTGCTTTTGAACATAATCGTGAGTCGTGAGGGATACGCGATTAACCATTCGTTTGTCTTTAAATGTGAGCCCCTGCGCATGGGGATGCAGAGCCTTGCCATGCGCAGGGGCTTGGCCGGAGGGGCGCGGAAATTCAGGATTCGGCGACTGTCGCCACCGACTGCACTGGTCGCCACCGATGACTCCAATTGTGCTGGTTCAGTTGCAGATGGCAGCGGTGCCACTCTGCCTGCGGCATGACGTGCTATGAATCAGTTGGAGGAGCTACGCTCTTCCGGCAAACGGTGTATTTCAAAAAAAGGCAGCTTCATTTCTTTAACCGAGGGAATCGGGTTAGGGAGCGACTGATCATACCTATTCGTATCCTGAGATCTCACGCCGATAACTAGGCTTTTGTCGTCTTGGACACGGGCGTAGGCTATGTACCCATTTTCGAGTGGATGCACCCTCTCACCTGGGTTTACACCTGGATAATTAGGCGCTGAATGGAAGTCGGCTTTAACGGCGACAAGCCTGATCGCCGATAGAATCCAAGGTTGGTATGCCTCGGTTAGGAAGGAGTAGCTTGTGAGCAAAACAAGCCCAGTCGCAATGGCGCCCGCCGAGTGAAAAAGAGCCATGGCCGAATTTCGCGTAGGCGAATAATTGAATCCGACGACCTTCAATAAAGGCGCGAGAATTTGGACTGATCCTACGACGAACATTACGATCAAAACGGCTACAAATAGCAGGAAACCAAAAATCACAAAAATTACGGCAGCTACCGCCATCCATGCAGGCAGGTAAAAGAGTAAAGCGAGAAATCCCACGGTTAAATCAAACGACTGCGGTGGCAAGCCGAGTGCGTCGGAAACTACAAAGCGCGAGAGACTGGTTGCCACGAGCAAGACCAGCACATGCAACAGAACGATAGGTGTCTTGCCAAATGGCCTCTCCCAAACGTCTCGCATCCAACGTGCTGCAGGAAGACACCACATGAGAAATCCGCCAATGATCAAGGCTGAAGATATTGTGTTCGCAATATCGATAGCGGCTTTATCCCAGACGCGTGATAGGAGAACCCCAAGAGCGAACAAAGCCAAGGAGGCCGAGTAAAATCGATAAGGTACTGGTGTCTCCGCGAACTTGCTTTTCAACCACTGCATATATTTACCCAAGACCTCTTCCCCGTCTAAATCATCTGGTAGCTAGCGTCTGTCGGTCACAGGCTCGTGGTTTCTAGCATCATTGAGTGCAGTTACAGACAAGCTGCCCATTGTCGCCTTCTGAATATGCTCACTCCACCACGCCATCATCGGGCGTCGGCGTTCGATGTAATCCGCCCGGTTGTAGGCGCTTCGAACTTCGTCTTTATCGACATGCGCCAGCGCGACTTCGATTAGCTCCGGATCCCATCCATGTTCGTTCAGGATTGTGCTGGCCATGGAGCGCATGCCGTGGCTGACCAAGCGGTCCTGAAAGCCCATTCGTTTCAACGCCATGTTGGCTGTCTGGCTATTCGCATGGGTGCGCGGGCTTCTATCTGACGGGAACACATATTCCCTGTGGCCGCTATGGGGCTTAAGCGTCTCCAATAACGAGAGTGCATGTTCGGTCAGCGGGATTGTGTGCGGACGACGCTTTTTCATTCGCTCCGGAGGGATGGTCCAGATGCGTTTGTCGAAGTCGATGTCTGCCCATCGGGTAGTCGCCGCCTCGGCGGGCCGAGTCATCGTGTGCAACTGCCATTCGATGAGGCAACGGGTCGTGCGCTTGATGATGGCATTTGCGATTTCCAGCATGAGCTCGGGGAGCTCTTCGGGTGGAAGCGCTGCCATGTTTTCTTTCTTGGGTTTCTTGAAAACCGCCCGTATGCCACTGAGCGGGTTGGCGAAGATCAGGCCGGAGTTTACGCCGTAGGTCATGATCTCGTTTAGCCGCTGGCTAAGACGTTTGACCGTCTCCAGGCTGCCTTTCGCTTCGATTGGGCGAAGCAATCCGATCACCATCGGCGCAGTGATTTTCGCGAGTGGAGTCGTCTTCAAATCTGGGAACACGTGCAGCGTGAGCGACCGCCAGATGTCCTCGGCGTAGGCCGGAGTGACCGAGTCTTTCTTGAGCTCGAACCAGGCGGTGGCCACATTCTCAAAGGTGTGTTCCGTTTCTGCGCGCTTAGCTTCATTCAACGTATTGCGTTGCACCTTCGGATCGATGCCCTGGGCGAGCAGCTCGCGCGCATCGACTGCCATCTTTCGTGCATTCGCCAGTGACAGTTCGGGATAAGTCCCGAAGCCAATGTTGATACGCTTCTTGGTCACCGGTTCGCGGTAATTGAAATTCCACAGTAACGAGCCGTTGCTGCGTACTCGGAGCTGCAAACCGTCACCGTCAGTAAGGACGTAATCCTTGGACGCGGGTTTGACTCCCTTGAGCTGTCGATCGGAGAGGCGGAGGGTTTGAGCAGGCATGAGATTGTCCTCAGGCACTGATTCGGTATTCCAAAGATTAGCACCGGATAAGCTGGAATACCGTCTGGAATACCGTCTGGAATACCCGAATGGCTGGAACTCCAAAACTCTCAAAAGACCGCAAAAGCGCTGAAACCCCCGTATTTACTGGATTTCAGGCACAAAAAAAGACGTCCGTGGACGTCTTTAGATGTTGAAGTGGTGGAGCCGGGGGGATTTGAACCCCCGTCCGCCAGTACTCCGCTGTCGGTACTACATGCGTAGCCGTGTCTATTAAGTTAACCCTCAGCGACCCGACTGGCAGGGTGCATTGGGCGAGTTGTGTAAGTTTTAGCCGATTCGTCCACAACGTACTGCACGGCGATCCTGTTCTGCATGACAATCACTTCGAGTTTACAGGCATCCTCTAGTGATTGCTGGTACCGAAGTAACCAGAAGCTCAGGCTCTAGTCGTCGCAATTAAGCGGCGAGTGCGAATTCCTGGCCGTAGTTTTCGTCATTGGCAACTATAAAAGTTGCAACAGTGGATTTACGAGTTCTGTTACCAACTCGGCATGCACCTAGAGTTTCGCAACCAGCGTCGAATCCTAATCGGCCCCGATAGCAACCGCGTGAGCAGTCAGGTGGCGGAGTCTACCCCAATGAACGGAGTCCGTCGACCTCTCCTGTCTGGCAGCGCTGCTGAAAAACAGGCCAGCCAGAGGCTGGCCGTGTGCGTGTGCCCAAATTATTTCGCGCCGCTACCGTCGCCATTACCGGTATCGGTTTTGTCGTTTTGTTCGATTGCTTTGGTAGTGAGTTCGATACATTTCTTGTCATCACCGGCCTTGTGGGCGGCCATGGCTGATTTTTGAGTTTCTTCAAGGTTCATCTTCTCGTCATTACCCAGGTTGGTGCTCGACGACAAGCTGTCCTTGATGGTCTGCAGATTCGCTCCACACAGGTCTTCAGCGGCGAATACCGGGGAAGCCAACAGTGCGGCAGTGAGGAACAACCCTGTGAGTACGGTACGCTTCATGTGTATCTCCTAAGCCTATGGACTCGGAATAGCCGGTCGATGAGGCCGTCCGAGGTCTGTTATAAGCCCGTTCGTAAAGGGCCTACAGAGATGGACTGTTGCAGTTCACAGGGGTTCTATTATTTCTGCTATCTCATGTGAAAAAGCCATCTTTAGACGGTTTGGCACCATGAAAGGGCGTTTTTCAGCCCCTCACGACGGTTAAAGCGACTTAGGCTGAGTCACTCGATCTACCAGATAAACCAGCCCGTGGTAATCGATGCCGCCATGTTGGGACAGCCCGATTTCACACGTGCGGCTGGTTGAAATGCCTTCGTTGCAGAACTGCACTGCTTCTTTCAGCGTACGCAACGAGTGCGCGTTCAGTTCCGGCGTGGTGAAGCCTTTGTCGCCAGCGAACCCGCAACAGTGAATGCCTTCGGGAATGACCACGTTGACGCTGCACAACCGTGCCAATTCGATCAATGCCTGACTTTCGCCCAAGTGCTGGGTGCTGCAGGTCACGTGTACGGCAATCGGCTCTTGCTGTGGCGTGAAGTGCAATTTATCCAGTAGGTGGGTGCGGATGAAACGCACGGGGTCATACAGATCCAGGCGTGTGTCTTTGAGGTCCTGGACCAGGCGCAAGGTGCAAGGGCTGGTGTCGCAATAGATCGGGTCGAGCCCGCCACGGCTGGCCGTTAACAAGGCGGCGAGCAGTTCTTGGCGTTTGTGTTCGGCCTGTTCGTTATAGCCTTTGGACGCAAACGGCTGGCCGCAACACAGGCTGTCTTGATTGTCCGGGAACACCACCTGATAACCGGCTTTTTCCAGCAAGCCTTGGGTTTTTTCCAGCAGCGACATTTGTTCGCTATCGCTGGCTGCCGGGCCCATGACCCGCGAGACACAGGCTGCCAAATACACAACCCGAGGACGCAGATCGGTCACCGGCGGACTGAAGCGAATCGCCCGTTCCGGTTGCGGCATGGCGGCGGTCCACAAGGGCACACGGCCGTCTGATGCTTTGGTCAGCGCAGCAGAGAGTTTTGCCAGGCGGGGTGCGCCCAGAAACATCCTTGCGCCGTTGGCCACGTGCAGGGTAAAGCGTGCGCCTTGCAAGGTGGTTTTGAAATGCTCGGCCAACCAATTGGCGGTTTTGCCATGGGTGGCGTCTCGACTGCGCAGCTTCTTGACCAGCTCACCGGTATTGATCCCCACCGGGCAACGTTGCGCACACAGGCCAGTGGCCGCGCAGGTGTCGATGCCTTGGTAGTGGTAATCGCGTTCCAGCTCGGTGGTGTCGATGCCTGCGCGTTTCTTCGCTTGAATATCACGCCAGATAACGATGCGTTGCCGTGGGCTGAGTGTCAGTCCCTTTGACGGACACACCGGCTCACAAAAACCACACTCGATGCATTTGTCGACGATTTCGTCCGCAGCAGGCAGCGGCTTCAAATGCTTCAAGTGAATCTGCGGGTCATTGCTCAACACGACGTCCGGGTTAAGGATGCCGTTAGGGTCGAGCAGGCGTTTGAGTTGCCACATCAGTTGATAGGCATCGCTGCCCCATTCCAGCTCAACAAACGGCGCCATGTTGCGGCCGGTGCCGTGCTCCGCTTTCAATGAGCCGCCAAACTCCACGGCCACCAACTGCGTGACGTCTTCCATGAAAGCCTGATAGCGCGCGACTTCCACGGGGTTCTCAAAGCTTTGGGTGAAGACGAAGTGCAGGTTGCCTTCCAGCGCATGGCCAAACAGGATCGCCTCGTCGTAATGGTGTTTCTCGAACAGCGCGATCAAGCGCCGCACGCCAATCGCCAACTGCTCGACCGGGAAGGTCACGTCTTCGATGATCACCGTGGTGCCGGTTTTACGCACCGCGCCGACGGCCGGAAAGGTGTCTTTGCGGATGGCCCACAGGCGCGCGTTTTCCAGCGGGTCTTCGGTGAAGTCGACCTGCTTCTCCACCGCAAACGCCGTCAGTGAGGCCATGATCTGGACGAGTTGTTCGTGCAGCAGCAGTTGCGACGCTGCGCGGGACTCGATCAGCAAGGCGCAGGCGTTTTCCGACAGCTCACGTACGAACCCAGGCATGCCCGGTTTGTTCTGCACGGAGCGCATGCTCCGGCGATCCAGCAACTCGACGGCGGCCACTGGCTGGGTTTTCAGAACGGTGACCGCGTTGCAGCAGGTCTCGACGTCTGGGAACACAATCAGGGCTGACGCTTTAAACGGATGATCGATAACGGTGTCGTAGGTGACGGCGCTGATAAATCCCAGCGTGCCTTCGGAACCGACCAGCAAGTGGCTGAGAATATCCAGCGGTTCGTCAAAATCCACCAGCGCATTCAGCGATAGACCGGTGGTGTTTTTCAGACGGTATTTGTGGCGAATTTTTGCAGCCAATTCAGGGTTGGCTCGGGTCTCGCGGCCCAATCGCGCGAGGTTTTCCAGCAGGTCTGAATGGCTGTCGCGAAACGCGGCGACACTGCCTGCGTCCTCAGTGTCCACTCGGCTGCCATCCGCCAATACCAAGCGAATGCCCGCCAGGGTGTAATAGCTATTTTGCGCGGTGCCGCAGCACATGCCGCTGGAGTTGTTAGCCACGATACCGCCGATTTTGCAGGCGTTTATCGAAGCTGGGTCCGGGCCGATTTTGCGTCCGAATGGCGCGAGCCAAGCGTTGGCCTGAGCGCCGATAACGCCGGGTTGCAAACGAATCTGCGTGCCTTGCTCGCGAATCTCTCGACCGTTCCAGTTGTCTCCCAGCACCAGTAACACCGAGTCACTGATGGCTTGGCCCGACAAACTGGTGCCCGCCGCACGGAATGTCACCGGAACACGTTCGGTCTGGGCCAGTTTCAGCAGTGCTACCACTTCGTCTTCGGACTCGACGCGGATCACCAGTTTTGGGATCAGCCGATAAAAGCTGGCATCGGTGCCGAAGGCGAGCGTCGACAACGGATCGTCGAAGCGCCTGTTCTGCGGGATCAGTCGTTCGGCTTCGCGCAAAAATGCGGCGGGCAGACTCATGCGTCCTCCAAAATCAGTACGATCAAGTCTTTCGGGCCGTGGGCGCCGTAAGCCAGGATTTGTTCGATGTCAGCGGTTTTCGACGGGCCGGACACCAGCAGTGCGTTGGTCGGCATGTTGTCCGCCCACTGCTGTTTTTGCTGGACCTGATAAAAGTTCTCGTAAATCTCGCTGGCCTTGAGCAGGGCGAAATGCACGGGTGGTACCAAGCTCATCAGGCGTGGCTCTTCGCGGGTCGGCCAGATAATCAGGCTGCCCGTCGCGGCAATCGCGCCCAAAGTCGTCGTGAAACTGGCCGGGGTGTCATCGAACAACTCGGTTTTCCAGGCTTCTATGGGCTGGTCATAAGCCTTGAGCTGCGGCAGTTCAGGGTGGATCGACCAGTGCTCGCTGATCCGCCGACCGTGGGGCGTTCCAGGGGCTATCAGCAGGCTCGGCAATTGCCGGTCGCTGACCAACTTCCCGAGCAACTGCGGCCATGCGTTTTCGGTGCTGAGGTGGATTTCGGTATGCACCGCCTCCATCAGTTTGCGCAGTTGCGCGACCCGCAGCTCGGGGGCGTAGCTCCACGGCGTGGTGACCAGGTCTTCGTCGAAATTATCGGCAATCGGCGTCGCGCCGGTCAGGCTGTTACGCAGCTTGTTAAGGATGTTCTGTCTGGCGCTCATTATTTGTTCTCACCCTGTTTGGCCAAATGCTCGCGGGCCAGTTCATGCAATGAGCGCGCAGCCGGTTTCGGCGCGCTGTGATTTTGCGTCCAAGGGCCGATGTTGCCAGGCGTCAAGTTGCGCAAGCGGGTGGCGAAGAAACCGAATGCGCGGTAGATCATTGGCGAGCTGTTGAGCCATGCCCAAGCGTTCCAGACGAAGCGTTCTTTGCGCGAGTATTTGCTGCCTTGGCCGCGCATGACTTTGTGCGGGTCGTCCGGGGATTTGACGTTTTCTTCCCGCAGGCGACGCAGCAATGCCGGGATCGGGATTTTCACCGGGCACACTTCGCCGCACGCGCCACACAGCGACGAAGCGCTTGGGTGATCCGGGACTTTCTTCAGGCCGACCATGTGCGGCGTGATGATTTTGCCGATCGGGCCGGGGTAAACCTCGCTGTAGGCGTGGCCGCCGATGCGGGTGTAAACCGGGCAATGGTTCATGCACGCGCCGCAGCGGATGCAGTTCAGCGTCTGGCGCAGTTCACTGTCGGCAAAGGCCTGGCTGCGACCGTTATCCAGCAGCACCAAATGCACTTCTTGCGGGCCGTCCAGTTCGTGGGCTTTGCGCGGGCCGGAGATCATGTTGACGTAAGTGGTGATCGGAATACCCAGCGCCGAGCGGGTCAGCAGTGACAGTAACGGCACCGTGTCGCGTAGGTTTTCCACGACTTTTTCAATCCCGGTGACGGCAATGTGCACCGGCGGGACCGTGGTACACATCCGGCCATTGCCTTCGTTTTCCACCAGCAACAGCGTGCCGGTTTCGGCGATGGCGAAGTTCACACCAGAGACCCCGATGTCCGCTTCAAAGAATTTCTGACGCAGGACCCGACGACCAATCTGGATCAGTTGATCAACGTCGTTGGTGTAGTCCACGCCGAGCTTTTCGTGGAACAGGTTGCCCACTTGAACCGCGTTTTTGTGAATCGCCGGCATGATGATGTGCGACGGTTTTTCGTGGTCGAGCTGGACGATGTATTCGCCCATGTCGGCTTCCAGGCACTCGACGCCGCGAGCCTCAAGAAAATCGTTCATCTCCATTTCTTCGCTGACCATCGACTTGCCCTTGATCACCTGTTTGGCTTCATGGGCTTGGACGATCGACAGAACAATGGCGTTGGCTTCATCTACTGTTTCTGCCCAATGCACGATCACGCCATTGCGGGTCAGGTTGGTTTCAAGCAGTTCCAGCAAGTCGGGCAGTTTGGACAGCGCACGGGCTTTGACCGCATTGCCCAGCTCACGCAGGCGTTCACGTTCGTCGGCATCGCTGAAGGCCACGGCACGCTTGGTCATCAGCGAGTCCATGGCGGTGCGGAAGTTTTTACGCAACTGTGGGTCGCCCAAGGCTTTGTGGGCACGGGTGCGGAAGTCTTCTTCGACTTCGACGACAGGAATTCGCGTATGGGTGTTCATTGCCCACCTCCAGTGCGTTGCCACAGGAAACTGGCCAAGTGCTGGCCACGCAGTGATTCGCGCTGTTTTTCCAGCGAGCCATTGATGTTCATCAAGCAGCCGCAGTCGGCCGTCACCACTTGGTGCGCGCCGGACTCTTTCAGCGAGCGGGTTTTGTCAGCCACCATCGCCCCTGAAATGTCTGGCATGCGCACGCTGAACGTACCGCCGAAGCCACAGCATTCGCTTTCATGGCCGTGTTCGACCCGCTCCACGTTGCTCATTTGCGAGAGCAGCGTTCTGACGTGCAGGTGGGTGTTCATTTCCCGGCGTGCGGAACAGGACGTGTGCAGTGCGACTTTGGTCGGTGCGCCGTTGTCGTGCAGTTGAACTTTGCACACGAACAGCAGAAATTCGGCCAACTCATAGGTGCGAGCAGCCAGGGCATGGACTTGTTTCAGTGTTTCCGGCTCGTCCTTGAACAAGTCGGGATAGTGCTCGCGCAGCATGCCGGCACAGGAACCCGACGGCACGACAACGGGATAGTCGCCAGCAAATAACGCCAGTTGCGAGCGCGCTACCTCACGGGCCTGGTCGGTATAGCCGGAGGTGTACGCCGGTTGTCCGCAGCAGCTTTGTCCTTGGGGGAACTCAACCCGAATGCCTTCGCGTTCGAGCAAGTGGATCGCGTCCATGCCGGCTTCTGGGTAAAACAGGTCGACCACACAGGTGCCGAACAGGTAAACCCGCTCGGGCTTCACGTCAGGGTATTGGCGTGGTGCGGCGCGTGGCGGTGCGACACGGGTCGCATTCGGCACGGCGTTGTAATAAAGCTCGCTCATCAGGCGGTTTCTCCGGGTGGGCCCGGTTATCCGTCCAGCGCAGCGACTGAAAGATGAATCGCTGAAACTTTCTGCCGCGTTGCAGACCGGGTTATGAATGGTTGGCGCCGGGTGGTTAGTCCGGCGCCAGGTCGTTGCAGGGTGCAGTTACGGGTGGTGCGTCTTGCTATTAATCAGGTACTCAGATCACCAACATGCCGGTGAGCCAGTAAGCCTGGATCAACGTAATGCAACCGACGATGGCAGCAAAGAACAGGCTGTGTTTGAGGGTAAACCTAAACAGGTCGGATTCTTGGCCAACCAGACCGGTAGCCGCGCAAGCGACTGCAATCGATTGTGGCGAGATCATTTTGCCGGTCACGCCGCCCGATGAGTTCGCTGCCACCATGAGCACGTCACTGACGCCTAATTGGTGAGCCGTTGTGGCTTGCAGTGAGCCGAACAGGGCATTGGAAGACGTATCGGAACCCGTCAGGAACACGCCCAGCCAGCCGAGGAACGGCGAGAAGAACGGGAACGCAGCGCCGGTAGATGCCAGTACTAACGCAAGGGTGGTGGACATGCCCGAGTAGTTCATCACGAAGGCAAACGATAGCACCATGCCAATGGAGATGATCGCCCAACGCAACTCCATCAATGTTTCTTTGAACGTGCTCAGACCCGTTTGCGGCTTGATCCGTAGCACAATCATCGACAGCAGCGCCGAGATCAAAATAGCAGTGCCGGAGGCGGCAATCATGTCGAACTTGAACACCGCAGGCATCACGGTTGGGTTGACGACGACCGGTGCGACTTTGTAGACCAGTTGATCAAGGTGCGGGACTGGAATAGCGATGGTCCAGGCTTGCAGCGCACCACCTGCGGCGAACAATGCTTTGAACGGTTTGAGCGTCCAGATAGTGACGACGACGGTCAGAATCAGGAACGGGGACCATGCCTTAAAGATCTGGCCGCCGTTGTATTCCGACGCGATTGAGGTGCGTGGCAGACCAAAGCCGCCTGGGCTGCCGACAACTACTGCCGACGAGGTTGCACCGGCCATGGTGGCACCGGCAGTGCGTTTTGGCTGCCAGACTTTCAGGAACAAGGTCAGAGAAATCAGGCTGGCCAGTGCGGACACGATGTCCGGCAGTTCTGGGCCGATGAAGTTCGACGTAAAGAACTGGCAAACCGCGAAGCTGCCACCGGCAACCAACGCTGCTGGCCAGGTTTCTTTGACGCCGCGCTTGCCGTCCATGATGAACATCAGCCAGAACGGTACGAACAGCGACAGCAGCGGCAATTGACGGCCGGCCATTGCGCCGATTTTGAATGCATCAATCCCGGAAACCTGCCCGGCAACGATGATTGGGATACCCAGTGCACCGAACGCAACAGGCGCGGTGTTGGCAATCAGGCACAAGCCTGCAGCGTACAGTGGGTTGAAGCCAAGACCGACCAACAGTGCTGCGGTAATCGCTACCGGAGCGCCGAACCCTGCCGCACCTTCAAGGAAGGCACCAAAGCAGAACGCGATGAGCAACACTTGTAGGCGTTGGTCATCGGTGATGGTCAGTACAGAACTGCGGATGATTTCGAACTGGCCGCTCTTGACGGTCAGTTTGTAGAGGAATACGGCTGCAACAATGATCCAGGCAATGGGCCACAGGCCATAACCAAAGCCATAAATGGCAGAAGCAATTGCCATGTCAGTCGGCATGTGGAAAGCGAAAATCGCAATCAACACTGACAGCAGCATGGTGATCGTGCCCGCAACGTGCCCTTTAAGCCGAAATACGGCCAGTGCCGCGAAGAAAAACACGATGGGAATGACTGCTGCGATGGCCGAAAGGCCAAGACTGCCAAGTGGGGTGTACAGCTGTTGCCAGGTTTGCATAGGTGGAGGCCCCTAATTATTGTTGGTCAGGCCCGGTGCCCTGTGTCGCTTGTAGGTCGCATGTTGATTCGGGCCAGCAGTGAGCATAGCTGCCATCGAACCGATGCTGACAAACGAGTTGCGCAGTTCACCAGTCAAACCTTTCGTTATGGCGAAAGGCATTGCGACGCCGTGGAGAGTGTCCTTCGAACGTCGGCATTGGATAATTGGTAATACCAATTTACAATGTCTGGGCGCTAGGTTAGAAGCGTTACTACGGGTGTGTCAATTTGCCCTGCTAATACTTTCGTCGATTTACTGAAAGTAATCCGCTGATGGGCTGTTTTCGGTGGTTTCTGAAGGGTGCCAGCGCTGTGGCTATCGGCGAGAATAGGCAATCTCGGTAAATGTCCGGGGGTTTGGAGAGCGTTATGGGGTTTGATCAGGTGCGTCAGCGGCGTTTGTCTGACGATATTGTCGAACAACTCGAAGGAATGATTCTTGAGGGCACCTTGAAGTCGGGCGAGCGCTTGCCTGCCGAGCGTGCCTTAGCTGAACAGTTTGGTGTGTCTCGCCCGTCTTTGCGTGAGGCAATCCAGAAGCTCACCGCTAAAGGGCTGCTGATCAGTCGTCAGGGCGGCGGTAATTATGTGGTCGAGAATCTTGGGTCCACGTTTAGCGATCCGTTGCTGCACTTGCTGGAAAGCAACCCAGAGGCTCAACGTGATTTGCTTGAATTCCGGCAAACGCTCGAAGCGTCGTGCGCCTACTACGCTGCTCAGCGTGCCACCGACCTTGATCGCGATCGTCTGAGGGCGGCATTCGAGTTGCTGCAAAGTTGTTATTCTCGGGTCGGCGAGGTTAGCCGTGCCGAAGAGGGCGAAGCCGATGCCAATTTCCACTTGGCTATCGCTGAAGCCAGCCATAACGCGGTTCTGCTGCACACGATTCGCGGCTTGTTTGATTTGCTCAAGCGTAACGTAGTGACCAACATCGGCGGCATGTACAAGCAGCGCACCGAGACCCGCGACATGCTGATCAATCAGCACCGTGAGTTGTACCTGGCGATCATCGAAGGTCGGGCGGACGACGCCCGCGAGGTTTCCAGTCGTCATCTGTTGTACGTTCAAGAGGTGCTCGAAGAGGTGCGGCAACAAGTGCAGCGAACGGCGAGGGCGGAGCGGCGCAAGGGGGTTTGAGGAAAATCAGGGTTGTCTGAGCTGACGCTTTCGCGAATGAATTCGCTCCCACACAAAGACGCAAATCTACTGCGGGAGCGAATGCATTCGCGAAGGGTGCAACACGGTTCTGCGTCGAACTCAGTCGTCCTTACCCTTGCTCCGAACCGCACGTTGCAGCTCGCGGTCAGAGTCGCGCTCACGCTCGGTATGGCGCTTGTCGTATTCCTTCTTGCCTTTGCCCAGCGCGATTTCGCACTTGATCAAATGCGCTTTCCAGTAAATGGAAAGGGCTACGCAGGAATAGCCTTTTTGCTGGACCGCCGTGTTGAGCTTTTCGAGCTCTCGGTGGTTGAGCAATAGTTTTCGGGTACGTGTCGGGTCAGCGATGACGTGTGTACTAGCGGTCGTCAACGGCGAGATATGGCTACCCATCAGCCAAGCCTCACCGTCCTTGAGCAGCACATAACTGTCGACCAACTGCACCTTGCTGGCACGCAGACTTTTTACTTCCCAGCCAGCCAGGACCAGACCGGCCTCGAACTTGTGTTCGATGAAGTAATCGTGACGCGCTTTTTTATTTTGCGCGATGGTCCCTGTGGGGTGTTTCTTGAGCTTAGCCATAGGGGACGCAGTATAGGGAGTCAGTGCGCTGTCGGCTACGGTGAACCTGCGTGCTTGAGCACCTTGATTGAATCCCGGACAATGTGCGCTCGATATTCATCCATTGCTCCAGTGGTTTGAGCATTGCACGTTGGCATCAGGCCAAATTTTCGTGAATGATGCAGACGCAATTTATTTGGAAGTGACGCTGACATGACTACCCATATTCAACGTTCAGCCCTGCTGCCTTACCCGGCTCAGGCGCTTTATGACTTGGTAAACGATGTCGCTCACTACTCGGAATTTCTGCCGTGGTGTTCTTCGGGCGTGGTACTGGACGTCAGCGATGTGCACATGCGCGCCCGGGTAGAAATCGCCAAAGGGGGGCTGAGCCAGCATTTTGTGACGCGCAACACGCTGGTGGCGGGGCAATCGATTGAGATGAATCTGGAAGAGGGGCCTTTCAGTCAGTTGCATGGCGTCTGGACGTTCAAGCAGTTGGGTGAGAAGGCCTGCAAGATTAGTCTCGATCTGTCGTTCGATTACGCGGGGCCGATCATCCGGGCGACCTTGGGACCTTTGTTCAATCAAGCGGCCAACACCTTGGTCGACGCGTTTTGTCAGCGGGCAAAACAACTGCATGGCTGAGGCAATGATCACAATCGAGGTGGTCTATGCCGCTATCGATCGGCAAATGCTGCTAAGTCTTGACCTGCCCGCCGGAACCACGGTGCGCAGTGGGTTGTTCGCGTCCGGCATTGGTAAACACTTTCCCGAGCTGGACCTGATGCACTGTCCGGTAGGAATATTTGGCAAAGTATTGAGCGGCGCGGATACCCACGTACTGCAGGCCGGTGATCGAATCGAGATCTACCGACCGCTGCTGGCTGACCCGAAAGAAATACGTCGGTTGCGCGCTGCCAAAGCGGCGTTGGCCAAGAGTAAGGGCGATACACCGTAGGTCGCCTGGATTTACCGATTATCGGCAGACGTAAAAAAGCCCGGCGAACCGGGCTTTTTTATGGGTGTTGCGGCAACGTCACTGTGGCGACGTTTGCAGCGGTACCTGGGTCGGCACCGGTACGGACTCGACTTTATCCACATCATTTTGGATCTGTTCAAGCAACGAGCCCGGTTTTGGCGGCTCGTCGGCTTTAGGTGTTTCACCCTTGCCTGGCTCTACAGTCGTGTCGCTGTGCTTGCCAAGAATGGCTTCGTCACGGCTTACGCCCGGCTTGAAATCACCGGAAAGACTGGCCAGTTGGTCATTGGCATTAAAAATAAGCGTCATGCGCTCCTGTTGGCGTTCACCACCCCCAGGCTGCAGGCTATAAAGATAATCCCAACGATCCGTATGGAAGGTGTCAGTCAGCAAGGGATTGCCCATAATAAACCGTACTTGCCGACGGGTCATTCCCGGGCGTAACTGGTCTATCATGTCCTGCGTGACGACATTGCCTTGCTGGATGTCGATTTTGTAAACCCCGGGGATTGAACAACCGGCGAGTGCGATCAGTCCCACGAAGGTGAAACTGGCTAGCAGGAGCTTGGTGTTTTGCATCGGTGGGCGACTTCCACTATCTTGGCTGGGGGAAACAAAACCCCGATCATACCCGCAATAAGAGAAGCTGCGAAGCAGCATCCGCGAGAAAGCTGACCATGGTTGAAAATAGCGAACTACGCAAAGCCGGACTTAAAGTGACCCTGCCACGGGTCAAAATTCTACAGATGCTCGATTCCGCCGAGCAACGTCACATGAGTGCCGAGGACGTTTACAAGGCGCTTATGGAAGCCAACGAAGATGTTGGCCTGGCCACGGTTTACCGTGTACTGACTCAGTTCGAAGCTGCTGGATTGGTGGTTCGCCACAATTTCGACGGCGGTCATGCTGTATTCGAACTGGCTGACGGCGGCCACCACGACCACATGGTCAACGTGGAATCCGGTGAAGTGATCGAATTCTTCGAAGAAGAAATCGAAAAGCTCCAGAAAGGGATTGTCGAAAAGCATGGGTACGAGTTGGTGGACCACAACTTGGTGCTCTACGTGCGCAAGAAGAAGGTTTAACCTTCCGGCAGCTACGACAAAGGCGACCCCAGGGTCGCCTTTGTGCTGTCTGGTGTTCGGCTTTTTGGCGTTCAAACCTTAGCGGTGATAACCATCTTTTTCGCGTGGGCAAGGGATTCCTTGGTCAGGTCGATGCCGCCGAGCATGCGTGCCACTTCTTCGATGCGTTCATTCTTGCTCAGCTTTGACACCGCGGTGCGTGTCACTTCGCTGTCGCGCACTTTATGCACGAACAGATGTTGGTGGCCCTGCGCAGCCACTTGCGGCAAGTGGGTGACAGTCATCACTTGTCCGCGGTCGCCCAAGCGTCGTAAGAGCTGGCCAACGATTTCTGCGGTGGGTCCACCAATCCCGACATCGACTTCGTCGAATACCAGCGTCGGCACCCGCGAGGTTTGCGCGGTAATCACCTGAATTGCCAGGCTGATACGGGACAGCTCGCCACCCGAGGCCACCTTGGCCAATGCTTTGAGCGGCTGACCTGGGTTGGCGCTGACCAATAGCTCGACCTGTTCCAGGCCATTGGGCAGCAACTCTTTGCCGGTGTTGGGTCGTAGTTCGATGCTGAACCGTCCGCCGGGCATCCCGAGCCGTTGAATTTCCTGCTCGACGGCCGACGCAAGGTTTGGTGCCGAGAGTTGACGCAGGTCACTCAGTTCCCGCGCCTTGTCCTGATAATGACGGGCATAGGACGCCAATTCATTTTCGAGACGTTCAATGGATTCATCGCTTGCGTTGAGCGAATCAATCTCGTCCAGTAGCCGTTGCTGGAGCGCGGCAACATCCGTGGGTTGAATGCGGTGTTTGCGTGCCAGGGTGTAAATGATATCCAGGCGCTCTTCCAACTGCTGAAGGCGCGCCGGATCGGCATCAAAATGGTCCAGAAAGCGATTCAGTTCGCCCACGGCTTCTTCAACCTGAATCTGCGCACTGGACAGCATGCTCGCGGCTTCACTCATGGCGGTCGGCGAGCTGGTGACAGCGCTCAAGCGGTTCAGGCTGGCAGTCAGCGCAGTCAAGACATTGCCTGAGTCGTTTTCACTGCATTGCTCAACGACCTGTCGGCAAATGCTCAGCAGGCTTTCGGCGTTGGTGAGGGTTTTGTGTTCTTGCTCTAACTGCTCCAGTTCGTTTTCACCAAGACCCAGGCTTTCCAGCTCTTCAAGCTGGTAGCTGAGCAGTTGATGACGCGAGCGTTGTTCGTCGCCAGAGTTGGACAGTCGTTCCAGCTCTTGTCGCGCCTGACGCCAGCGTTGCGCGGCCAGCTGGACCTGCCGGGCAAGGTCGTTGGCACCCGCGTATTCGTCGAGTAAACGGCGGTGGGTGTCAGGTTTAAGCAGTGATTGATGTTCATGCTGGCTATGAATGTCGATCAGAAATTCGCCGAGCGCCTTCAAATCACCTTGGGGGCAGGGCGTTCCATTGATATAGGCGCGCGAGCGACCTTCGGCGGTAATCACCCGGCGCAGGATGCACGGACCCTCGTTGTCCAGGTCACGCTCTTGAAGCCAGGCGCGCGCTTCGGGAATGTCGGTCAGGTCGAACGTGGCAAGAATATCGGCTTTGTCAGCGCCGGGGCGGACCACGCCACTGTCGGCGCGGTCGCCCAGCGTCAGGCCTAGCGCATCGAGCATGATCGATTTGCCGGCGCCGGTTTCGCCAGTAATGACACTCATGCCTCGGTCCAGCTCGAGATCGAGATGTTCGACGATGGCATAGTTATGAACGGACAGGTGCACCAGCATAGAGGCGGCTCCCAAGCAATTTGTCTGGTTATTTATACAGTGTTTTGTTTCTGGCTGACAATGCCCACCGTTAGCTCGATTTGGATGATTTAACGCGGTTTTAAGTCCGTTGAGCGATTTTGTGCAGTCAGGCGCTGACGAAACTCAGCGTGGTTGCACGCTTCAATGCCCTTGAAGCTGAAAATTAAGACCCCATATAGCGGGACAGAAGCGTGAGTTGAGCTCACGGATGTAATTGAAAGGAGAAATCTATGGCTGACGAACAGAATCTGGATACGCAGACTCAAGATCAGACCGCTGAAGCGGTTTCGGGTGATGACATGTTGGCGCGTGTGCAAGGGCTTGAAGAGCAGCTGGCTGCCGCGCAGGACCAATCCCTGCGAGTTGCTGCGGATCTGCAGAATGTCCGCCGTCGTGCCGAGCAGGATGTAGAAAAGGCTCACAAGTTCGCCCTGGAAAAATTCGCAGGCGATCTGTTACCGATCATCGATAGCCTGGAGCGTGGTCTGGACTTGTCCAGCCCGGACGATGAAAGCATCCGTCCGATGCGCGAAGGTATTGAGATGACGCTGAAAATGTTCCAGGACACCCTGAAGCGTTATCAGTTGGAGTCTATTGATCCACACGGCGAACCGTTCAACGCTGAACACCATCAGGCGATGGCCATGCAGGAAAGTGCAGAGGTCGAACCTAATAGTGTGCTCAAGGTGTTTCAAAAGGGTTATCAGCTCAACGGTCGCCTGCTGCGTCCGGCCATGGTCGTGGTTAGTAAGCCTGTTGCGCCGGTAAGGCCATCGATTGATGAACAGGCTTGAAATCAGCCATCAGGCCCCCATTTAGAAGTCATGCGTTTAAGTGCTACCGCAATTTGTAAACGCAGTTGCGGCAACCAAATCCAAGTTTCAGGAGAAAGTAAACATGGGCAGAATCATCGGTATCGACCTGGGGACCACCAACTCGTGTGTTTCCATTCTCGAAAACGGCAATGTTAAAGTTATTGAAAACGCCGAAGGCGCGCGCACCACGCCTTCTATCGTGGCTTATGCAAACGATGGCGAAATTCTGGTTGGCCAATCCGCCAAGCGTCAGGCAGTGACCAATCCGCACAACACGTTGTATGCAGTAAAGCGTTTGATCGGTCGCCGCTTCGACGAAGAAGTTGTGCAAAAAGACATTCAAATGGTCCCGTACAAGATCGTCAAAGCTGATAACGGCGATGCTTGGGTCGAAGTGAACGGTCAAAAAATGTCGCCTCCTCAGATTTCGGCTGAAATTCTGAAGAAGATGAAGAAAACCGCCGAAGACTACTTGGGCGAAGCGGTGACTGAAGCGGTTATTACCGTGCCGGCTTACTTCAACGACAGCCAGCGTCAGGCGACTAAAGATGCCGGCCGTATTGCGGGTCTGGACGTTAAGCGCATCATCAACGAACCAACCGCAGCCGCTCTGGCTTACGGCATGGACAAAGCGAAGGGCGATCACACCGTCATCGTTTATGACTTGGGCGGCGGTACATTCGACGTTTCGGTTATCGAAATTGCTGAAGTTGATGGCGAGCACCAGTTCGAAGTATTGGCCACCAACGGCGATACGTTCCTGGGTGGTGAAGACTTCGACATTCGTTTGATCGACTACCTCGTTGACGAATTCAAGAAAGAAAGCGGCATGAACCTTAAGGGTGATCCGCTGGCTATGCAGCGCCTGAAAGAAGCTGCTGAAAAAGCCAAAATCGAGCTGTCTTCCAGCCTGCAGACCGACGTTAACCTGCCGTACATCACTGCAGACGCAACCGGTCCTAAGCACTTGAACGTGAAAATCTCTCGCGCCAAGTTGGAAGCACTGGTTGAAGACCTGGTTAAGCGCACGATCGAGCCTTGCCGTATCGCGCTGAAAGACTCGGGCATCGAAGTCGGCAAAATCGACGACGTGATCCTGGTCGGTGGCCAGACACGTATGCCGCTAGTGCAGAAGCTGGTGACTGAGTTCTTCAGCAAAGAAGCGCGTAAAGACGTTAACCCGGACGAAGCGGTTGCAATGGGTGCTGCTATCCAAGGCGCGGTATTGTCTGGCGACGTTAAAGACGTATTGCTGCTGGACGTTAGTCCGCTGACCCTCGGTATCGAAACCATGGGCGGCGTGTTGACTGCGCTGATCGAGAAAAACACCACGATTCCTACCAAGAAATCCCAAGTGTTCTCGACTGCCGATGACAACCAAGGCGCAGTGACCATTCACGTTCTGCAGGGCGAGCGTAAGCAAGCGGCGCAGAACAAATCGCTGGGCAAGTTCGACTTGGCCGACATTCCGCCAGCTCCACGCGGCGTGCCTCAGATCGAAGTGACCTTCGACATCGATGCCAACGGTATCTTGCACGTAGGCGCCAAAGACAAGGCAACGGGCAAAACCCAGTCGATCATCATCAAGGCCAACTCCGGTCTGTCTGAAGAAGAAATTCAACAGATGGTGCGTGATGCTGAAGCCCACGCTGAAGAAGACAACAAGTTCGTTGAGCTGGCCGCTGCCCGCAACCAAGGTGATGCACTGGTCCACTCGACTCGTAAAATGATCGTCGATGCTGGCGAGAAAGTAACTGCGGAAGAAAAAACCGCCATCGAAGCTGCGCTGACTGCTCTGGAAGCTGCCGTTAAAGGCGACGACAAAGCGACCATCGAAGCCAAGGTTGAAGAGTTGTCCAAGTTGACGGCTCCGGTTGCTCAGAAAATGTACGCCGAAGAAGCCGCGAAGCCGCAAGGCGCGGGCGACGCTCACGCTGAAGAGCCTGCAAAAGCCGACGACGTCGTTGATGCAGAGTTCGAAGAAGTGAAAGACCACAAGTAAGCGCAAGCCTACTTGAAAGCCAGTTGACCGCAGTCAGGCGGTCACTGGTAGGATGTCGCCGCGCGGGAGCTTGCTCCCGCGTTGGCGTGTCTGGAATAGACGATTTTTTCAGGCTGGCGGGTTTGACCCGAAAGCCATGCGGCAAAGTCAGACGCTCCTGTGGCTGACCTATGTTGTCCTTTTTCCCTCGGTAGACGCGTGCGGCCGGCCGGCTGGCCGTTGTGCGAAAAGCCAGGGTGGTTGAATCGACGTGAGTTGGGTCCGGGTCAGTATCGGGCTCAACGAGTTTGGCAAAACTCAGGAGGGTTTTGCCGGACGTCCTCTAGAGTGCGGAAGACTTATGGCAAAGCGTGACTATTACGAGATATTGGGTGTGGAGCGCGGCTCCAGTGAAGCGGACCTGAAAAAGGCTTATCGCCGTCTCGCGATGAAACACCACCCAGACCGCAACCCCGACGACAAAGCGTCCGAAGACATGTTCAAAGAGGCCAATGAGGCCTACGAAGTGCTTTCCGATACCAGCAAGCGCGCGGCTTACGATCAGTATGGTCATGCGGGTGTTGAGTCGGGCGGCGGTGCCGGTTTCGGTGCTGGCGGTGCAAACTTCTCCGATATCTTCGGCGACGTATTCAGTGACTTCTTCGGCGGTGGCCGTGGCGGCGCGCGTGGTGGCGCTCAGCGTGGCAGCGACTTGCGCTACACCCTCGAGCTGAACCTCGAAGAGGCAGTGCGCGGTACTACCGTCAGCATTCGCGTACCTACCTTGGTCAACTGCAAGCCGTGCGACGGTTCGGGAGCCAAAAAAGGTTCCGCGCCGATTACGTGCCCGACGTGCGGTGGTATTGGCCAGGTGCGCATGCAGCAGGGTTTCTTCTCTGTGCAGCAAACCTGCCCGCGTTGCCACGGGCACGGCAAGATCATTTCCGACCCGTGCGAGTCGTGCAAAGGCGAAGGCCGAGTTGAAGAATACAAAACACTGTCGGTGAAAGTGCCGCCTGGCGTGGATACCGGCGATCGCATTCGTCTGTCGGGTGAAGGTGAGGCCGGCACCCAAGGCGGGCCAACCGGTGATCTGTACGTTGTAATCAATGTGCGCGAACACGCGATCTTCCAGCGTGACGGCAAGCATCTGTTCTGTGAAGTGCCTATCAGCTTCGCCGATGCCGCATTGGGCGGTGAGTTGGAAGTGCCGACGCTGGACGGTCGGGTCAAACTGAAAATCCCGGAAGGTACGCAGACCGGTAAACAGTTCCGCTTGAAAGGCAAAGGTGTAGCCCCGGTACGTGGCGGCGGCGCAGGCGACTTGATGTGCCGTGTTGCAGTCGAAACCCCGGTCAACCTGGGCCGACGTCAGCGTGAGTTGCTCGAAGAGTTCCGTGCAACCCTTGAGGGCGATAGTTCGCATTCACCTAAAGCCAGTGGCTGGTTTGAAGGTGTTAAGCGTTTCTTCGGCGATTTGTAAGGGCTACCAAGAGGGTTGGGCATGCGACGTATTGCAGTTATGGGCGCCGCTGGGCGCATGGGTAAAACCCTGATTGAAGCCGTTCAGCAAGCGCCTGGCGCAGGTTTGACGGCGGCGGTCGACCGTCCAGACAGCTCGTTGGTGGGCGCGGACGCAGGTGAACTGGCCGCGTTGGGTCGGATCGGTGTTCAGTTATCGGGTGATTTAACCAAAGTGGCTGACGAGTTCGATGTGCTGATCGACTTTACCCACCCGTCGGTGACCCTGAAAAACCTGGCGTTTTGCCGCAAGGCAGGCAAAGCCATGGTCATCGGCACCACCGGATTCACGCTGGAAGAGAAGCAGCGTCTGGCTGAGGCGGGGAAGGATATCCCCATCGTATTTGCCGCCAACTTCAGCGTCGGCGTCAATTTGTGCCTGAAACTCCTGGATACGGCTGCTCGAGTGCTGGGTGATGATGTTGATATCGAAATCATCGAGGCGCATCACCGGCACAAGGTCGATGCCCCTTCAGGTACCGCGCTGCGCATGGGTGAAGTCATCGCCAGTGCGTTGGGTCGAGACTTAGAGAAGGTTGCGGTTTATGGTCGTGAAGGCCAGACCGGTGCGCGTGATCGCCAAAGCATTGGCTTTGCGACCATTCGCGCCGGCGACATCGTAGGTGATCACACGGTGTTGTTCGCGGCAGACGGAGAGCGCGTGGAAATCACGCACAAGGCGTCGAGTCGCATGACCTTTGCCAAGGGCGCCGTCCGGGCCGCCCTGTGGCTCAACGATCAACCGCCTGGTCTGTATGACATGCAAGACGTACTGGATCTGCGTTAATTATTCTTGAAGCAGCGAAAATCTGGTGGGAGCGAACTTGTTCGCGAAAGCAGCGGCGCGGTGTTGCAGTTGAACCGACTCGTTAGATTTGCGAACAAGTTCGCCCCCACATAAAGATTTCTGCCGGCTCACAGAAAGTTTGGCCGGTGTTTTTCATGGGTTTTGGCCCCGTTTTTACCCGCCTAGCGCTGTTCCGTCGTATTCCCCTGTCTTTCAGACTCATTGGCGGTAGACCAAAACACCTCTTTTCTGTAACCTACAGCTTTAGTGTGTCCACTAAAAGCGCAGATAATTCGAGAAGAAGCGGGGTGACGTGTCTACGTCATTCCGCTTTTTTACAACCTGCGAACGCCCTTTCAGGCTTTATTTACCGGGAGGTCTTCTTGACTAAGCCAGCCATACTCGCCCTTGCTGATGGCAGCATTTTTCGCGGCGAAGCCATTGGAGCCGACGGTCAAACCGTTGGTGAGGTGGTGTTTAACACCGCAATGACCGGTTATCAGGAAATTCTTACCGATCCTTCCTATGCCCAACAGATTGTTACCCTGACTTACCCGCACATCGGCAACACCGGTACGACGCCGGAAGATGCCGAGTCTGACCGCGTTTGGTCGGCCGGGTTGGTTATCCGCGATTTGCCGCTGGTAGCGAGCAACTGGCGCAACACGATGTCCCTGGATGACTACCTGAAATCCAATAACGTGGTGGCGATTGCCGGTATCGACACCCGTCGCCTGACCCGCATCCTGCGTGAGAAAGGCGCACAAAACGGCTGCATCATGGCTGGCGACAACATTTCCGAAGAGGCTGCGATCGAAGCCGCACGCGGCTTCCCAGGCCTGAAAGGCATGGATCTGGCGAAAGTGGTCAGCGTTAAAGAAAGCTACGAGTGGCGTTCGGGGGTCTGGAATCTGGCGACTGACAGCCACCCAGAGATCGCTGCCGCTGATCTGCCTTACCACGTAGTGGCGTTTGACTACGGCATCAAGCTGAACATTCTACGTATGTTGGTTGATCGTGGTTGCCGCGTCACGGTGGTCCCGGCGCAAACCCCGGCCAGCGACGTGTTGGCGCTCAGTCCCGACGGGATCTTCCTGTCCAACGGACCTGGCGATCCTGAGCCGTGCGATTACGCGATCAAGGCTATCCAGGAGCTGCTGGAAACCGAGACGCCGATCTTCGGTATCTGCCTGGGTCACCAGTTGCTGGCACTCGCTTCCGGCGCCAAGACCCTGAAAATGGATCACGGCCACCACGGCGCGAACCACCCGGTCCAGGATTTGGACACCGGTGTCGTCATGATCACCAGCCAGAACCACGGTTTTACCGTCGACGAAAGCACCTTGCCGAGCAACGTCCGCGTTACTCACAAGTCGCTGTTCGATGGCACCTTGCAAGGCATCGAGCGTACCGACAAGTCCGCGTTCAGCTTCCAGGGTCACCCTGAAGCGAGCCCGGGACCTACCGACGTTGCACCCCTGTTTGATCGCTTTATCGACGCTATGGCCAAGCGGCGCTAACCGGCTGACTTGAGATTTAGCACGCAGAGGGTTGGGCTGAGCCCAGACGAAAGTGTCTGGCTGATCCGCCCAACGCCCTGAGACAAATGTTCAAGACGGCTTGCCGACTGACCCAAGGATTTGAGTGACAACCCCATGCCAAAACGTACAGATATAAAAACCATCCTGATTCTCGGCGCCGGTCCCATCGTGATCGGCCAGGCCTGTGAATTCGACTACTCCGGCGCCCAGGCCTGCAAAGCCCTGCGCGAAGAGGGTTATCGCGTGGTTCTGGTGAACTCCAACCCAGCCACCATCATGACCGACCCGTCGATGGCCGACGCGACCTACATCGAGCCGATCAAGTGGCAGACGGTTGCCAAGATCATCGAGAAAGAGCGTCCAGACGCTCTGCTGCCAACCATGGGCGGCCAGACGGCATTGAACTGCGCACTGGACCTGGAGCGCGAAGGCGTTCTGGAGAAGTTCGGTGTTGAGATGATCGGCGCCAACGCCGACACCATCGACAAAGCTGAAGACCGTTCGCGCTTCGACAAGGCGATGAAGTCCATCGGCCTCGACTGCCCGCGTTCCGGCATCGCCCATACCCTTGAAGAAGCGTACGTTGTGCTGGAGAAGCTGGGCTTCCCCTGCATCATCCGCCCATCGTTCACCATGGGCGGCACCGGTGGCGGTATCGCGTACAACCGCGAAGAGTTCGAAGAAATCTGTACACGCGGTCTCGACCTGTCACCGACCAAAGAGCTGCTGATCGATGAGTCGCTGATTGGCTGGAAAGAGTACGAGATGGAAGTGGTCCGCGACAAAAAGGACAACTGCATCATCGTCTGCTCCATCGAAAACTTTGACCCGATGGGCGTCCACACCGGCGACTCCATCACTGTTGCGCCAGCTCAAACGCTGACCGACAAGGAATACCAGATCATGCGTAACGCCTCGTTGGCGGTACTGCGTGAAATCGGCGTTGAAACCGGCGGCTCCAACGTCCAGTTCGGCATCTGCCCTGACACTGGTCGTATGGTTGTGATCGAGATGAACCCGCGGGTTTCTCGCTCCTCGGCCCTGGCCTCCAAAGCCACCGGCTTCCCGATTGCTCGGGTCGCAGCCAAGCTAGCCATCGGTTACACCCTCGACGAATTGCAGAACGAAATCACCGGTGGCAAGACCCCGGCATCGTTCGAGCCATCGATTGATTACGTCGTCACCAAGTTGCCACGCTTTGCCTTCGAGAAGTTTCCGAAGGCTGACGCTCGTCTGACCACGCAAATGAAGTCGGTCGGCGAAGTCATGGCCATCGGCCGGACCTTCCAGGAGTCCCTGCAGAAAGCCTTGCGCGGTCTGGAAGTGGGCGTCAACGGTCTGGACCCTAAGCTGGACCTGACCAACCCGGAAAGCATGACCGTGCTCAAGCGCGAACTCACCGTGCCGGGCGCCGAGCGCATCTGGTATGTGGCAGACGCCTTCCGTGCCGGTATGACGGTTGACCAGATCTACAGCATGAACATGATCGATCGCTGGTTCCTGGTGCAGATCGAAGACTTGATCAAAGAAGAAGCCAAAATCAAAACCTTGGGTCTGGCGACGATTGATCGTGACCTGATGTTCCGCCTCAAGCGCAAAGGTTTCTCTGACGGTCGTCTGGCCACGCTGCTGGGTGTTACTGAGAAAAACCTGCGGCGTCATCGTCACAAGCTCGAGATCTTCCCGGTCTACAAGCGCGTTGACACCTGCGCGGCCGAGTTCGCGACAGACACTGCTTACCTGTACTCGACCTACGAGGAAGAGTGCGAAGCCAATCCTTCGACCCGCGACAAGATCATGATTTTGGGCGGCGGTCCTAACCGTATCGGTCAAGGCATCGAATTCGATTATTGCTGTGTCCACGCGGCACTGGCACTGCGCGAAGACGGGTACGAGACCATCATGGTCAACTGCAACCCGGAAACTGTGTCCACTGACTTCGACACCTCGGACCGTCTGTACTTCGAGCCTGTCACCCTGGAAGACGTGCTGGAAATCGTCCGCGTCGAGAAGCCTAAAGGCGTTATCGTCCAGTACGGTGGTCAGACCCCATTGAAGCTGGCCCGTGCGTTGGAAGAAGCGGGCGTGCCGATCATCGGCACCAGCCCTGACGCCATCGACCGTGCGGAAGATCGTGAACGCTTCCAACAAATGGTCGAGCGCCTGAACCTTCGTCAGCCGCCAAACGCGACTGTGCGCAGCGAAGAAGAAGCGATTCGTGCCGCCGGCAAGATTGGTTACCCGCTCGTCGTGCGTCCGTCCTACGTATTGGGCGGCCGAGCGATGGAAATCGTCTACGAAGAAGACGAATTGAAACGTTACCTTCGCGATGCAGTAAGCGTGTCCAACGACAGCCCTGTGCTGCTGGACCACTTCCTCAACTGCGCCATCGAAATGGATGTCGATGCAGTTTGCGATGGTACCGATGTTGTGATCGGCGCCATCATGCAGCACATCGAACAAGCCGGCGTTCACTCCGGTGACTCCGCCTGCTCACTGCCTCCGTACTCGCTGCCTGCGCATATCCAGGACGAGATGCGTGAGCAGGTCAAGAAAATGGCCCTCGAACTGGGTGTGGTCGGTTTGATGAACGTACAGTTGGCGCTGCAAGGCGAAGACATCTACGTCATCGAAGTCAACCCGCGCGCGTCGCGTACCGTGCCGTTCGTATCGAAGTGCATCGGCGTTTCGCTGGCAATGATCGCTGCACGGGTCATGGCTGGTAAGACGTTGAAGGAAATTGGTTTCACCAAAGAAATCATTCCGAACTTCTATAGCGTGAAAGAAGCCGTTTTCCCTTTCGCCAAGTTCCCCGGCGTTGACCCTATCCTTGGCCCAGAGATGAAGTCTACCGGCGAAGTGATGGGCGTGGGCGACACCTTTGGCGAAGCATTTGCCAAGGCCCAAATGGGCGCCAGTGAAGTATTGCCGGTCGGCGGTACTGCGTTTATCAGCGTCCGTGACGACGACAAGCCTTTGGTGGCCGGCGTCGCACGCGACCTGATCAAGCTCGGCTTCAAAATCGTTGCAACCGCGGGCACGGCTAAAGTCATCGAGGCGGCAGGTTTGGAAGTGCGCCGTGTGAACAAGGTGACCGAAGGTCGTCCGCACATTGTCGACATGATCAAAAATGACGAAGTCACGCTGATCATCAACACCACTGAAGGCCGTCAATCGATCGCTGATTCTTACTCCATTCGTCGAAACGCCTTGCAGCACAAGATTTACTGCACGACGACCATCGCTGCGGGCGAGGCTATCTGTGAAGCGCTCAAGTTCGGTCCAGAGAAGACCGTGCGTCGCTTGCAGGATCTACATGCAGGATTGAACGTATGACTAAATACCCAATGACCGTCGAGGGCGCGCGCGCTCTCGAAGAGGAATTACATCACCTGACCAAGGTGATTCGTCCCAAGCTTAGCCAGGACATCGGCACTGCTCGAGAGCTGGGCGACCTCAAGGAAAACGCTGAGTACCATGCCGCTCGTGAGCAGCAGGGCATGGTTGAAGCACGTGTTCGTGATATCGAAGGTCGTCTGCAGAACGCAGTCGTCATCGATGTGAAAACCATTGCCCACACCGGCAAGGTGATCTTCGGCACGACCGTAGAAATTGCAAACGTAGAAACTGACGAGCGTGTGCGCTATCAGATCGTCGGCGAAGACGAAGCTGATATCAAACAGGGCAAGCTCTCGGTGGGCTCGCCTATTGCTCGCGCCTTGATTGCCAAGGAGGAGGGTGATGTGGTCATCGTCAAGACGCCGGGTGGCGTGATTGAGTACGAGATTGTCGAAGTCAGTCACCTTTAACCGCGGTCGCCCGCTACGTGCGGGCGCAATCATCTGGCAAGTCGCTCAAACGCTCTGGGTGGGCGGTCTTGTACTGCTGCATCTAGCGATGTTGACGGTGCTTGATCAGGCAGGGCTGGCGCCGTTACTGATTGATGAGGTTGCAAATCTGTCGGGAGCGTTGCTGGTGGGTTTCGCGGCTTTTTGCGCGGCGTTGCAGATGATTGTGCTGGTACAGGTCGAGCGCCTGTCAAGTCTTTGGCTTGATGTGCGCGGGCAATTGTTGGTGATTGCGACCTTGGCTTCAGCCAGCCATTACGTGCTGTATCGATGGTTGCCGGACGCTGTGCGTTGGCAATTGTTGAGTTACCTGGTGTTAGCGTTGTCCGGTCTACTGCTGGTTATTCAGCCGATACCGGGTGAAAGTGGCAGGGCGCACAATGCACGCCCTTGACCTCTTATACAGTTATACGGCGCGGTGTACGTTGGACAGTAGCTTGTTTACCTTGGCGTTCTTGCGATAAATCAACGCCATTTTACCGATGATTTGTACTAGGTCTGCCTTGCCGACTTTGCATAACTCTGCAATGAGCGCCAGGCGGCTTTCGCGGTCGAGGATGTTGAGCTTGATTTTAATCAGCTCGTGATCGCTCAATGCGCGTTCTAGTTCGGCTACAACACCTTCAGTCAAACCATTGTCAGCCACAGTCAATACCGGTTTCAGATGGTGACCAATAGATTTGTACTGTTTCTTCTGCTCTTGAGTGAGCGGCATAATCTGACCCCTGCGTCTGATCTTGTAAAAAGCGGCGGCCAGTTTACCCGAGCGAGTCCGGGACCGCCCAGTTAATCACGACTCGTTTATTTTTTGAGGTGGCCCGTGGCCCGTTCCAAAACAAGCCATAACTGGTTGAGAGAACACTTCGATGACCATTACGTCAAAATGGCGCAAAAAGATGGCTACCGTTCGCGCGCCAGTTACAAGCTGCTAGAGATCCAGGAGAAGGACCGACTGATCCGTCCGGGAATGACCGTAATCGACCTCGGTGCTGCGCCTGGTGGTTGGTCGCAAGTCACCAGTCGTCTGATCGGTGGTCAGGGGCGTTTGATCGCTTCGGACATTCTAGAGATGGACAGCATCCCGGATGTGACCTTTATTCAAGGTGACTTCACCGAGGATGTTGTGCTGGCACAAATCCTCGAAGCGGTCGGTAATACACAAGTAGACCTTGTGATTTCCGATATGGCCCCCAATATGAGTGGACTGGCTGCTGTTGACATGCCGCGCGCGATGTTTTTATGCGAGTTGGCGCTTGATTTAGCTGGTCGGGTCTTGCGCCCAGGTGGCGATTTCCTGGTCAAGGTTTTCCAGGGCGATGGTTTCGACGTGTTCCACAAGTCGGTTCGCCAAGTGTTTGACAAGGTCCAGATGCGCAAGCCGGCGGCTTCCCGTGATCGGTCCCGTGAGCAGTACTTGTTGGGTCGTGGATTCCGCGGCATTAAAGGGGCTGAAAGCGATGAGCGGCTTTGATGTAGAGGCGATAGCTTTTATTTAATAGCCTGTCAGCGAAGCATAAACGAACATCGTGTAGTCAAAGTTTCACAAAGGGTTACAGACGGCGCCTGCAACACCCGCAGGTAATGTAGTAAGTTAGGCCGGTGAAATCATGCGAGGCACGCTCCTGCGTGGAGCTTGCTTCAGAGGGTAGCTAATTGAACGATATGGCAAAGAATCTGATCCTGTGGTTGATCATCGCCGCTGTCCTCGTGACAGTGATGAACAACTTCTCCAGTCCAAACGAGCCGCAAACCCTCAATTATTCCGAGTTCATCCAGCAGGTTAAGGATGGCAAGGTCGAGAAGGTTGCCGTAGACGGCTACGTCATCACCGGTAAACGCGCTGATGGCGACACCTTCAAGACCATTCGTCCTGCAATTCAGGACAACGGCCTGATTGGTGACTTGGTTGATAACAACGTGGTTATCGAAGGTAAGCAGCCAGAGCAGCAGAGCATTTGGACTCAGCTATTGGTAGCAAGCTTCCCGATCCTGGTGATCATCGCCGTCTTCATGTTCTTCATGCGGCAGATGCAGGGTGGTGCTGGCGGTAAAGGCGGGCCGATGAGCTTCGGTAAGAGTAAGGCACGACTGCTCTCCGAAGATCAGGTCAAGACCACGCTGGGCGATGTTGCCGGTTGCGATGAAGCCAAAGAAGAAGTTGGCGAGCTGGTTGAATTCCTTCGCGATCCGGGCAAGTTCCAACGTCTGGGCGGACGAATTCCTCGTGGCGTATTGATGGTCGGACCTCCGGGTACCGGTAAAACCTTGCTCGCCAAGGCAATCGCCGGCGAAGCCAAGGTGCCGTTCTTCACCATTTCCGGTTCTGATTTCGTTGAAATGTTCGTGGGTGTCGGCGCAAGTCGTGTCCGTGACATGTTTGAACAAGCCAAGAAGCATGCGCCGTGCATCATCTTCATCGATGAAATCGACGCAGTCGGTCGGCATCGTGGTGCAGGCATGGGCGGTGGTCATGACGAGCGCGAACAAACACTTAACCAGTTGCTGGTTGAGATGGACGGCTTTGAAGTGAATGACGGCATCATCGTCATTGCTGCCACAAACCGTCCTGACGTACTTGACCCGGCTTTGCTGCGTCCAGGCCGTTTCGACCGTCAAGTTGTGGTTGGACTACCCGATATTCGCGGTCGCGAACAAATTCTCAAAGTTCACATGCGTAAAGTGCCCATGGGCGAAGACGTCAACCCAGGTGTGATCGCCCGTGGTACGCCAGGCTTCTCCGGTGCTGACTTGGCCAACCTGGTCAACGAAGCGTCGCTGTTCGCTGCTCGCACCGGTAAACGCATCGTTGAGATGAAAGAGTTCGAACTGGCCAAAGACAAGATCATGATGGGCGCCGAGCGCAAGTCCATGGTCATGTCCGAGAAAGAAAAGCGTAATACCGCGTATCACGAAGCGGGTCACGCAATTGTTGGTCGAGTCGTGCCTGAGCATGATCCGGTCTACAAGGTGTCGATTATCCCTCGTGGTCGGGCGCTGGGTGTAACGATGTTCCTGCCTGAGGAAGATCGCTACAGCCTGTCCAAGCGCGCGCTGATCAGCCAGATTTGTTCGCTTTATGGCGGGCGTATCGCTGAAGAGATGACGTTGGGTTTTGACGGTGTTACTACCGGTGCATCTAACGACATCATGCGGGCCAGTCAAATTGCCCGGAACATGGTCACCAAATGGGGCCTGTCCGAGAAGCTAGGCCCGTTGATGTATGCCGAAGATGAAAATGATATGTACTTGGGTCGAGGCGGTGGTGGTCAGAACTCTAGCGTCTCAGCCGAGACTGCGAGACTTATCGATTCGGAAGTTCGTAGCATCATTGATCAGTGCTACGGCTCGGCCAAGCAGATCTTGACCGATCACCGTGACAAGCTGGACGCCATGGCTGATGCGTTGATGAAGTATGAAACCATCGATGCGGAACAGATCGACGACATCATGGCGGGTCGTGCTCCTCGCGAACCTCGTGATTGGGGTCAGGGCGGCTCGGGTACTGGTACTCCGGTAGCTCCGCTGGACCCGCGTCCAGAAGCGCCTATCGGCGGTCCTGCTGCTGAACTCTAAGGTCTGACATGACTTCTGCGCTGTACCCAACCCGGTTGCCTTGCGGCAATCGGGTTCTTGATTTAGCCCATACGCATGTTATGGGCATCCTGAATGTCACTCCTGACTCCTTCTCCGATGGCGGTCGTTTCAGTCATCGCGATGCCGCGTTGCGCCATGCCCAAGCAATGGTCGCGGCGGGTGCGACACTTATTGATGTGGGTGGTGAGTCCACTCGGCCTGGCGCGCGAGTGGTATCCCCGCTTGAAGAGCTTGAGCGAATTGCACCGGTGGTCGAACTTATAAGTCGAGAGCTGGATGTGATTATATCGGTCGATACCTCCACTCCTGCGGTGATTAGGGAAACGGCTCGCTTGGGTGCCGGACTCATCAACGACGTCCGCTCGTTGCGTCGAGACGGCGCCTTGGATGCTGCGGCTGCTACCGGTTTGCCTGTTTGCCTGATGCACATGCGCGGTGAGCCGGGGGATATGCAGGACAATCCTCGGTATCAGGACCTTATGGCTGAAGTGCGGAGCTTTCTGGTCGAGCGGATGGAGCAGTGTGCAGGGGCTGGAATTCCTCATGAGCGAATCATTCTTGACCCGGGTTTTGGCTTCGCAAAAAATCTTCAGCACAACCTGAGCTTGTTTAAGCATATGGAAGATTTGCATGCCCTGGGAAGGCCGTTGTTAGTCGGCGTGTCGCGCAAGAGCATGATCGGGCAGGCCCTTGGGCGCCCTGTCACAGAACGACTTTCTGGTGGCTTGGCCTTGGCGGCGATGGCCATGATCAAGGGTGCGCGCATTTTGCGTGTGCACGATGTTGCCGAAACCATCGACGTGGTGCGGATGATTGCCGCTGTCGAGTCGGCTGAATAAGAATGAGGGAGCATCTATGACTAGAAAATATTTTGGTACCGACGGTATTCGTGGTCGAGTAGGTCAGTTCCCGATCACTCCGGAGTTCATGCTTAAACTCGGTTGGGCTGTCGGGATCGCGTTTCGCCGACTAGGTGCTTGCAGGGTTTTGGTGGGTAAAGACACGCGAATCTCAGGCTATATGTTCGAATCAGCGCTGGAAGCCGGTCTTTCTGCTGCAGGCGCAGACGTCATGCTGCTTGGGCCTATGCCTACGCCGGCGATCGCCTATCTGACCCGAACCTTTCACGCCGAAGCGGGCATCGTGATCAGCGCTTCGCACAACCCGCACCATGATAACGGGATCAAGTTTTTCTCCGGTCTGGGCGCCAAGCTTCCAGACGAAGTAGAAATGATGATCGAGGAACTGCTCGACACGCCGATGACGGTAGTGGAATCGGATAAGCTTGGCAAAGTGTCACGCATCAACGACGCCGCGGGTCGTTATATCGAATTTTGCAAAAGCAGCGTTCCGACCAGTACCGATTTTGCTGGCCTGAAATTGGTGATCGACTGCGCGCACGGTGCTACCTACAAAGTCGCCCCCAACGTATTTCGCGAGTTGGGCGCTCAGGTCACGGTACTGTCTGCGCAACCCAATGGTCTGAACATCAATGACAATTGTGGTTCGACCCATATGGGTAACCTGCAAGCCGCAGTGCTGGCCGAACAGGCTGATCTCGGGATCGGCTTCGACGGTGACGGCGATCGAGTCTTGATGGTTGATCACACGGGTGCGCTTGTTGAAGGTGATGACCTTTTGTTCATCATTGCCCGTGATTTGCAGGAGCGAGGCAAACTGCAAGGTGGTGTGGTTGGCACCTTGATGACCAATCTGGGTGTTGAACTCGCTTTTGCCGAGCTTGATATTCCTTTCGTCCGTGCAAGTGTCGGTGACCGTTACGTGACCGCTGAGCTGCTCGAGCGTAACTGGCAGTTGGGTGGTGAAAATTCGGGGCATATCGTTTGCTTCCAGCACACGACGACGGGCGATGCGATTATTGCAGCACTCCAAGTGCTGCTGGCCTTGCGTCGTCGCGGTGAAAGCCTGGCGCTGGCGCGTCAATCGTTGCGCAAGTGCCCTCAGGTGCTGGTCAACGTGCGCTATGCCGGTGACATCGACCCTGTTGAGCATCCGGCCGTCAAAGAGGCATGTCAGCGCGTTACGGCCGCCATGGGAGGTCGTGGCCGTGTGCTATTGCGTAAGTCTGGCACTGAGCCGTTGGTGCGCGTAATGGTTGAAGGTGACGATGAGGTGATGGTTCATAGATATGCGGATGAGCTGGTAAAACTGGTTACTGAAGTTTGCGCCTGATTTCGGCTTGCCAGTGTTGTTGCGGTTGGGTAACATCTGCGCCCACTTTGACCGACGAGGTATAGCATGCGTCGCATTATGGTAGCCGGTAACTGGAAAATGCACGGTACCCGCGCCAGCGTCGCTGAGCTGACCAAAGGCCTTCGTAATCTGGTCTTGCCGAGCGGTGTTGATGTAGCGGTTTTTCCGCCTTTTTTGTACGTGAATCAAGTGATTGACGGGCTAAGTGGCAAGGCAATCGCTGTGGGTGCGCAAAACTCAGCGGCAGAATCATCGCAAGGTGCTCTGACCGGTGAAATTGCACCGAGTCAGCTGGCTGATGCGGGTTGTACGTTGGTGTTGATCGGACACTCCGAGCGCCGCCAGATAATGGGCGAGCATGACGAGTTGCTTAATCGCAAGTTTGCGGCTGCTCAGGCGTGTGGTTTGACGCCAGTGCTGTGTGTGGGGGAAACCCTTGAACAGCGCGAGGCGGGCAAGACGCTTGAAGTGGTAGGACGTCAGCTCGGTAGCATCATCGAAGAGCTGGGTGTCGGTGCTTTTGTAAATGCAGTCATCGCTTACGAGCCAGTCTGGGCTATAGGCACCGGGTTGACTGCATCGCCCCAACAGGCGCAGGAAGTGCACGCAGCCATTCGTGCGCAGTTGGCGGCAGAGAATGCTGAAGTCGCGCAAGGTGTGCGACTTCTTTATGGCGGCAGCGTGAAGGCGGCCAATGCGGCTGAACTGTTCGGCATGCCGGATATCGATGGGGGGCTCATTGGTGGAGCGTCCCTGAATGCAGATGAGTTCGGTGCGATCTGTCGCGCCGCGGGAAACTGAAAAAATGCTGGAAACAGTCGTAGTCGTTTTTCATCTGTTGGGCGCCCTGGGTGTTATCGCTCTGGTATTGCTACAGCAGGGCAAAGGTGCGGACGCCGGTGCGTCTTTCGGTGCAGGTGCTTCAAATACTGTATTCGGAAGCCAAGGTTCCTCTACCTTTCTCAGTAAATTTACTGCTATACTCGCCGCTGGTTTTTTCATAACCAGCTTGGGGTTAGGTTACTTTGCTAAAGAGAAAGCTCACCAGCTGACTCAGGTAGGTTTGCCAGATCCAGCGGTATTGGAAGTACCACAGAAAAAACCGGTAGTAAGTGATGTGCCGGTGCTCGAAGCGCAAAAGCCAGCAGTTGTTCCTGCTGACGTACCTCAAGCGCCACAGCAGAAATAAGTAGGGCAGGCGACTGATGCAGGGTCGCCAAAAAGTTGTATTGCCGAGGTGGTGGAATTGGTAGACACGCAACCTTGAGGTGGTTGTGCCCAATGGGTGTAGGGGTTCGAGTCCCCTTCTCGGTACCAATTGTCAGGAAAGCCCGCAATAGCGGGCTTTCCTGTAGGTGGAGGTTCGATTGACCCTGTAAGGGATCGGTCGTATACTTCCGCCCCAGCTTTGTCGCGGGGTGGAGCAGTCTGGTAGCTCGTCGGGCTCATAACCCGAAGGTCGTCGGTTCAAATCCGGCCCCCGCAACCAGTTTTAGCGGAGCCCCTTTTTAGGGGCTTTTTGTTAGCTGGACAGTTTATAACGCCGCTATTCGACGGCGTTTCAGGGATGGGCGTTTCGCCCATTTTTTATTTGCATCGCATGCACAAGGGGGTTCAGGTGTCGAGCAAGCTAGAACAGTTGCAGGCCTTGGTGGCCCCGGTGGTCGTGGCCCTGGGCTATGAATGCTGGGGGATTGAGTTTTCAGCTCAAGGTCGCCATTCACTGTTACGTATTTATATTGATAAAGAAGGCGGCGTTTTGGTGGATGACTGCGCCATTGTCAGCCGTCAAATCAGCGGTGTTTTGGACGTAGAAGATCCGATTGCCGTTGAATACACGCTTGAAGTTTCTTCTCCTGGTATGGAACGCCCTCTGTTCACTCTTGAACAGTTTGCCTTGCACGCCGGCGATCAAGTGAAAATAAAGTTGCGTTCACCCTTCGAGGGTCGTCGCAACTTTCAGGGCCTTCTCCGCGGGGTGGAGGAGCAGGACATCGTGGTGCAGGTAGAGGACCACGAATTCTTGTTGCCGATCGACTTGATCGACAAAGCCAACATTATTCCCAGTTTTGACTGAGACGCGGATCCCGCGGATCCAAATGGCTTGCGAAAGGCGAGGCGTACGATGAGCAAAGAAGTACTGCTGGTTGTTGAGTCGGTGTCCAATGAAAAGGGCGTTCCGGCAGGTGTTATTTTTGAAGCGTTGGAGCTGGCTCTTGCCACTGCTACCAAGAAGCGTTTTGAAGATGAAGTTGAACTGCGTGTGGAGATTAATCGCCAGACGGGTAACTACGAGACGTTCCGGCGCTGGACAGTTGTTGAAGATGAAGATCTCGACGACCCGGCACACGAACTGGCTGTAGATCAAGCTCAGGAAAAACAGCCGGGTGCAGTTGCCGGTGATGTAGTCGAAATTAAAATCGACTCCATCGAGTTCGGTCGAATCGCTGCGCAGACTGCTAAACAGGTCATCGTGCAGAAGGTTCGGGAAGCCGAACGTGCTCAAGTGGTAGATGCCTACCGTGAGCGTCTGGGCGAAATCATTTCCGGCACCGTTAAAAAGGTTACGCGTGACAATGTCATCGTCGACCTGGGTAACAATGCCGAAGCATTGCTGGCGCGTGAAGACATTATTTCGCGGGAAACCTTCCGCGTAGGTGTTCGCGTTCGTGCACTGCTTAAAGAAATCCGCACTGAAAACCGTGGGCCACAGTTGATCTTGTCGCGTACTGCGCCAGAGATGCTGATCGAGCTGTTCCGGATTGAAGTGCCGGAAATTTCCGAAGGTCTCATCGAGGTGATGGCTGCCTCTCGTGACCCAGGTTCGCGTGCAAAAATCGCTGTTCGCTCCAAGGACAAACGAATCGATCCGCAAGGTGCTTGTATCGGCATGCGTGGTTCGCGCGTTCAAGCTGTTTCTGGCGAATTGGGCGGCGAACGTGTGGATATCGTGCTGTGGGACGACAACCCGGCGCAGTTCGTAATTAACGCCATGTCGCCTGCTGAAGTAGCGGCGATTATCGTCGACGAAGATGCCCATGCTATGGACATCGCCGTTGGCGCTGACAATCTGGCTCAGGCCATTGGTCGCGGCGGTCAGAACGTTCGTTTGGCTAGCCAGTTGACTGGTTGGACCCTGAACGTCATGACCGAATCGGACATCCAGGCTAAGCAGCAAGCAGAGACCGGCGACATCTTGCGCAACTTCATCGAAGAGCTGGAAGTCGATGAAGACCTTGCCCAGGTGCTGGTTGATGAAGGCTTTACTAGCCTGGAAGAGATTGCCTACGTACCGTTGGAAGAAATGCTCAACATCGACGGCTTTGACGAGGAAACCGTCAACGAGCTTCGCGCTCGGGCCAAGGATCGGTTGTTGACTAAAGCCATCGCTACTGAGGAAAAGCTGGCAGACGCCCATCCGGCCGAAGACCTGCTCTCGCTTGAGGGTATGGACAAGGATTTGGCGATGGAACTGGCGGTGCGCGGCGTAGTTACCCGCGAAGACCTGGCCGAGCAGTCTATTGACGACCTGCTCGACATCGACGGCATTGACGATATTCGTGCCGGCAAGTTGATCATGGCCGCCCGAGCCCATTGGTTCGAGTAAGTAGGCGCGGCCTGAGGAGAGAAGTGCATGACGCAAGTCACGGTGAAAGAACTGGCCACAGTGGTCGACACACCGGTAGAGCGCCTGTTACAGCAGATGCGTGAGGCAGGTCTGCCGCACACCGCCGCCGAGCAAGTTGTGACCGACATAGAGAAACAAGCCCTGTTGACGCATTTGAAAAGCGGTCACAAGGCTAAAGTGGAAGAGCCGCGCAAGATCACTTTGCAGCGCAAAACCACTAGCACCCTGCGCGTTGCTGGCAGCAAAAGCATCAGCGTTGAAGTGCGCAAGAAGAAAGTCTTTGTACAACGCAGCCCGGAAGAAATCGAAGCCGAGCGCAAGCGTGAGCTTGATGAGCGTCGTGCTGTAGAAAACGCTGCGCGTCAGAAAACCGAAGAAGAAGCCAAGCGTCGTACCGAAGAAGATTCGCGTAACCAGCCTGCTGCTGCGCAATCGACTCCAGCCGTAGCCGCCGCTCCTGCTCCTGTTGCTGAGCCTGTGCGTGAAGCGCCGGTTGCAGCTGCACCGGTTGCTGATGCTCGCAAACGCAATGACGAACAGCGTCGTCCAGACAAGCCACGTGCCGACGATAACAATCGTCGTAGCACGGGCGGTGATGGCGACCGTAAAAACGCGCCGCATCGCGCCTCTGTTAAAGAGAAAGCGCCTGCGCCACGTGTTGCGCCTCGTACCACCGACGAAGAAAGCGACAGCTTCCGTCGTGGCGGTCGTGGCAAGGCCAAGCTGAAGAAGCGTAACGCTCACGGTTTCCAGAGCCCAACCGGCCCTGTAGTTCGTGACGTTGCCATCGGCGAGACCATCACTGTCGGCGAATTGTCGGCACAGATGTCGGTCAAGGCTGCTGAAGTCATCAAGTTCATGTTCAAGATGGGCACTCCGGTGACCATCAACCAGGTGCTGGATCAGGAAACTGCCCAGTTGATCGCCGAAGAGTTGGGCCACAAGGTCAAACTGGTCAGCGACAATGCCCTGGAAGATTCGTTGGCCGAATCGCTGAAGTTCGAAGGTGAGACGTTCTCCCGTGCGCCAGTAGTGACCGTAATGGGCCACGTTGACCATGGTAAAACCTCGCTGCTCGACTACATCCGTCGTGCCAAGGTTGCAGCGGGCGAAGCCGGCGGCATCACCCAGCACATCGGTGCATACCACGTCGAAACTGACCGTGGCATGGTGACTTTCCTCGACACCCCTGGTCACGCTGCGTTTACTGCAATGCGTGCCCGTGGTGCCAAGGCCACCGACATTGTGATTCTGGTTGTTGCTGCGGACGACGGCGTTATGCCGCAGACCATCGAAGCTGTTCAACATGCCAAGGCCGCCGGTGTTCCGTTGGTTGTAGCAGTGAACAAAATCGACAAGCCGGGTGCTGATCTCGATCGTATCCGTAGCGAGCTGTCTGTTTACGGCGTTACGTCTGAAGAATGGGGTGGCGACACGCCTTTCGTTTCAGTGTCCGCGAAAGTGGGTACTGGTGTAGACGAACTGCTTGAAGCGGTCTTGTTGCAAGCCGAAGTACTGGAACTGAAAGCAACTCCATCGGCTCCCGGCCGTGGCGTTGTAGTTGAATCGCGTCTCGACAAAGGTCGTGGTCCGGTTGCAACTGTTCTGGTTCAAGACGGTACGTTGCGCCAAGGCGACATGGTGCTGGTCGGTTCGAACTATGGCCGTATCCGCGCCATGCTCGACGAGAACGGCAAGTCGATCAAGGAAGCCGGTCCTTCCATCCCTGTCGAGATTCTCGGCCTGGACGGTACTCCGGAAGCGGGTGATGAACTCAGCGTACTGGCGGACGAGAAGAAAGCCCGTGAAGTGGCTCTGTTCCGTCAAGGCAAGTACCGCGAAGTCAAACTGGCTCGTGCTCACGCTGGCAAGCTGGAAAACATCTTCGAGAACATGGGCCAGGAAGAGAAGAAGACGCTTAATATCGTCCTCAAATCTGATGTCCGTGGTTCGTTGGAAGCGTTGAACGGTGCCTTGAATGGCCTGGGCAACGACGAAGTGCAAGTGCGTGTGGTAGGTGGCGGTGTCGGTGGTATCACCGAGAGCGACGCTAACCTGGCATTGGCTTCCAACGCTGTACTGTTTGGCTTCAACGTGCGTGCCGATGCTGGCGCTCGCAGGATAGTCGAGCAGGAAGGTCTGGATATGCGTTACTACAACGTGATCTACGACATCATCGAAGACGTCAAGAAAGCCCTCACCGGTATGCTTGGCAGCGACGTCCGGGAAAATATCCTGGGTACCGCCGAAGTGCGTGACGTGTTCCGTTCGCCGAAGTTTGGCGCGATCGCCGGTTGTATGGTTATCGAAGGTGTTGTTCACCGTAACCGTCCAATCCGTGTACTGCGTGAAGACATCGTTATCTTCGAAGGCGAGCTGGAATCCCTGCGCCGCTTTAAAGATGACGCTTCCGAAGTACGTGCCGGCATGGAATGCGGTATCGGCGTGAAGAGCTATAACGACGTCAAAGTCGGTGACAAGATCGAAGTCTTCGAGAAGGTCCAAGTGGCTCGCAGCCTTTAAGTCGCGAGCTTCAAGAGCCATGGTCGACCGCAGCATGCAAATGCCAGGCGGTTGTTCATGGGCTCTAAACGCAACGCCCGGTCTGACTTTTGTCAGGCCGGGCGTTTGCCGCTTTCAGACCGTGAGGGTTTTCGCCCCAGGTCGGTGACAGGTAGTAGACATGGCAAAAGAATATAGCCGTACCCAACGTATTGGCGATCAGATGCAGCGCGAGCTGGCTCAGTTGATCCGCCGCGAAATCAAAGACCCGCGCGTCGGCCTGGTGACTATCACCGCCGTCGACGTCAGTCGCGATGTCGGTCATGCGAAAATTTTTATGACCGTGATGGGGCAAGACAGCGCCGAAGAAATAGCGCAGACCATCAAAGTGCTCAACTCGGCAGCAGGGTTCCTGCGCATGCAGTTGGCCCGCGAAATGAAACTGCGCAGCGTTCCGCAGCTGCACTTCCACTACGACGAAAGTGTCGTGCGTGGTGCCCATCTTTCGGCGCTCATCGAGCGTGCTGTTGCCGAAGATGGTCAGCACCCGGAAGGCGCTCCGCAAAGCATTACGCCAGACAGTGACAAGCCAGAAACCAGCAAGGAGTAACGCAAATGGCTCAGGTCAAGCGTATACGCCGCAACGTCAGTGGGATCATTCTGCTCGACAAGCCGCTGGGTTTCACTTCTAACGCCGCCTTGCAAAAGGTCCGTTGGCTGCTTAACGCGGAGAAGGCTGGCCACACTGGCAGCCTCGACCCGCTCGCAACGGGTGTGTTGCCATTGTGCTTTGGTGAAGCCACCAAGTTTTCCCAATACTTGCTCGATTCGGACAAAGCGTACGAAACGAGAATGCAATTGGGTAAAACAACCACCACTGCCGACGCGGAAGGTGACGTGTTACAAATTCGTCCAGTGACCGTTGGTCGTGCCGATATCGAAGCTGTTTTACCGAGTTTCCGCGGTGAAATCAGTCAGATACCGCCCATGTACTCAGCGCTCAAGCGTGACGGGCAGCCGTTATACAAGCTAGCCCGGGCCGGGGAAGTGGTGGAGCGTGAACCGCGTTCTGTTACTATTGCGCGCCTGGAATTGCTTGAGTGCGAAGCCGACACGGCACGCCTCGCAGTTGATTGCACCAAAGGCACCTATATCCGCACATTGGTTGAGGATATTGGTGAAAAACTCGGTTGTGGTGCTTACGTTGCTGAGTTGCGTCGTACCCAGGCCGGACCTTTCAGCTTGGCCCAAACGGTCACGTTGGAAGAGTTGGAGCAAGTACACGCCGATGGCGGCAATGAAGCGGTTGATCGCTTCCTGATGCCATCAGACAGTGGTTTGTTGCATTGGCCGCTGTTGCAGTTTTCGGAACACAGTTCGTTCTACTGGTTGCATGGTCAACCCGTCAGAGCACCGGACGCGCCGCAATTCGGTATGGTCCGTGTACAAGATCATGAAGGTCGCTTCATCGGTATCGGTGAAGTGAGTGAAGACGGGCGCATCGCGCCACGTCGATTGATTCGGTCAGAATGACCGAACGAGGGTGGCTGTCAGTAGGCGCGGTCACAACTCATTTTAAAATACGGGGGTTTGCCCTCGGCCTATTGAAATCGTCTCTCTGGAGCGGTTTCCGTGATTAAGGATTGCCCACATGGCACTCAGCGTTGAAGAAAAAGCTCAAATCGTTGCCGACTACCAGCAAGCTGTTGGTGATACTGGTTCGCCAGAAGTGCAAGTTGCACTGCTGACCGCCAACATCAACAAATTGCAGGGTCACTTCAAGATCAACGGTAAAGATCACCACTCACGTCGTGGTCTGATCCGTATGGTAAACCAGCGTCGCAAGCTGCTGGATTACCTGAAAGGTAAAGAAGTTAGCCGTTACAGCGCCCTGATCGGTCGTCTGGGTCTGCGTCGCTAATAGCGATGTCGATAGAGGTTGGTTGTTTGTCACGACTTTTCGGGTTTGCTCGAACGGTCTGGCAGGCTTCCAGCCTCAAGTTTTATCTGGACGGTCGATAGGTCCGAACCCTTTCACTGCCCAAGAATTCGCAAGAAACCAGTTCCCCCAAGAGCCACCAAAGAAGGTAGGAAACCGTGAACCCGGTAATCAAGAAATTCCAGTTCGGTCAATCGACCGTCACCCTCGAGACTGGCCGTATCGCCCGTCAAGCTTCCGGCGCAGTATTGGTCACCGTTGACGACGACGTCAGCGTGTTAGTGACTGTGGTCGGTGCCAAGCAAGCTGACGCAGGTAAAGGCTTCTTCCCACTTTCCGTCCACTACCAGGAAAAGACCTACGCCGCGGGCAAGATCCCCGGTGGTTTTTTCAAGCGTGAAGGCCGTCCTTCCGAAAAAGAAACCCTGACTTCGCGTCTGATCGACCGTCCGATCCGTCCGCTGTTTCCAGAAGGTTTCATGAACGAAGTGCAGGTTGTCTGCACCGTTCTGTCCACCAGCAAAAAGACTGATCCAGACGTTGCCGCCATGATTGGTACATCGGCTGCATTGGCAATCTCCGGTATCCCGTTCGACGGCCCTATCGGTTGCGCGCGCGTTGCTTTCCACGAAAGCACCGGCTATCTGCTGAACCCGACTTACGAGCAACTCAAGGCTTCGAGCCTGGACATGGTTGTTGCCGGTACGTCGGAAGCGGTATTGATGGTTGAATCGGAAGCCAAAGAGCTGACCGAAGACCAGATGTTGGGCGCCGTTCTGTTCGCCCACGACGAATTCCAGGTGGTGATCAACGCCATCAAAGAACTGGCCGCTGAAACCGCCAAGCCTACGTGGGACTGGCAGCCGAAGCCTGAAGCTACCGAACTGTTGGCCGCGATCCGCAGTGAGTTCGGCGACGCGATCTCCCAGGCTTACACCATCACCGTCAAGCACGAGCGTTATGCTCGTCTGGGCGAGTTGCGCGACCAGATTGTTGCCAAGCTTTCCGGTGCAGAAGGCCAGCCTTCTGCTGGCGAAGTCAAAGCAGCCTTCGGCGAAATCGAATACCGCACCGTGCGCGAGAACATCGTAAACGGTAAGCCACGTATCGACGGCCGTGACACTCGCACCGTGCGTCCTTTGAACATCGAAGTCGGTGTTTTGCCGAAGACTCACGGTTCGGCGCTGTTCACCCGCGGCGAAACTCAGGCGCTGGTCGTAGCGACCCTGGGCACCGCTCGGGACGCACAGCTGCTCGACACCCTGGAAGGCGAACGCAAAGACCCGTTCATGCTGCACTACAACTTCCCTCCGTTCTCGGTAGGTGAATGTGGTCGCATGGGTGGTGCTGGTCGTCGCGAAATCGGTCACGGTCGTTTGGCTCGTCGCAGCGTACAGGCGATGTTGCCTGCTGCGGACGTGTTCCCTTACACCATCCGTATTGTGTCGGAAATCACCGAATCCAACGGCTCCAGCTCCATGGCGTCGGTGTGCGGTGCTTCCCTGGCATTGATGGACGCTGGCGTACCGATGAAAGCACCGGTGGCCGGTATTGCCATGGGTCTGGTTAAAGAAGGCGAGAAGTTCGCCATCCTGACCGACATCCTCGGTGACGAAGATCACTTGGGCGACATGGACTTCAAAGTAGCCGGTACCGCTAAAGGTGTCACCGCGCTGCAGATGGACATCAAGATCAAAGGCATCACCGAAGAAATCATGGAAATCGCTCTGGGCCAAGCCCTGGAAGCGCGCCTGAACATCCTTGGTCAGATGAACAAGATTCTTGCCGGTTCGCGTACCGAGTTGTCGGAAAACGCACCGACCATGATCGCGATGAAAATCGACACCGACAAAATCCGTGATGTTATCGGTAAAGGCGGTGCGACTATCCGTGCGATCTGTGAAGAAACCAAAGCTTCGATCGACATCGAAGACGATGGCACCATCAAGATTTTCGGCGAAACCAAAGAAGCGGCTGAAGCAGCACGTCAACGCGTTCTGGGCATCACTGCTGAAGCGGAAATCGGCAAAATCTACATCGGTAAGGTTGAGCGCATTGTCGACTTCGGTGCATTCGTCAACATCCTGCCTGGTAAAGACGGTCTGGTTCACATCTCCATGCTGAGCGATGCTCGCGTTGAGAAAGTGACCGACGTTCTGCAAGAAGGTCAGGAAGTCGAAGTACTGGTACTGGACGTCGATAACCGCGGCCGTATCAAGCTGTCGATCAAAGACGTAGCAGCAGCAAAAGCGTCCGGTGTGTAATTAGCCCTACGCTAAATATGGACTAAGGGCCGGTTGCTAAAGCCGGCCTCTGGTTCAGTTTAAGAAAACCGTTTCCTCTCTTGAGGAAGCGGTTTTTTTTTGGTCTCACGTTCCTATGGGTGGCCTAAGTTTCGTCGGTCAGACTTGCTGCATGACCTACTCGCATCGTCAGGAGCTAAAGCCAATGACCGCCCAGACAATACCTTCGATATCAAACTGGTTAAACAAGGTTCCCGAAGTCACCCTAGCTTTCTGGATCATAAAGATCATGTCGACCACTGTCGGTGAAACCGGCGCCGATTACCTGGCTGTCGATGCCGGATGGGGGCAGGGGCTGACAAGCTGGGTGATGGGCGCACTGTTAACCATCGCCCTGGTTCTGCAACTGCGCACACGCCGTCATACGCCCTGGACTTACTGGCTAACGGTGGTGTTGGTCAGTGTGGTGGGCACGCAGATCACCGACCTGCTTACCGATGGCCTGGGCGTGAGTTTGTATGTCAGCACCGGGGTGTTTGCCGTGACATTGGCGGTGATATTTGCGGTCTGGTATCAAGTCGAACGAACCCTGTCCATCCACGAGATATCCACGCTCCGTAGAGAGTTATTTTACTGGGCGACCATCCTTTGCACCTTCGCATTGGGCACCGCAGCGGGTGATCTGGCGACTGAAGCGCTGGGCCTCGGGTTCACGTTAGGAGCGATGATTTTCGGTGCTTTGATTGCGCTCAGCTACATCGCCTGGCGCCTTGGCGGCAACGCTGTCTTGACCTTCTGGATCGGCTACATCCTGACTCGACCTTTTGGCGCATCCCTGGGCGATCTGCTGACCCAAGCCAAAACCTATGGCGGTTTCGGCATGGGCGCTATGTGGACCAGCGCCCTCTTCTTGACCGTGATTGTAATCCTGGTGGCGGTGGCGCAAATCACCGTTGGCAGCCGTACCTCTGCACAGATCACGAAATAACCCACTTAATAATCCAAGGAAAAATCATGCATCGTTTTCATTCGCTAATACGTTCAGCCTCGATTGCTTCAGCCATTGCGCTGCTAACGCTTGCCGCCGGGTGCTCGAAACCCGACGACAAAACCAAGTTAAGCGCCGTACCTGCGGCGCCATCGACCCAGACGTCATTAGCCGGCCAAACTAAGTCATCTTCCAAACTGGGTGATTTGTCAGCTTTTCGCAGTATCGCCGCCGATGTCGCGGCCATCGTAGACAAGGGCGATTTGCCTGCTGCCAAATCGCGCATCAAGGATTTGGAGCTCGCTTGGGACTCTGCAGAAGCGGGCCTGAAGCCTCGCGCCGCGGACGACTGGCATATGATCGACAAGGCCATTGATCGATCTATCGAGGCACTGCGCACCGGCATCCCCAACCAAGCCGATTGCAAAGCAGCCATGACAGATTTGTTGAAAAAATTCGATGGCCTGTAAATACCGTATTGACGAGCTGATTGATCGGACTTACCTCTAGGGGCTCTCACGATAGGGTTTAGCTTCTAAAGGGATCGTAGTTGCTGCGCAGTAAGGCGCAGGGATCTATTATCAGGCTCGTTTGTAAAGAGAACTGCGGACATGCGGGTATTGCTGGTCGAAGATGACGTCATGATTGGAGAAACCATTCAGGCTGCCCTAAGGGATTCGTCCTACGCGGCGGACTGGGTAAAAAATGGTCACGCCGCACTGACGACACTCGGCAGCGAACACTACGATTTGGTGCTGCTCGACCTCGGGCTACCCGGCAAGGATGGGTTGGAAGTATTGCGTAGCATCCGCGCTAGCGACAATCCGGTGCCGTTGCTGATTATCACCGCACGGGACGGCCTTGATGATCGGTTGCGCGGTCTGGACGGCGGCGCTGATGATTATGTGCTCAAACCATTCGAGATGGCCGAGTTGCTTGCGCGCATGCGTGCGGTGCTTAGGCGCAAAGGCGGGAGCGCGATTCCATTACTCAGCAACGGTATGCTGTCACTTGACCCTGCTACACGCGAGTCCGTGGTCAACAATGGTACCCCGGTGCAGCTTTCCAATCGTGAATTCGCCTTGCTGCACGCGCTATTAGTGCGGCCGGGTGCGATTCTTTCTCGCAGCGATCTCGAAGACCGCATCTACGGTTGGGGAGAAGAAGTTGAAAGCAATGCGGTAGAGTTTCTGATCCACGCCCTGCGTCGCAAACTGGGGAGCGACGCGATCAAAAACGTCAGGGGGGTAGGATGGATGGTTTCAAAAAACGCATGAGCGAGTCGATTCAGCTCAGGCTTTCTTTTTCATTGGCGTTGGCGATTCTTGTCGTGGCCATTGCAGCCGGCATTTTTTCATTTATGTCCGCGTTCGACGAAGCCAACGAGCTGCAGGATGATGTGTTACGGCAGGTTGCGTCGATCTACGACCGTCAGCACCTTCCAATAATAGGTTTCAGTAAAGACAGTCAGGCCCAAGACGATGATGCTGAGTTCCGCGTTATCGTTCAGTACCTCGCGGATGGCGATGGCAAGGCTCTGGGAAACGACGAGTATGCACCATTACCCCTGCCCACTACGTTGTCGGATGGTTTGCATACCCTTGATGTGGGTGGCGAACCGTTCCGGGTACTCGTTAAAACAATGGCCAGTAAGCGGCGAATTGCCTTGGCGCAGGAAGCAAGTGTTCGCGATGAAATCGCACGCGACAGCGCGTTGCGTTCCGTCATACCACTGCTGATTCTGGTGCCGATCCTGCTCTTGGTAGTCGCCGACCTTGTGCGTAAGATTTTTCTTCCGATTACTGCCTTGTCCGTTGAGATCGATCAGCGCGCAGAGCAGGAGTTACATCCGGTGAAGGAAAGTCATCTACCGGCAGAGATTCGTCCCTTTGTCGTCGCAATTAATCGCCTGCTTAACCGCGTTGAGCAATCAATGGACACTCAGCGGCGCTTTGTCGCGGATGCGGCGCATGAGCTGCGGTCGCCACTGACGGCCCTTTCGTTGCAGGCTGAGCGCTTGGCTGAGGCTGACATGTCCTCGCAGGCGCAAGCCCGATTGGTATTGTTGCGACGAGGCATTGAGCGTAGCCGGAACCTTCTCGATCAGCTCCTGACCTTAGCCAAAGCTCAAACCGCGCTGGACCTGCCAAGGTCAGCGGTTTCTGTACTAGGTGTATATCGGCATGTTTTGGAAGACCTGCTTCCTTTGGCTGAGGCCAAGCATATTGATATTGGCGTGGAGGGAGATCTAGACGTGTGGGTTTTGGTTCACGAATTCGATCTGATCACCGTGATCAAAAATTTGGTCGATAACGCCATCCGCTATACGCCCAACGAGGGACGAGTCGACCTATCAGTTGCCGTTGAGGGGCAGCGCGCGCGATTGCAAATCAAGGATTCGGGCCCAGGGATTTCAGTTAACGAAAGGCTTAGGGTGTTCGACCCGTTTTATCGCACGCTTGGAAGCGACCAAGTGGGATCAGGTTTAGGTCTTTCTATCGTCAGCGCCATCGCGCAGCGGATAGGTGCTGACGTAGAGCTCGGCTTCTCTGATGTGGCCCGGGAAACGGGGTTGTGCATTTCGCTGCTACTGTCAGCGGCAGCGCCATTAGCTGCAACGGAAACTGGGCGCTAATTTTTGAGTGTTTTTAGGACGTTATGGTTTCAGCCAATATTTCAGCTAACGAAAACATGCATCCTGCACGCAAGCGACACAGTGAACGTGCAATTTGCACGAATCCAGCGTTAACATTGTTGTACAACTACATGTTTTTCAAAGGTTTTTTTTATATTGAAAAATGGCACAGCGCTTGCGATACCACCTGTAACCCTGCGGCCAACGAAACGGGCGCAGATTCTGAGAAAAACAGGAGTGACTCGTATGAATATGAATAAGTTCGCTATTGCCGCCGCTGCTGCCACTGCCCTTACATTCACCATGGCTAACTCGGCTTTCGCTCAAACTACAACTACCCAGGCTCCAATGGTGGTTGCTGCTAGCACGATGACTACGGCAGAAGGCGCAACTTCCGACACTTGGATCACCACCAAGGTCAAATCCGATCTGGTCACTGAAAAAGGCATTCCAGGCACTGACATTAAGGTAGAAACCAACAAAGGCGTGGTTTCCCTGTCGTCAACTGTAGCAATCACTCAGTCCCAGAAAGACATGGCTGTTGCCATCACCAAGAAAATCAAAGGTGTTAAAGCTGTGTCCGCTGCAGGCCTTAAGGCTCAGTAACACGCTCGCTACTACCATCGGTAACGTCAGTTGATAGCGAAGGAAGGTATCAGCTGATGCATTGAAGGTTTATGCCAAGCCTTAGAGATAGGGTTGTTACAGGCCCCGACGTTCGCGCCGGGGCCTGTTCTATTTAAGACGGAATAAAGAGACGCGAGTCAATTGCCGCGCTTGCTGTTGATTCCAATCAGGCGTCCGCCTTCAAAACGAAGGTACTGATACATGCCGTTGGTGGGGCCGTAGATCCACTCATCAATCTGCACTTCTTCGCGCCGGTTGGGGCTGTGTAAATAGCCGATCAGGTTACGAGCGGCGGGTTCGCCGCATTTCTGTTGCACTTCAAATTCGTGATCCCCGGAGCTTATCAACTGGCTCCCACAGCGCAGGCTGTCTGCCTGCGCTTGATGGGTCAATCCGGCCACTATCAGAAACAAAAAACGACTTACTCGCATGGTTTATTCGCTATCCAAATGCAGTTGACTGACTACCCGACCATCCGCTTCAGCTTTACCCAAACTCGCATCCACAAAGAAAATCCGCTCGTCCGTCAGCTTCGCCTTGTCGACCAGGTAATCCTTGATGCTGCTGGCGCGCGCTTGACCCAACTGCCGCAGTAGCACCGTATTGGAGCTCCAGGATTTGATCACCGCATCATGCATTTTCGCGGCGCGGTCTTCTTTGCCCTGCTCGGCCCACTCGGCCGGCGGTTGCTGTTTCAAGTGGTCCCGGTAGATCGCTTCCAGCATCGGCGGTTTTTCGTTTTCCGGCACGGGCAGCAATGACGCCTGCGCAGGAACTTTATCTCCACGTCGCTGAAGAATCTTGTAATAGGTGCTTTGGTACTCGCGCTGAAGACGCTGCTCGGCAATCAATGGACCGTCGCTGCTTTCTGCGCTGGTGCCCTCGATCTCTAAACGCAGCGTCGGGCGCTCTTTCAAGGCCCCTGCAAGCTTGTTTAGCGCGGATTGCGCGTCGGGGCTCAGGTCGGTGGCACCCGGCGCGAACGCCACAGTGCCGAGGTCTTGAGAGTCGCCGCCGCTGATTAACCCACCAATGAATTTGAAGGGCGCCTGAGCGGCGCGCAAAACCAGATTTCGCAAGGTTTGCCAAACAATCGGCATCACGCTGAATTGCGGGCTGTTCAGGTCACCGGAAATCGGAAGCTCAATGGAAATCTTGCCGTCGGTGTCCTTGAGCAGGGCGATGGCCAAACGAATGGGTAGATCGACTGCATTCGGGCTGTCGACTTTTTCACCCAGTTGCAGTTCTTCGACCACCACTTTGTTTTCGGCTTTGAGCTGGCCTTTGGTGATCATGTAATGCAGGTCGAGATTAAGTCTGCCCTTGCGGATGCGGAAACCTGCGAACTTCCCTGAGTACGGCGTCAGGGTGGTCAGTTCTACGCGCTTGAAACTGGTGGCAATGTCTAGGCTTGCCAATGGATCGAAGGGATTCAGACTGCCCTTGATTGTGACGGGTGCGTAGCGGTCAACCTTGCCGTTAATATCGACGGTTGCAGGTTTTGGCTGACGATTATCCAGGGTGCCAATCTTACCGTTGAGCTGCTGAATCGCTGTGGCGAAGTTGGGTGTGAGACTGAGGTCGGCGAAGTTGGCTGAACCGTCATTGATACTCACTTCACCGATGCGAATACCCATCGGGTTGGGACCTTTAGCAGCAACGGTTGCCGAGGCTTTTGCGGCGGGTTTGTTGCTGTCAGCAGGCTGTTTGATCAGCAGGTCATCTATGTTGGTGGTGTGGTCATCGTTGATGATGAACCGCGCGTAAGGTTGCACCAGATTCACTTTGGCTATCGTCAGGTGATCACCGAGTTCGAAGTCCACACCTTCAAGACCCAGCTGCTGCCATTTGAGAAAGTCGCGCTGCTTGATGGTGTCGAGTGTGTGCAGTTGGTCGATTTGCGCTTTGCCGGTGATCCCGAGGGCCAGGGGTTCTGTGCTTTTCAGGTTGACTGCCAAATCACTGCCAAGCATTCCGCTGCGCAATTCCAGGCGGATATATGGAGTGATATAGGACTGCGCCAGGCGCAGGTCGATGTCTTTGGTGCTGACTTGCAGTTTGGCACTGACCGGGCTCAGATTGACGCCGCCAGCCGCTGTAATGTGGCCCTGTTTGCCCAACCCAGTGTCGAGTTTAAGCGTAAAAGGTGACTTGTTAAGGCTGTCGAAGTTCTGCAGATCCAGATTTAGCGGACCTACTTCCAATGCCACTGGTTCCTTTGGAACTCGGTCCGCCAGATGGATGTGGTAGTCGCGCAGTTGCACATCACGTAACAGCACCTGCCACGGTTTGCTCGGCGCAATAGGTTGTGCCGCTACTTCTGGAGCATTGCCTGCAGCCGCTGCTGGCGCCTTTAAAGCTGCGGGGGCCGGTGTTTTTGGCTGGCTGGCGAACAGCTTCTGCCAGTCGAGCTGGCCATCGGCTTCGCGAGCGGCCCAGGTTTCCAGTTTATTGCTGCGGATCTTGCCAACCGTGACTAACTGTTTAGCCAAGTCGATAGAGGTTTCGCTGACATCGAGGCGGTCAAGGCGCACCAGCGGCCGACCGTCAGGCGTGTCTATGGCAAGAGGCGCAACACTCAACGCGGTGTTGCTTAACAACAATTCCGTTCCTTTGGCCAAGCTCAGCGTGTAATCGGTGCTGAAGTTGAGAACGCCATCCTTTAGTTCCAGCGGCAGGGCGTCGCGTACATACGGCCACCAGACTTTCATCTTGCCGTCAGTGACTTTGAGTTTGCCTTCAGAGGTAATCGGAACCAGGCTGATACGTCCAACCCAATCAATCTGGCCGCCTTCGGGGCCTGCCGCGACTAAGGTCATGTCGGCATCGTCTTCGGGCAGGGTGCTGAGGTTCTTCAATTCAAAGTTGAGCGCGTCGTACAAAAATTCAATCGGTTCGCTGGGGCGCAGGTCCTGGAAGTGAACATAGCCCCCGGCCAGTTTTATTTGATCGATGCGCATCGGGAACGGCTTGCTGGACGGTTGGTCTTTGGCGGGCTCAGTTGGCGGCAGCTTGAACAACTGTGCCAGATTCAGCGTTCCATCTTTGCCGAACCGCAGCTCAGTCTTGGGTTTATCCAGCTCAATGGCCTCCAAATGCAGGGCGCGAGTCCATAAACTGTCGATTTGCAGGTTGGCGTACAGGCGCTCGAAGCCAATTTGTTCCAGACCCGGCGTACCAATGTTCAGGCCCCAGAGGGTAACTTCCAGGCTGAAGGGGTTAAGTTCCAGCCGATCAAGCTTTGCCGGAACCGTTGAGTAATTGGCCAGTTGTTGGTTGACGATACGCAGTGCGATGCCGGGCAAAATCAGAAAGCCCAGTACGCTGTAAAGTGCGATGACGGTCAGCAAGGCGCCAATGGCGCGAATCAATCCTTTGGACATGTGAGGCGTCGTCTCTCTATCGGAGGTCCTTTGAGTATGGCACGCGAAACTGGTTCCGAAGAAACGGCCTCGTCTGTTGTAGGAAACGTCCCAAGCTGCGTTTTATTTAAAACTGCAAAATTAGTGTTTTGAGGGGTGGCTGCTGGTCCATGGACGGAAAGTCACTGCCCGGGGTCATCACCTGCCACTCGCGTACCGGGCGCCCGACTTTAGTGGCACAGCGTAGAACCTGTTCGCGCCAATCCTCCATGCTGACTTTCGCAAGGTTGTTGCAGCAAATCAGAATCCCGTTAGGGGCGGTGGTGAGCACGGCAGGCTTGAGCAGACTTTGGTAGTCGCGGAGCAAGTCCACGGTGCCAAACGCACTTTTCGCCCAGGCGGGCGGATCGAGAAACACCAGGTCGTATTGCCGCTGCTCAAGACGCGGATAGTCCGGCAGCTTGTTTCCACGACGCGGGGCGATGGGTAGCCCTGCCAGTTGACGAATGGCCGGAAAATAGTCGGATTGCACGAACTTCATCGGTTTAAGTTCGGGGTTCAGCAGGCCGTTTTCCCGGCCGACTGCCAGGTTACCCTCTGCAAAATCCAGATTGCTGACTTCTCGTGCACCTCCCGCAGCGGCACTCAGGCCGACGCCACAGGTGTAGGAAAACAGGTTGAGTACGGTTTTTCCGGCACTGTGCTGTTTGATCCAGCCCCGGGTGTTACGCAAGTCGAGAAACAACAGCGGATCTTGACCGGCGTGTCGCCCGCGCACGCGGTAGTTCAATCCCCACTCATGGCCAATCAAATCACCAAGCGCCGCTTGGTCTGCCGTGTAGACAGCGTCGTTGCGGTCGATGCGTGAGTTACCGTGTGAGCGGTCGTTGTAGACCAATTGCGTATCGATTCCCAGGCGTGCATTGACGGCGGCATGCAGCGCTAACAACTCGTCGTGTTCGAGCGCGTTGTGGAAACTTTGCACCAGCAATTGCGGGCCATAACGGTCGATGGTCAGGCCGCTGGCGCCTTCTTGGCTGCCGTGAAACAGGCGATAACAATCCGTGCCTTGCTCATGCAGCTCGGCGAGCAATGACTGACGGTTATCGAGGGCGACGCTGAGCGCCTGATTCAAGGAAGACATGCACCGCGCCTTGGTTGGAAATGGGCGCGGCAGTTTAACAGTTAAGCAACAGAGCGGTGCATCAGGTCATGCCTGCGCATTCGTAAGCGCCAACTTGTTTGCGAGGCGGCATGCCGGATACACCGCGCGGCGACCTTCGCCAACAAGTTGGTTCCTACAGGTGATCTGTCAGCGAGACAACGCCAATGCCACGCCTTGGCCGCCGCCGATGCACAGGGTTGCCAAGCCTTTTTTGGCGTCGCGTTTGATCATCTCGTGGAGCAAGGTCACCAGCACCCGGCAGCCTGACGCGCCAATAGGGTGGCCCAACGCGATGGCGCCGCCGTTGACGTTGACTTTATTCATGTCCCAGCCCAACTCTTTGGCCACCGACAGTGATTGAGCGGCGAAGGCTTCGTTGGCTTCGATGAGGTCCAGTTGGTCAATCGACCAGCCGGCTTTTGCGAGGCAGCGGCGGGTGGCGCTCACAGGGCCGATGCCCATGATTGCTGGGTCGACGCCCGCGTTGGCGTATGCCGCGATGCGTGCGAGTACCGGCAGCCCAAGTTTTTCAGCCTTGGCGGCGCTCATCAAAATCACCGCAGCGGCGCCGTCATTCAGCGACGAAGCATTGCCCGCGGTCACGGTGCCGTCTTTTTTGAACGCAGGCTTGAGTTTGCCCAAGGATTCGGCCGTGGTGCCAGCGCGTGGCTGCTCGTCTGTGGCAAACGACACCGGGTCGCCTTTGCGCTGAGGAATCAGAATCGGGGTGATTTCATCGACAAAACGCCCGGCTTCGATGGCCGCTACGGCTTTCTGCTGCGAAGCAGCCGAGAACGCGTCTTGTGCTTCGCGAGTGATGCTGTACTTGTCGGCCAGGTTTTCGGCGGTGATACCCATGTGGTAGTCATTGAATGCATCCCACAGACCATCGCTGATCATGGTGTCGATCAAGGTGCTGTTGCCCATGCGCAGACCGGTACGTGCGCCGGGCATTACATAGTTAGACAAGCTCATGTTTTCCTGGCCGCCAGCGATGATGACGTCGGCGTCGCCACAGCGAATGGCCTGGGTTGCCAAATGCAACGCTTTCAAGCCCGAGCCGCAGACCTTGTTCAGCGTCATGGCGGGAACGGCGAAGGGAAGGCCTGCCTTGATTGCTGATTGACGGGCAGGGTTCTGTCCTGCACCAGCGGTCAATACGTGGCCCATGATCACTTCATCGACTTCAGCCGGATCAAGGCCGGTTTGTGCCAGCAGTTGACGAATGACGGCAGCGCCTAGATCGACTGCGGAAATATTTGCCAGAGCCCCCTGAAATGCACCGACTGCGGTACGGGTAGCGGCAACAATTACGACGTCTTGCATGGCAGGTCCTCACAATTAATAAATGTGCGTCGGGCCAGGTATGTTCGGCCCGATTCGCTGCGGCAGTAGCAGTAGCGGTGACAACGGCGGCATATGGTGTCACACATCGCCGGGTGGGTTCCAACGACGGCTTCTCTTCGCCTATTTGTAAGCCAGGCCCATTCGGCGATGGGCGCGATGAACCGAACCGTTACGCATTGCCCAGCGCAACACTGGTGAACTGCGTTTAACGCCGGCGCGAATCATCGAGCGCTGCAGCGGATGTTGGCTCAAGCCAAACAAACTGCAGGCCCAGAGCGGTAACAACTCAATGCCGGCTTGCATCATCAATGCGCCAAACGGCTTGGCCAGTCTACTCGGTGCGGGCGCGGCTAATAACCGGCTTAACACCTCCAGGCTGCGCTCATCGCATAACAACTGGGGGCGCATTCGTTCCAGGTAATCAGCAACCGCTTGGGACGAGCGTGGTACGTCGCGCGCTCCGAGCCGTTCGGCAATGATTGCAACTTCGGCGTAGTAACGGTCCTGATCGACGACGGAAAGATCCGGATTGCAGTAGCGCAGATGAGCACCCAGGAAGCTGCTGACTTCGGCGACATGCACCCATGTCAGCAGGTCCGGGTCACTGGCCGCATACGGCCGGCCATCCGGGGCGGTGCCGGTCACTTGCAGGTGAATAGTGCGCACCTTCTCGATCAGCCAGTTGGCGTCCTGAGTCGAGCCGAACGTGGTACCGGCAATAAATTGCCCGGTCCGACGCAGGCGGCCCATCATGTCGTGGCGAAAAGTCGAGTGATCCCAGACCCCGGCCAGGGCCAGTGGGTGCAGCGCTTGCAGCAATAACGCGCTGATGCCACCGATCAGCATGCTGCTGAAGTCGGCATGCACTTGCCAGCAAATGGCCTGGGGGCCAAATAAGCCCGGATCACCTTTTGGGTTTTCCAGGTCCAGTTGGCCAAGGGACAATCCGGTCAGGCTCATGACTTGTGTTTCGATACGGCTACGTATGAATTCCATGGGTTCGGCAGGCTCAACGGTTCAGGCGTTTATCAATCAGGCCTTCAACCACGCTCGGGTCGGCCAACGTCGAAGTATCGCCCAAACTGTCCAGTTCGTTACAGGCGATCTTGCGCAAGATGCGACGCATGATTTTACCCGAACGGGTTTTCGGCAGTGCCGGTGCCCATTGGATCAATTCGGGTTTGGCAAAGCTGCCGATTTCTTTGGTGACATGCGCCAGCAGTTGTTTCTTCAACGCGTCATCAGCCTCAACCCCATCCATGGGCGTGACGAACGCGTAAATGCCCATGCCTTTCACGTCGTGGGGATAGCCGACTACTGCTGCCTCGGCGATGCTGTCGTGCAACAACAGAGCGCTTTCAACTTCCGCCGTGCCAATGCGGTGTCCCGACACGTTGATTACATCGTCCACACGTCCGGTGATCCAGTAATCACCGTCTTCATCGCGGCGTGCGCCGTCGCCGGTGAAGTAGTAACCGGGGTAGGGTTTGAAATAGGTTTCAACCATGCGCTGGCGGTCGCCATAAATACTTCGAATCTGCCCCGGCCAACTGGCCTTGATGGCTAAAAGACCGCTGCCAGCGCCACTGATTTCCTTGCCTTGTTCATCCAGTAGCACCGGTTGTACGCCAAACATCGGGCGTGTGGCGCAGCCGGGTTTAACGTGTTGAGCGCTGATCAAGGGGGTGAGCATGATGCCGCCGGTTTCGGTCTGCCACCACGTATCGATGATGGGGCAGCGCTCTTTGCCGACTTTATGGAAATACCATTCCCAAGCTTCCGGGTTAATGGGTTCACCGACACTGCCAAGCAGGCGCAGGCTGTCACGCGATGTCGTTTGCAACGCTGCTGGGCCCTCACGCATCAGGGCGCGCAGGGCGGTGGGCGCGGTGTAGAAAATATTGACGTGATGCTTATCGATGACCTGCCAGAAGCGCGAGGCGTCTGGAAAGTTAGGCACACCTTCGAAAATGAGCGTGGTCGCGCCGTTCGCCAGCGGGCCGTAAACACTGTAGCTGTGGCCGGTGACCCAACCGACGTCGGCGGTGCACCAGAAGACTTCACCGTCGCGGTAGTCAAATACATGCTGGAACGTCATCGCCGCTTGCAACAAATAGCCGCCAGTGGTGTGCAATACGCCTTTGGGTTTGCCGGTACTGCCGGAGGTGTAGAGGATGAACAGTGGATCTTCAGCGTCCATCGGCTCAGGTGGGCAGTCGTTGCTGATGCCGCTAACGGCTTCGTGATACCAGATGTCACGGCCGGTCACCCAGTCAATTTCCCCCTGAGTGCGCTCGACCACCAGCACGGTATGCACGTCTGGACAGCTTTGCAGCGCAGCATCGACGTTCTCTTTAAGCGCAATGTATTTGCCGCCGCGCACGCCTTCATCCGCGGTGATCACCACACGGCAATCAGCATCCAGGATGCGATCACGCAGCGCATCCGGTGAAAAACCACCAAACACTACCGAATGCACGGCGCCGATGCGCGCGCAGGCCAGCATCGCATAGGCAGCCTCGGGGATCATGGGCATGTAAATACACACCCGATCACCCTTTTTCACGCCACGGCCTTTAAGCACATTGGCCAGACGCCCGACGTTGTTGTGCAATTTTTTGTAGGTGATTTCAGCGGATTCGGAAGGGTTATCGCCTTCCCAGATGATCGCAATCTGCTCGCTTTGGTCTTTAAGATGGCGGTCGATGCAGTTATAGCTGACGTTCAGTTCGCCGCCCTTGAACCAACTGGCTTCTCCGGTTTTTATGTCCGCCTGATGCACCTGTTGCCAGGGTTTTGACCAGTCAAGAAAGCGCTTGGCCTGTTCCGCCCAGAACGCATCCGGATGATCGACCGATTGTTGATACAGCGTCTGATAGTCGTCTTCGCTGAGCTGCGCGGCAGTGCGCACGGCATCGGCGACAGGGAATTTGCTGATATCGAACATGGGCACATCCTAATTCTTATTAGCCTTACATTTCCTCAGGGTGCGCTTTGGTGTGAGTGGGTTCAAGGGGCACGGCACACCCTTAGCGATGCACCAAGCAGCAAAAACCCGCCGCTCTGACGAGGGGCGGGTTGTGTGATGAATGCGAAAGATCAGCCGCGGTGACGACCACGGAAATAATTGATCAGGCCTTGGGTCGATGCATCGTCAGCGGGCTCCTCGATGGCACCGGTCAGGCGGTTGTAGACGCCTTTACCCAGTTCCTTGCCCAACTCAACGCCCCATTGGTCAAAGGCGTTGATGCCCCAAATGACGCTCTGTACGAACACCTTGTGTTCGTACATCGCCACCAAGGCGCCCAGACGACGGGGGCTGATGCGTTCAACCACCAGCGTGTTGCTTGGACGGTTGCCCGGAATCACTTTGTGCGGCGCAAGTTTCTGCACGTCTTCTTCGGACATGCCTTTTTCGCGCAGCTCGGCTTCAGCTTCGGCGTGGGTTTTGCCCATCATCAATGCCTGGCTTTGCGACAGGCAGTTGGCGTACAGCCACTGGTGGTGATCGGCAACCGGGTTAAAGCTGACAATCGGCACGATGAAGTCAGCCGGAATCATCTGGGTGCCTTGGTGCAGCAACTGGTGGTAAGCGTGCTGACCGTTGCAGCCGACGCCGCCCCAGATAACCGGGCCCGTGTCGGTGGACACCGGGGTACCGTCCTGGCGCACGCTTTTGCCGTTTGATTCCATGTCCAGCTGTTGCAGATGCTTGGTGATATTACGCAGGTAGTGGTCGTACGGCAGGATCGCGTGGCTTTTTGCGCCCCAGAAGTTACCGTACCAAACGCCCAGCAGACCCAGCAGCACCGGCATGTTCTGTTCAAACGGCGCGCTTTGGAAATGCTGGTCCATGGACGAGGCGCCAGACAGCAGCTCCTTAAAGTTGGACATACCGATGGCCAATGCAATCGGCAAGCCGATGGCTGACCAGAGCGAGTAACGACCGCCGACCCAATCCCACATCGGAAAGATGTTTTCTTCTCGAATACCGAAGGCGACGGCGGCAGCGTTGTTGCTGGAAACCGCGATGAAGTGGCGATATAGCTCAGCCTCTGAGCCACCTTGCGCCAAGTACCAGGCTCGAGCGGCTTGGGCGTTTTTCAGGGTTTCCAGAGTATTGAACGATTTGGATGACACGATGAAAAGCGTGGTCTCGGCGCGAAGCTTCATCGTCAGTTCATGGAACTCACTGCCGTCGATGTTGGCTAAATAATGGCAGCGCACGCCTTTTTGCGCGTAGGACAACAGCGCTTCGGACACCAACTCAGGGCCGAGGAACGATCCACCGATACCGATGTTCACTACGTCAGTGATCGGTTTCTCGGAGTAGCCGCGCCACAAACCGTCGTGGATTCGGCCCACCAGATCGGTGATCTGATTAAGGACTTTGTGGACTTCGGGCATCACATTGACGCCATTCACCGACAACTTGTCGCCAACAGGGCGGCGCAGTGCGGTGTGTAAGGCTGGACGACCTTCGGAGGCGTTAACGATTTCGCCGTCGAACAGCGCTTTGATCGCGCCCTTGAGATCGACTTCGTTGGCCAAGTTCACCAGCAAATCGCGGGTTTCAGGCGTGATCAGGTTTTTCGAGTAATCGAGGAACAGCCCACAGCTACTAAGGGTGAATTCATTGAAACGCTGGGGGTCTGTGCTGAACGCTTCGCGCATGCTGAAATCCTGCATGGCTTTGCGGTGTTGGGTCAGCGCCTGCCAGGCGGGTCGGGTGGTCACGTCGAGAGGAGTGCGGTAGTACGCCATCGCTGCGGGTTTCCTTGTACTTGAACTGCCTTTTGGCCACTAAAAAAGCCCGGACGGTGTATGAATAATCGAAGCATGATCATTAATCGCATCCAGGCAGCCGAACACTAATCCCAGTCTGCTCGCTTGTCTGCGCCTTGCCTGACCTTTGCTCGGTACTATTTCGCACATCTGTTGCCGGGCTTTCCAGTGAGTCGTTATCTGTGCTGATGCGAAAAAAATATTAGGCTACCTGTACGGGTATGGCATTACTGGTGTGGCTAAGTTCATTCCCGGGGGCCATGTACAGCATGCGCGGCTTGAACGTGAGTAACTCGGCTTCGCTGTAATGAGCATAGGCCGCAATGATGACCCGATCCCCCACGTTCGCTTTATGTGCTGCGGCGCCGTTGACTGAAATCATCCGCGAGCCTTCTTCACCCCGAATAGCATAGGTGGTGAAGCGCTCGCCATTGTCGATGTTGTAGATCTGGATTTGTTCGTACTCACGAATCCCGGCAAGGTCGAGCCATTCGCCGTCTATGGCGCAAGAGCCTTCGTAGTCGAGAACTGCATGCGTAACCTCGGCACGGTGTAGCTTGGCCTTGAGCATGATTGCGTGCATGTTTATTCCTTGGTCAGGTGCAAATTGTCGATCAGTCGGGTGGAGCCTTGGTACGCGGCGGCCATGATCACTAAATCCTGATCGTCGGCAGCGGCGGGGCGCAAGGTCGTCGCTTCGCGAACGTCCAGATAGTCAGTGCGGAAATGGGCGGCCTCAAGGAGTGCCCGTCCTTCTGCGAGCAAGCGTTCAAGATCCTTTTCGCCGTTCTGAATGCGGTCGGCGATTAGCTTGATGGCGCTGTACAACGCGGGTGCTGCCGCCCGCTGCTCCTCACTGAGGTAGATATTGCGTGAAGACAGCGCCAGGCCATCGGCGGCGCGTACCGTGGGTTCGCCAATGATCTGGATGGGCATGTTCAGGTCGCGAACCAGCGCTTTGATGACCGCCAGTTGCTGAAAATCTTTTTGGCCGAACACTGCCAGATCAGGCTGAACCATATTGAACAGCTTGCTGACGACAGTGGCCACGCCTTCGAAATGACCGGGACGGCTGCCGCCGCACAAGCCTTCAGACAGGTGCGGGACGCTAACTCGGGTTTGGTTGTCCATGCCATGGGGATACATTTCATCCACCGAGGGCGTGAACAGCAGATGGCAGCCGGCTTGCAACAGGGTTTCCTGATCGGCAGGCAAGGTTCTGGGGTAAGTCGCCAAGTCTTCGTTCGGGCCAAATTGCAGCGGGTTGACGAAAATGCTCGCCACCACGAAGTCGGTGCGTTGAGCGGCCTTTAGGACCAGTGCGGCGTGACCACTGTGCAAGTTGCCCATGGTCGGGACCAGGCCGACACGTTTGCCCTCGCTGCGTGCCCGAGCGACCGCAGCGCGTAGCTCGCGGACGGTTTTTACTGTGTTCATGCGGAAAATCCGTGTTCTATTGCCGGGAAACTCACATCTTTAACTGCGGCGACATATGCCTGTAGCGCCGACTGGATATCTGGCTGGCCCGACATGAAGTTCTTCACGAACTTGGGCACGCGGCCAGTGATGGCCAACCCGAGCATGTCGTGCAGGACCAGCACTTGGCCGTCGGTCGCACTACCAGCACCAATGCCAATCACCGGTACTTTGACCGCTTGGGTGATTTCCTGTGCCAATTCGCTGGGCACACACTCGAGCAGGATCATCGCCACACCTGCTTGCTCCAGAGCGATGGCATCAGCGCGCATTTGCCGGGCTTGGGCTTCTTGTCGGCCCTGCACTTTATAGCCACCGAGAATATTTACTGATTGGGGGGTCAGGCCCATGTGAGCGCATACCGGAATGCCGCGCTCGGCCAAGAGCTTGATCGATTCGGCCAGCCAGGCCGCACCCTCGACTTTGACCATGTGTGCGCCGGCTTGCATCAATTGCGCGCTGTTGGCAAAGGTCTGTTCGAGCGTGGCGTAGGCCATGAACGGCAGGTCGGCGAGGATCAGCGCGCCTTGGTTGCCGCGTTTGACGCAGGCAACGTGGTAGGCCATTTCGGCATTGGTCACGGGCAGCGTACTGTCATGACCTTGCAAAACCATGCCCAGCGAGTCGCCGACCAGCAATATTTCGACACCGGCCTGGCTGACAGCGTGAGCAAAGGTCGCGTCATAGCAGGTCAGCATGGTGATTTTTTCACCTTTCTGCTTGAGGCTTTGCAAGGTCGTCAGGGTTATGTCTGGCATGAAAAAAATCCTCGTTCAGGCGCTGTGAAACTACTGCGAGCAACGCATGAGATCATCTGGAAAAACAGGCACACCGTCGTATGCGGAGTTTTGCAAAGGCCTGATTCGCGCCCTTTTGCCAAGTGATCGGCAGCGGGACGCCTATCTTCGTGATGAGGGGGCGTGAAGTCAATTACGGGTGTTACCGTTTGTGGGATCTGTTACCGCTGGCGGGTTTCAGGCGGTAACTATCTTTGATCGTTCAAACCTTTGTGGGGGATGCCACCCCGTCTTCGACGCCGCGCTGTTGCTCACCCAACGGGGTGGCACTTTTGTGTGGTTTGAGGTTGCGGAGTGTCAAAACTGAAGCCTTCCCGAATGAATTCGGTCCCACGGATTTTGGCGATGCATAGATTTCTGCAGACACAAGCTGCCGGAGGCTGCGATCAGGTCCGAAGGACCTTCGCCAACAAGTTGGCTCCGAGGGGGATTATAGGCGTTCGAGACCCACGAAAGGGCAGTCGGCTAGCAGTTGATCAAGAGAGCGGCCATCGGCCAATTGCAGGTGGGGGGCGAGTTCTGCCAAGGGGTACAGGACGAAAGCGCGAGCGTGCAGGTGGTAGTGAGGGACTTTCAGCCGAGGCTCGTCAATGAGCCGGTCACCAAAGAGAATGATGTCCAGGTCTAGCGTTCTTGGGCCCCAACGCTCATGGCGCTCTCGGCCTTGATCCAATTCGATAGCCTGCAATGCATCAAGTAATGCCAGCGGTTCAAGCGCTGTATTTAGCGCGGCGACGGCGTTGGTAAAGCGGGGCTGGCCGGGCAGCAGCGAATCGCTGGCATAGAACGACGACACGCCGGCCCATTCGCAAGACGGTAATTGCGCCAATGCCTTGATGGCATGGCGCAATTGTTCTGCCGGGTCAGACAAATTGCTGCCCAAGCCGACATAGACGCGTTCCACGATCAGTCGCCCGAGGTGATCGGTGCGTCGCAAGCATTGCGTTTACGCTTGCTGCCGCTGCTGCGACGGCGTTTGCGCGGGGCAGCGCCGGTCGCATCGGGCTTGTTGCCCAAGTCGCGAATCATGTTGCGGCGCTCGCTTTCGTTGCCTTCCTGGTAGTCGGTCCACCAATCGCCAAGGCCTTCGGTTTCCTCGCCTGCTATTTCGCGCAGCAGCAGGAAGTCGTAGCCAGCACGGAAACGTGGGTTATCGAGCAGCAGGTCGGCGCGTTTTCCGGTACGGCGTGGAAGACGTTCCTGCATGTCCCAGATTTCACGGATCGGCATGGTGAAGCGTTTTGGAATGGCGATCCGCTGGCATTGCTCGACGATCAGTTCGTGTGCAGCTTCTTGCATGGCTGGAATCGGCGGCATGCCGCGTTCCTGCAAGCGAATGACTTTAGCGGGCAGCGCGGGCCAGAGCATGGCGGCAAACAGGAAGGCGGGCGTGACTGGTTTGTTCTGCGAAATACGCAGGTCGGTATTGGCCAGCGCTTCACTGATCAGCGTGTGGGTGTAGGTCGGGTTCATCTCCAGCGACCTGGCGCTGGCGGGGAACAACGGCTCGAACAGTTCAAGATCGACCAGCATCTCAAACGTCGATTCGGCATAGCCGGACAAAAATAGTTTCAGCACTTCTTCAAACAAGCGTGCGGAAGGAATATCGCGCAGCATGGGCGCCAATTGCCGAATCGGCGTAGCACTGTGTTTTTCGATACCGAAATCCAGCTTCGCAGCGAAACGCACCGCACGCAGCATCCGCACCGGGTCTTCTTTATAGCGCTGCTCGGGATCACCGATCAGGCGGATCAGACGATTACGGATGTCGTGTACGCCGTTGGCGTAATCGAGAACGCGCTCGGTGACCGGGTCGTAATAAAGCGCATTGATCGTGAAGTCGCGACGTTGGGCATCCTCTTCAAGGGTGCCGTAGACGTTGTCGCGTAGGATGCGTCCGCTTTCGTTGCGTGAAGACTGATTGCTGTCTTCTTCCTCATCATCTTGGGGATGATTGGCGCGAAAGGTCGCGACCTCAATGATTTCTCGGCCGAAATGAACATGGACCAGTTTGAAACGCCGACCGATCACTCGGGCATTGCGGAACTCGGCACGCACTTGTTCCGGCGTTGCGCTGGTGGCGACGTCGAAATCCTTAGGCGTGATATGCAACATCAGGTCGCGCACGCAGCCGCCCACCAGATAAGCCTGGTACCCGGCGGTCTGCAAACGCTCGACAATGTTTACGGCATAACGACTGAACTGCCCGCGCTGCAGCGAATGTTGGCTGCTGGTGAGCACTTCAGGCGTGGTGCGTATGTGTTGCGTTTGTTGCGGCCGACGCAATGGAGAGCGGAATGACTGGAACAGCTTTTTCAGCATGGGATGCACTGTTTGAAGGAATATTCGGCCAAAAACGAGAATGACCGCATGATGGGCGGGGATTCTAGCATTTAGTCAGGGGATGGTGTAGGAAGCTGAGCAAGCGGCTGCCGGAGTGGTTAGCAAACGGCAAGGGAGAAATGACAGAAGCTACTGGGGGAGCCGAAGCTCCCCCAAAGTGTTTGCGCTTTATTTTTATTATTGAGTCGGGCTTTTTGTTTTTATTGAGTGCCCAATCCACAGGGTTTCACCTGCGAAACCTCCCAGTCGGGAGTCAAGAGCAAACGGATTGCTTTGGTCGCTGCGTTGCAATGATCGTTCGATCCAACCAGTTCAGGCGCTACCTCAGGGTAGTTTTTATAATTCTCAGCCTGGTCGTGGGGCAAGCCCCAAATACAACTCCTCTCCAAAAGAATCAGTTAGCTGCGCCTCCGCCGTGTTGTTTTTATTATGCGTGAGTCGATTCGTCTTATTTTTATTATGGTGTCTTTCGATGCTTTTTATTGTTCTTGTACTAGAGATATAGCAGGACCTGTGCCAACTTTTAGAAATCCTTTAAAACCGGGGCTTAGAGCGGGATAGAGGTTTTTAGTGGGTCTAAAAAAGCCGGGCTTTCGTTACCTTAAGACCCGGCGTTTGTTACGTGTTAGGGAGGGGGTAACAGTTGTTTCGCACGCTGGAGCAACGCGGGCCAGAGCCTCGCGCGCTTTTTAGGTCTCAGCTTTCGCTGGCAATGCTAGTTTTGCGCCGTGGGATACCCAGGCGCTGGCGACGTTCCCAGAGACATTTACGGCTGACCCCAAGTTTGCGGGCCAATTCGGTTTCGGTCATGTGGTCCTGATGCTCAAGGACAAAGTGCTGGAAGTAATCTTCCAGCGACAAATCTTCGGTAGGCTCATGGCTAGTTGAACTGGTCGAACTCTGCTGCGGACCCAGGCCGATGAAATCCTCATCATCCAGATCGCTCAACTCGATATCGATACCCAGCAGCTCGGCGGAAATTTCAGGGCTCTCGCACAGGATCACCGAGCGCTCGACTGCGTTTTCCAACTCGCGAACATTACCCGGCCAGGTGTAATGACGAATCGCCTGTTCGGCATCGGGTGCGAATTTCAGGTCTGTGCGGCCAACCTTCGCGCTTTGCCGGGCCAGGAACGACTGGGCAATTTCCAAGATGTCGGCGCCACGTTCACGCAGCGCAGGCAGTTTCAGCGCAATCACGTGTAAGCGGTAATATAAGTCCTCACGAAACTGGCCCACTTTGGCCAAGCTCTTGAGGTCACGGTGAGTCGCGGCGATTAGACGCACATCGACTTTTTGCGATTGCACCGAACCGACACGGCGGATTTCGCCCTCTTGAAGCACGCGCAGCAAGCGCGCTTGGGCTTCGAGCGGTAGCTCGCCAATCTCATCGAGGAACAAGGTGCCGCCATCTGCGGCTTCAACCAAGCCGGCACGGCCAGCGCTGGCCCCGGTGAACGCCCCTTTCTCGTGGCCGAACAGCTCGGATTCGATGAGGGATTCCGGGATCGCGGCGCAGTTGACCGAAATCATCGGTGCTTTGGCGCGTTTGGACAGGTTGTGCAGTGCGCGGGCGACCAACTCTTTGCCGGTGCCCGACTCACCCTGGATCAAAACGTTGGAATCGGTGGGCGCTACTTTGCGGATCTTGACGTACAAGTCTTGCATCGGTGGACATGAACCGATGATGCCGATTTCGCCATTGCTGTTGTCGACCACGCCCTTGTCGGACACGCTGGCCGGTTTGGCCCCGGCCGCGGTGCGTTCAGCCTGCAGGCTTTGGATCGATTGCCGGTCACGCAAAATACGCGCGACGGCCTGGAGCATTTCGTCGTGGTCAAAGGGCTTGGCGATGTAGTCCACCGCACCCATTTTCATTGAGTCCACGGCAGAGCGCAGGCTGGCATAGCTGGTCATGATCAAGACCGGTTTGCCCTGGCCGAGCTTGATCAGTTCAGTGCCCGGCGCGCCAGGTAGGCGCAGGTCGCTGACGATCAAATCAAACGAGGAGACGGTGAAACGTTCCTGTGCTTCCTGCACTGAACCGGCTTCACTGACCTGGTACTGATTTCGTTCCAGCAGGCGTCGCAGGGCCGAGCGGATAATTGTTTCGTCTTCGACGATCAGAATGTGAGGCATGTGATTCAATACTCTCGACGGTCTCAGTTAACAGCGGACGTCGCTTCGACATGACGCGGCAATGTCACCCGAATACGGGTGCCGCGTTGATGCTCGGGGTCAGCCGGGCTGTCGATGGTGATTTGTCCATAATGCTCTTCAACGATGGAATAGACCAGTGCAAGGCCCAGTCCGGTGCCTTCCCCCGGGTCCTTGGTCGTGAAGAACGGTTCGAATAATCGGTCCATGATTGATTTTGGAATCCCACTGCCTTCGTCTTCTACGATCAGATCGACCGTGTGTTCGGATAGTTCTGTTTTTACCCGCACGGCGCTGCCCGATGGCGATGCGTCACGTGCGTTGGTTAGCAGGTTTATCAACACCTGAGCGAGCCGTTGGGGGTCGCCGTCAACCCAGTGTTCCGGGTTGCACAGGTTGAAAAATTGCACTTCGTAGTTACGCCGATTCAGCGCCAGTAAACCGATAGCATCCTGGGCCACTTCAGCCAGGCATACCGCTTCATCGGAATGTTGATGGCCGCCGGCATGGGCAAAGCTCATCAATGATTGCACGATGCGTGAAACGCGTTTGGTCTGCTCAAGAATCTGGCTACTGATTTCGGTCAGCTCGCTGTCGTCTTCGCGTTCTTCGCGCAGATTTTGCGCAAGGCACGCGATGCCGGTAATTGGGTTGCCGATCTCGTGAGCAACGCCCGCAGCCAGACGGCCGATGCTGGCCAGGCGCTCGGAGTGAACCAGCTTGTCTTCGAGCATTTGGGTGTCGGTCAGGTCTTCGACGAGCAACACCAAACCGCTGTTGCCCGGCGCGAGAGGTTCGTCGATGGCGGCTTTGTGCAGGTTCAACCAGCGCGTCTGGCCATCTAGCCCAAGGCGCTGCTTGTGCAAGTGTTCGTCTGGCAGGTCGATAAAGCCTTGAAGCAGTTCTTTCCACGGGTCGGCGATGGTTTCCAGCCGAGAACCCACGACGCGCTGCGCCGCGATGCCGGTCAATTCTTCCATGGCTTTGTTCCACATCAGGATCTCTTGATCCTTGGCCAATGAGCACACGCCCATGGGCAGTTCTTGCAAGGTCTGGCGGTGATAACGGCGTAACGCATCGAGTTCGGCAGCCAGGCCGGTCAGTCGTGAGTGGTAGTCCTCAAGACGGCTTTCGATGAAGTGAATGTCTTCGGTGACGTAGTTTTCACTGCCGGACTTGTAAGGCAGGAACGTTTCAACCATGTCTTGGGCAACACTCGGGCCCATCAACCCCGACAGATTCGCTTCGATTCGATCACGCAAGCGGCGCAACGCGTAAGGGCGGCGTTCATCGAAGGGCAGGTAAAGGTCCCGCAGTGCTTGTTCGACTTCTTTTTGTGCCGCTTTGGCACCCAGCGGTTTGGCCAGTTGCGTGGCAAATTCCTGAGGGGACGCGGCGTGCAGTTCTCGCCGTTGCGGTCGTCGCACGTTATCCACGGCGCAGGCTTCGGCGGCGCTGGCTTCTTCCGGGCTGGCGTCACTGAACAACGAGATCAAGGTGAAGATCAGGACATTAGCGGCCAGTGAAGCGATGGCTGCCATGTGCCAACTGGCGTCATCTGGCACATAAATCATGTCCAGCATCGGGATGTAAAAGCCGTGGAAGTTGCCAATCAATGGCAACAGCATGCTCACCATCCACACGCCAATCCCGGCTACCATCCCGGCGATGAATCCGCGACGGTTGGCCGTGGGCCAGTACAGCACCGACAATACACCTGGCAGAAACTGCAAGGTGGCGACGAAGGCCACGATGCCCAGGTTCGCCAAGTCTTGCTGTTTGCCGAGTAACAGATAGAACCCGTAGCCGAGCATGATGATGGCGACGATCAGGCCGCGACGGGTCCATTTCAGCCAGCGGTAGATATTGCCTTCCGCAGGCGGTTGATACAGCGGTAGCACCAAATGGTTGAGCGCCATGCCCGACAAAGCCAGCGTGGTGACGATGATCAACCCGCTCGCCGCCGACAAACCGCCTACATACGCCAATAACGCCAACGCTTTGTTATTGGCCGCAATACCGACACCCAAGGTGAAATATTCCGGGCTGGTTTGAGCACCTAGTTTAAGTCCGGCCCACAGGATAAGTGGCACCGCCAAACTCATCAGCAACAGAAACAGCGGTAAACCCCAACTGGCGCTGACCAGCGAGCGTGGATTGAGGTTTTCAGTGAAGGTCATGTGGTACATGTGCGGCATGACGATGGCTGAGGCGAAGAACACCAACAGCAGCGTGCGCCATGGGCCTTCTTGCAGCGGGGTATGAAGCGCGGCGAGGGCGGCCTGGTTTTGCAGCAACCACTGCTCCAACTGAGTCGGGCCGTCGAATACCCCGTACAAGGCGTATAAACCAACGCCGCCCATGGCCACCAGCTTGATGACTGACTCGAACGCGATGGCAAACACCAGGCCTTCGTGTTTCTCCCGGGTCGCGATATGCCGGGAGCCGAAGAAGATAGTGAACAGTGTGATCAAGGCGCAGAACGCCAGTGCGACTCGGTTTTGCACCGGTTCGTGGGTCAAGATGCCGATGGAGTCGGCGACTGATTGAATCTGCAAAGCCAGCAACGGCAGCACGCCGATCAGCATAAAGATGGTGGTCAGTGCGCCGGCCCACGTGCTGCGGAAACGAAAGGCGAACAAATCTGCCAACGATGACAGCTGGTAAGTACGGGTGATCTTGAGGATCGGATAGAGCAATACCGGCGCCAGCAGAAATGCCCCGGATACGCCGAGGTAGCTGGATAAAAAGCCGTAGCCGTATTGATAGGCCAGTCCCACCGTGCCGTAGAACGCCCAGGCGCTGGCGTACACGCCGAGCGATAAGGTGTAGGTCAGCGGGTGACGAATGATCCAGCGTGGGATCAGGCCACGCTCACTGACCCAAGCGACGCCGAACAGTACCAGCAAATAGGCGGCGCTGATCAGGACCATTTGGGTCAGGCTAAAGCTCATCGGCATCTCGTTGACTCTGCAGGATAAAGGTCACGACGATCAGAATCAGCCAGAGCAAATACGGGCGATACCACGCGCCTGTTGGTTCAATCCACCAGTCCATGATGGCTGGGGAGAACAGGTATATCCCTACCACCAGGAGCAGGACCAATCGATAGATGTACATACTGGCCTCACTAAAAAGGTCGGGCGATGGTACTGGATGGCAGCGAAGCTGCAAGTGGCGTTTTGCGGACGGTTGCCACCTGGCCACGCCGAAGGCTCTAACTCAGCTTAACTCAGCTTCTTCAAGGCTTCGCAATCGGGGGATTAAGGTAGCATTCCATCGCTGGATTCCCCATTTCAACACCTCGTGGGGGCTCGCGTAGTTAAGTTCATCGTCCGCCGGTTGACCTAAGGCCCGTAAGGCGCGAAGCAGCAGCGAGGTTGCCTGGCCTTGTTCTAGTGGTGGTGAACGGTACGATTTGCCGAGCTTGTTGCCGTCGGGTTGAACAATCAGCGGCACATGAAGATAGCGGGGTTGCGGCAGGCCGAGCAGTTCCTGGAGGTAGATCTGGCGGGGTGTCGAATCGAGCAAGTCCGCGCCACGGACAACATCGGTGATCCCCTGCCAAGCATCATCGATGACCACTGCCAGTTGATATGCATATAAGCCATCGCGGCGACGGATAACGAAATCGCCGACGTCGCGCCCTAGGTGTTGGGTAAAAAGACCTTGTACCCGGTCTTCAAAAACGTAGTTCAGTTCGGGCACACGTATGCGTATTGCGGCGTTGTCAGTGTCGTGCCCGAGGTTGCGGCATCCGCCGGGATACACACCGTTGGAGCGTTCCAATTGTTTGCGTGAGCAGCTGCACGCATAAGCCAAACCCTGACTCAACCAGCGATGGATGACCTGCTCGTAGGCTTCATGTCGTTGGCTTTGATTGATCAGTTCGCCGTCCCACTCAAACGCGTAGCTCTCCAGAGTGCGCAAAATGGCTGTCTGCGCGCCGCTGACTTCGCGTGGCGGGTCGAGGTCTTCCATGCGCATCAGCCATTTTCCACCCACGGCGCGCGCGTCGAGGTACGACGCCAATGCGGCAACCAGTGAGCCGAAGTGCAGATAACCGCTGGGGGTTGGCGCAAAGCGCCCGATATACGAGGGGGATTTCATGGTGCGATGGTAATGGAACAGTCAGCATTGATATATGGGGTATTTGCGCTCCATTACTGTAGGCGCGAACGTGTAGCGATCCAGTTTTCTTGGACCACCCAGCCGAGTCCTATAATTTGCCAGTGTTTGCTGCGCGACAGGTCCACGTCGAAGACGGGGCGGCATCTCCTAAAGAGAGTGAGAACGCCAGAAACAACAAGGGGCGCCGAAGCGCCCCTTGTTACAGGTCATTTACCGACCTGTTTTTCTTTGATTTCCGCCAACGTCTTGCAGTCGATGCAAAGGTCAGCGGTAGGGCGGGCTTCAAGTCGGCGAATGCCGATCTCTACGCCACAAGACTCGCACCAGCCATATTCTTCTGCTTCGATCAGCTGTAACGTTTTGTCTATCTTCTTGATCAACTTGCGCTCACGGTCGCGGGCGCGCAGTTCCAGGTTGAACTCTTCTTCCTGGCTTGCACGATCTGCTGGATCGGGAAAGTTGGCCGCTTCGTCCTTCATGTGATCCATGGTCCGATCGACCTCTTGCATCAACTGCAGCTTCCACTTATTGAGGATGCCGATGAAGTGGAAACGCATAGGCTCGCTCATGTATTCCTCGCCCTTACTGATTGCGTAAGGTTCGAAGTCACGAACTGGCTGGCTGCTTTGCTGCTTTTCTTGGGTGGGCATGAATGGACCGCCTCTCGCTTTTCTCTATCCATTGCGCAGGATTGTTTCTACACCGACACCTGCCGGCCCTGCGGCTGCAAGCGGGCGAACTTACCAGATCAAATCGGAGCGCGCTACTCCCGGTTGTCGAGCCTGCTAGCACCTTTTTACCTTTGTAGGCTGTGATACTTGAGTAGGGTACGAAAAATCGTTCGCAAAAATTGATTTTAGTCCGGTGGTAAGTACCCGTTTGGTTTTTTTAGCGCAAGGTTTGGTTGTCCAAAAGTAAGCGTCATAAACCGGACTGTAAGGCGGCCGGTTGGGTAGAATCAGGCGATTGATATTCCGATTCTCCGTTTAAGGAAGGCTCATGGCTTACCCCTACAGTGCGCGTAGTCGCGCTATCGAACCCTTTCATGTCATGGCCCTGTTGGCGCGGGCGAACGAGTTGCAGGCGGCAGGGCACGATGTCATCCACCTTGAAATCGGCGAGCCCGATTTCACGACAGCCGAACCGATCATCGCCGCAGGCCAGGCCGCGTTGGCAGCAGGCAAGACCCGGTACACCGCCGCCCGTGGGTTGCCTGAACTACGCGAAGCCATCGCCGGGTTTTACGCTCAGCGCTACAACGTAACGGTGGATCCCAACCGGATCCTGGTTACGCCGGGTGGCTCCGGGGCGTTACTGCTGGCCACCAGCCTGTTAGTAGATCCTGGCAAACACTGGTTATTGGCCGATCCAGGTTACCCCTGCAATCGTCACTTTTTGCGACTGATCGAAGGCGCTGCGCAACTGGTCCCGGTGGGTCCGGACGTGCGCTATCAATTAACCCCTGATTTGGTGGCCCGCCATTGGGATAAAAACACCGTCGGTGCATTGGTCGCTTCGCCCGCCAATCCCACCGGCACGATGCTCAGTCGCGATGAGTTGGCCGCATTGTCTGCGGCGTTGAAAGTCCGAAATGGTCATTTGGTGGTGGATGAGATCTATCACGGCCTCACGTATGGCTGTGACGCGGCCAGCGTGCTTGAAGTTGATAACGATGCCTTCGTTCTCAACAGTTTCTCCAAATACTTTGGTATGACCGGCTGGCGGTTGGGTTGGCTGGTCGCGCCGGAAGATGCGGTGGCAGATTTGGAGAAACTTGCGCAAAACCTCTACATCAGTGCCCCGAGCATGGCCCAATACGCCGCGCTTGCGTGTTTTGAACCACAAACCCTGGAGATTCTCGAAGAACGGCGCGCTGAGTTCGGGCGTCGACGTGATTTTCTGTTGCCCGCGTTACGCGAATTGGGCTTTGGCATCGCTGTCGAGCCGGAAGGGGCGTTCTATCTCTACGCAGACATCAGCGCGTTTGGTGGCGACGCCTTTGCGTTCTGTCAGCATTTTCTTGAAGTCGAACACGTCGCAATCACTCCGGGCCTGGATTTTGGCCGCTATCAATCGGGCCATCATGTTCGATTTGCTTACACTCAAAGTCTGCCTCGGTTACAAGAAGCGGTTGAGCGAATTGCCCAGGGTTTGCGGAGCTGGCAAGGCTGATGCGGTTTTCTCCCGAACTCGAACACGGTCGCCTGCTGGTTCGCTATAAACGCTTTCTCGCTGACATTGAAACCGCCAGCGGTGAAAAACTGACCATTCACTGTCCCAATACCGGTTCGATGTTCAATTGCATGGCGCCCGGTGGGCGGGTTTGGTTCAGTCGTTCCAGCGATCCGAAACGCAAGCTGCCTGGAACCTGGGAAATTGCCGAAACACCACAGGGACGTTTGGCCTGTGTTAACACGGGGCGGGCGAATAACCTGGTGGAAGAAGCCCTGCGTGCGGGTGTGATTACCGAGCTAAATGGCTTTACGGTGCTCAAGCGCGAAGTGCCGTACGGGCAAGAAAACAGTCGGGTGGATTTTCGCCTGGACTACCCGAGCGGGCCAGCATTCGTAGAAGTCAAAAGTGTCACCTTGGGTTTTAACGACTCGAAGATCGCGGCGTTTCCTGACTCGGTGACCCAGCGGGGCGCCCGTCATCTTCGTGAGTTGGCGAGCCTGGCGCGCAATGGGGTGCGTGCGGTGTTGGTGTATTGCGTCAACCTTACTGGCATCGATGCGGTACGCCCAGCAGAAGAGATTGACCCCATTTACGCGGCGGCCCTGCGTGAGGCGGTGGCCGCTGGCGTAGAGGTGTTGGCCTACGGCGTGCAATTGACCCCCGAAGAAATTCGCATAGACCGTCGCCTTGATGTGCATTTGGCGGGCGCCAAGCCTAGTTGTCAGAAGGCAGGCTGACCCAGATTCCGCTTAAGTCCTCACGGCAAGTCATTGCGCTCAGTGACTGACCGGCACAAGGCCCCGCCACGCATTCCCCGCTCTCAATGAGAAACAGTGCGCCGTGGGTGGCGCACTGGATCAGGCTGCCACTCAAGTCGAGAAATTGATCAGCCTCCCATTCAAGCGGCACCCCCCGATGCGGGCAGCGGTTGCGGTAAACAAATACTTGGCCTTCCCTTCGGATTGCCACCAGCTTGAGCCCGTCGATGTCGAAACCTCGGCTTTGGGCTTCGGCTAGATACTCTGCGTCGCAGAGGAATTTCATGCTGGGCTCCATTGTCTTTCAGTGGAGGGCCAGTGTCGCAGGTCCGGCAGTTCGACGCTGCTCGTCCGGGAATTCAATGCGATAATGGCACTTTGACACATAAATTCACTAAGTTGCCGACCAAGGGCGCTATAGCGGCATGACTTGGGTCTTACAGCGCGTTAATGTGGCCGTCTGCCGCTCTTGAACTGTGCAGGTTTTTTGGTAGTGTAGGGCTTTGGCGATGACAGGCATTCACCAGAGGCAGATTTGATGCTTCGTTTGCTGTTGATAATACTGCTGGCAGGAGGGCTAGGGGCGCCGGGCACTGATCAGGCGGCTTCTCAGTCAGGAAATATACCGGCTTGGCAAAGCCGTCTTGGGTATGAGCGTGTGAATGCAGGCATGATTCGTGATTTAAACACTGGTCAAAAACTGACGGCGCAGCAATTGGCTGATCGTCTGGCGCAGGCCCCCAGAGTGTTGGTCGGCGAGCAGCATGATAATCCAGACCATCACGCGTTGGAGTTATGGGTGTTGCAGGTGCTGGCCGATCGACGTTCTCAGGGCAGCCTGCTTCTGGAGATGCTCGACCCGAATCAGCAATCAAGGGTCGATGAGGCCAAGGCGGCGTATAAGTCGGTAGTCCCCGCTGATCTTCCTACCGAGCTGGCATGGCAAGAGGGTTGGGACTGGGCTTTATACGGCCCCATTGTTCGTTATGCGCTTGGGCAGTCTTATCCTCTGTTGTCTGCAAATCTGGACCCTGATGAAATCACTGCAATCTATACGCAACAGCCCCTGTTGACGGGAGTTCACTCTACGGCGTTGGTTGTGCGTGAGCAGTTGCTGGCGCAAATTCGTGATTCCCATTGTGGTCAACTTCCAGAAGAGCACATGCCTGCGATGCTTGCCGTCCAGCAACAACGTGATCGACGAATGGCTCAGCGGCTGCTCGCCGCTCCCGTTCCGGCGCTGTTGTTTGCGGGGGCGTACCACGTGCGCAAGGACGTCGGCGTACCAATCCATCTTCTTGATCTGGGCGCGGCAGACGGTACTGTCGTGCTGCTGTTGGCGGAAGTGGGCGCTTATGTGACGTCCGCTTCTGCCGATTACGTGTGGTACACCGCCGCATCGTCACGGAAGGATTACTGCGCGCAATGGCGTAATCAGTCTAAATAGTGTTGCTTGCCATTTAGGATACTTCCTGTATTTGTGTAGTCCCTTTCTCTGTTCTAAGGTCGGACACGTTTGTTGCTTGCGTCTCGTTTATTGTCTCGGTTGCCACTGAGCGGCTGAACAGGATGAGAGAAATGACATCGCAAGAGGAGCAGTTAGCGCTTCAAATGATTGGGTTGCTGGATTTAACTTTGCTCAACGCAGATGACAACGAAGCGCGCGTCCTCGCTCTTTGCCGACGGGCTATCACGCCTGTGGGCGCGGTCGCTGCGGTGTGTGTCTTTCCACACTTTGTTCACTTGGCGCGCCGCGCCCTGGACGATTTGCGTGCTGATACTGTGCGCATCTCTACGGTCGCCAATTACCCTTATGGTGGGTCGAATCTTCTGTCAGCCGTGTCCGAAACCCGTGCAGCGTTGGCATCGGGCGCTGATGAAATCAGTCTGGTATACCCTTATCGCATGCACCTTACTGGCAATAATCAGGGGGCGACGGATTTGGTGGCAGCCTGTAAAGCAATGTGCGGGGATCGGGCGACACTCAAAGTTATTTTGGAAGCCGGAGAGTTGAGAGACCCCCAAATCATTCGCAAAGTGTGCGTGGACATGTTTGCGGTGGGTGCGGACTTCATCGAAACCAGCACGGGCAAAGTCATCGTCAATGCCACGCCGCAAGCCGCGCGGATTATTCTGGAGGTGATCGCTGAAGCGGGCGGGCAGGGCGGATTCAAAGCGGCTGGCGGTATCCGAACGTTTGATGAAGCGAGGGTCTATCTCGACTTAGCAAAGGCCCGTTTCGGCCCACATTGGGTGGGTGTCGACCGCGTGAGGTTGGGCGCCGCAAGCTTGCTGGATGATGTGCTCACTCGCTTGGGCGTATTGGCGCCGGGGCGTTGATAAGCAGATGAGCACTTATCGGCAGGCAAAAAAAGACCCGGCAAAACTGCCGGGTCAAATAACCGTGATTAGCCTGATGAGGAGATAATCTGAGATTCCGAACCAATGGTCTGCCAAATCATCGACCAGTCTCGCGACCAGTTGTGCGAATCATAGCAATTCTCATTTGTATGTCAACACCGTCATTCACGCTATTTTCATTGGGCTGACCTGGCGTTTGAATTCAAGGCATTTGGGCGCAGCGAAATCGCGTCGAGTTGTTCGTTCAACGCGTCCTTGCGCTCGGCGGGTATGTCGCTCCAATGGATGTCTAAAAGTGCCCCCTCGATGGCATAGAGTAGAACTTTTGATGCACGGAAACCTCGCGTACGCACCGCCCTGTAAGCGTCCACCGCACCCAGCCGACGTAAATCGGAGGCGCTGTGGATACCCACTGCGTGCAACCACTGTGACGATGTTTTACCGAGATTTTTCAGGTGTTGCAGTTCATCGTTCATCCTGCCTCCTTGCGATGGCTGAGCACTGCACTGCGTTTGCTGTGTTAGCAAACCTTAAAGAAGTGTAGCGGGGAGTAAAAAAAGCGCGTAAGGCGCTGATCAGCTGACAATGAGGAGTTGGGAAGGTTGCTGCGGCGAGTTCAATCTCGCTGGGATTTCGGTCGGCGTGCTGCGACCCTCCCCCGCACGGAAGAACGTGCGGGGAAAAACGGTACCTCAGGCAGAAGTATCGATTACTTGGTTCGGTAGCGCAGGCGCGTACCGAAATTCACCGACATCAGAATTTCGTCTGCCGACAGTTCTGCCGGGAAAAAGGCCCCAGAGATTTGCGCATGGCCTAGGCTCGCACCTTCCATTGAGGTATGACGCAAATCAAGTCCTCGCAAATCAGCGGCACGAAAGTACGCATCGGTGAAGTCAATGCCCACAGCATCCAGTTGCCTTAAGTCCAGCCCGCGAAAATCTCCGCCAGCCAAATCTATGGGGCCCGTCCTGGGTTTCTGAAGATTGAAATCTTCAATTTTTTCGTGGTGCAGCAGCACATAGAGGTGGGAGTCGAGCTGCTTGGGATGGCTCATGAAATTTCTCCTGTTTTATTTATGACGCCAGTATAGTGCCACTACTTTTGAGCCGTGAAGCGATAACTGCTGTACGGCTCAAAAAGACGCTCAGAGGCCCGGCAAGCGTTGGCGGAGGTGGGCGACCAGACCGTCTAAATCGCTGCTGTTGTTGGTTTCGACCTGCGTGCTGCGCAGAATTTCATCCGCACCCAGTGGCTCACGATTAGCTTGTTGAGCTTCGATTACTTCCAGAGTGGCGTCGGACGGATCGTTGTTTTGTGCCTGACGTTGCGCCAGCCAACCTTCGATAACGGCTTGCGGCGCGCTGCAATCGAGAATAAGGAACGGCGCGCCAGACGCTTCGGCAACTTTGGCTGCGGCGTCACGTTGCTCGCGCTTCAGATAGGTTGCATCGATGACCACGGGAAAACCCGCGCGCAGGATGCTATCGGCGAGTTGATTCAATCGGGTGTAGGTGGCGGTGCTGGCATCAGCGCCATAAAGGTCGCCAGTCTCTTTGTTATTGGCGAAAAGGCGCTTGCGTTCAATGTCCGAACGCAAGCGAATCGCCCCCAATGCTTCCACCAGACGCATCGCCACGTGGCTTTTTCCTACGGCAGAGACGCCGTGGGTGATGACAAGAAAGCGTGATGGTATTGCGCTATAGCTTTCCGCCAGATTGGCATAGTTGCGATATTGACGCAGCGTGGTCGCTCGCTGCACGGGCTCAGCGTCTGCAGGCAGGCTGAACAGCGCGACTTTTGCGCGAACCAGCGCCCGATACGCCTTATAGAAGTTCAGCAGTTCAAGGCCCTGATAGTCGCCGGTCAGTTCCAGGTATTGGCTGATCAGACGTCGTGACAAAGACTTCAGGCCACGGTCTTCGAGGTCCATCGCGAGAAAACCTATGTCTGCGTAGACGTCGGTAAACCGGAAGGGTTCGTTGAATTCGATGCAATCGAAAATGACGACCTTGCCGTCGATCATCGTGACGTTACCCAGATGAATGTCGCCATGGCATTCGCGAATAAATCCCTCGGCTTTACGCTGGGAAAGCAGGCTTTTGAGCCGTTCGAAGCTGCACTGCGCCCAGGCTTCCAATGCTTCCAGCTGTTGCAAGTCAGCTTTATCGCTGATCAGTGCTCGAATTTGATCGAAGTTTTGCTGCACCGGCGCCATTACGGATTCAGGCGTGCCTTGCGCGTGCGCCAACGGCACATGAGGTGCGGCGAGGTGGAACTCAGCAATCTGCTTGGCCATTTCGTCGATGTGCGACGTGGTGAGTTCGCCATTGGCCTGCAAGGTGCTGAGTAACTGACTTTGTGGGAACTGGCGCATTTTCAGGACGTATTCGATCACTTCGCCATCACCGCCTATCTGCGGTACGTCGACGCTGCCGGTAATCGGCAAGACTTCCAGATAAAGGTCCTCGGTCAGGCGCTGGTTCAAACGCAGCTCTTCGCCGCAAAAGTGTTCCCGGGCTGAAAGCGTAGTGAAGTCGAGGAAACCGAAATTTACCGGTTTTTTGAATTTATAAGCATAAGGGCCGGTTAGCAGTACCCAGGAAATATGTGTCTCAATGACCTGAAAACTGTCGACCGGGTGTGGAAATAAAGCCGGGTTTTGCAGTGCGGTTATCAGGGATTGGCTCACAGGCGATCCTTCAAGGGGTTAAAAATTCAGGCCGCTATTATGGCGACTCATCGCTGTGCTGCAAACCGCTAGAAGCGCGTCTTTCGATCATCGATAAAGTGCGTATAATCCGCCGCCATGACTCGTACCCGCACTTCTCGTACCCCAAAAAAACGCGCCTCTGGCGGTCTTCGTCCCTGGTTAGGCTGGGCGCTGAAGCTCGGGCTGGTCGGCTTGGTCGTGCTCGCCGGCTTTGCCATCTACCTTGATGCCATCGTTCAGGAAAAGTTTTCCGGTAAGCGATGGACTATTCCGGCCAAGGTTTACGCGCGTCCGTTGGAGTTGTTCGTCGGGCAAAAGCTGTCCCAGGTCGATTTTCTGACTGAACTCGACGCGCTGGGCTATCGTCGTGAAGCAGTGGCCAACGGTCCGGGCGCAGCGGCGGTCAGCGGCACAACCGTTGATCTCAATACGCGGGGTTTCCAATTCTACGAGGGCACTGACCCCGCCCAGAAAGTGCGTGTCCGTTTTGCGGGAAACTCTGTCGCCGCTTTATCAGCGACCGACGGTTCCAAGCTATCAGTGGCTCGGCTTGAGCCGCTGATGATCGGCGGGCTGTACCCGAAAAACCTCGAAGACCGCATCCTGATCAAGCTCGATCAGGCGCCGCCGTATCTGCTCGACACCCTGGTGACGGTCGAGGACCGGGATTTCTATCACCACTTTGGCGTTTCACCCAAGTCGATTGCCCGGGCATTCTGGGTCAACGCCTCATCTGGCCAGATGCGCCAGGGCGGCAGTACGCTTACGCAGCAGTTGGTCAAAAACTTCTACCTGACCAACGAGCGTAGCCTCAGCCGTAAGCTGACCGAGGCCATGATGTCAGTGCTGCTGGAGATTCATTACAGCAAAAAGGAAATTCTGGAGGCTTACCTCAATGAGGTTTTCCTTGGTCAGGATGGTCAGCGCGCCGTTCATGGTTTCGGGCTTGCCAGCCAATATTTTTTCAGTCAGCCGCTGTCTGAACTGAAGCTGCACCAAGTGGCGCTGTTGGTCGGTATGGTCAAAGGTCCGTCCTATTACAACCCTCGTCGCTATCCTGACCGGGCAATGGAGCGCCGCAATCTGGTGCTTGATCTGCTGGAGCAGCAGGGCGTAGCGACGGCGGAGGTGGTTGCCGCCGCGAAGAAAATGCCCTTGGGCGTGAGCAAAGTCGGCAGCCTGGCGGACAGCTCGTTCCCGGACTTCCTGGATCTGGTCAAGCGACAGTTGCGTGAAGATTACCGCGACGAGGATTTGACCGAAGAAGGTCTGCGCATCTTCACCAGTTTTGACCCGATCCTGCAGATGAAGTCCGAAGCCGCAGTCACCGAGGCATTCAAAAAGCTTGACGGGCGCAAGGGTGGCGAGGACGTGGAAACTGCCATGGTCGTGACCAACCCGGAAACCGGTGAAGTTCAAGCCCTGGTTGGTAGCCGTCAAGCAGGCTACGCCGGATTTAACCGAGCACTGGATGCCGTACGTCCGATCGGATCACTGGTTAAGCCGGCGATTTACCTGACGGCGCTGGAACAGCCAAGTAAATACACCTTGACCAGTTGGATCGCCGACGAACTATTTTCGGTCAAAGGCGCGGATGGTCAGATCTGGAAACCACAGAACTTCGATCACAAATCCCACGGTAATATTTTTCTGTATCAGGGCCTGGCGCATTCCTACAACTTGTCCTCGGCGAAGCTGGGTCTCGAACTAGGTGTGCCTAATGTGTTCAAAACATTGGCTAAGTTGGGCATAACCCGAGAGTGGCCAGCGTATCCATCGATGCTATTGGGTGCGGGCAGCCTCAGTCCGATTGAAGTGGCAACGATGTATCAGACCATTGCCAACGGTGGTTTCAATACCCCGATGCGAGGCATCCGTAGCGTACTGACCGCCGAAGGTGAACCCCTTAAGCGTTACCCGTTCCAGATCCAGCAGCGCTTCGATCCGGGCTCCATTTATCTGCTGCAAAATGCCATGCAGCGCGTCATGCGCGAAGGCACTGGCAAGTCGGCATATAACCAGTTGCCGAGTACGCTGAATCTGGCCGGTAAAAGCGGTACTACCAATGATTCGCGTGACAGCTGGTTTGCTGGTTTCAGCCAGGATTTGTTGGCGGTGGTCTGGGTAGGTCGCGACGATAACGGCCAAACACCGTTCACTGGCGCAACGGGGGCGTTGCAAATATGGACCAGCTTCATGCGCCGGGCCGATCCGATTTCGCTGGAAACCGCGCAGCCCGATAATGTGGTTCAGGCCTGGATCAATTCCAGCACGGGCCAAGGCTCTGATTCGACCTGCCCGAATGCGGTGCAGATGCCGTATATTCGCGGCAGTGAACCGGCGCCCGGCACTGCTTGTGGCGGCGTCCCCGCCGCAGCCGATTCCGTCATGGATTGGGTCAAGGGCTGGTTGAAATAAGCAAAGAGGATGTGACGTGAATAAGTGGTTGATTCCTGCTTTAACAGCGGTGGCTTTGCTAAACGGTTGCGCCAGCGTACAGCGTGGTTCCATTCCGGTAGAAGATTCCGGTAGCAAAGTCTCCAATAGCGAGCGTGTTCAGGGTAATCGTGCAGGCGGCTATCGTCAGACCGCGCCTCAGCAGCAACAGCAAGCGGTGCCACAAGATTCGGGTGTGACCGTAATGATCCCAAGTGGCGGTGGCTCGGCTCCGATCCAGAGCTACCCTGCATCAACGGGGGCTCCCCAGTTCAATACCAGTCCAATCGACACCATGCCTATCGATACGGCCCCCATCAATTCAGCCCCGATGGATCCAGCGCCGATCAACAACAGCTATAACTCCACAGCGCCGACAGGGATTCCCAGCAGCAACAGCGGCGGGGGCTTGTCAGCGGATGAGCAGCTCGATGGCGCGGTACTTTCGTTGCTCACCACCGCACAGCAGCAACAATCCAGTGGCGATCTGAATGGTGCGTCGTCGAGTCTGGAGCGCGCTCAACGTGTGGCTCCACGCGAACCACAAGTGCTATTCCGTCTGGCCCAAGTGCGTTTGGCTCAGGGCGATTCTCCTCAGGCTGAGCAACTTGCTCGCCGCGCTTTGACCTACTCCAACGGCCGATCAGACTTGCAGGCGAGTCTGTGGGGGTTGATTGCTCAATCCCGCGCAAAACAAGGTGATGCGGCGGGTGCTGCGTTGGCCCGTCAAAAAGCGGGAACCGGCTCCTGATGGACAAGCGCTTCCCTCAAGTGGCTGAGCATTTGCTGCTGATCGAGCGCGAATTACGCGTGCTGGGATGGTGGCGTGAGTCGCCACCCAGTGCGCAAGCTTTGGCCAGTCATGAACCGTTTTGTGTCGATCTGCTGGCGTTTGATCAGTGGTTGCAGTGGATTTTTCTGCCAAAAATGAAAGTTATTCTTGAGCAGGACCTGCCACTTCCCAACGCCTCTGGCATTTTGGAAATGGCCGAAATGGTCTATTCAGGTCATCCGCAAGATACGCGTACTCTTCAGCAATTGCTGGCGCAGTTCGACCGGTTAATCACCGAAACACGCTAAGGCATACGTCGGACCTACTCCGGAGTAGGTCTATTGGCAATTGTCCGCGATTCCTTTTTCAGCTTCGGCGGTGCGGGTCTGGCGTTCCTCGTCAGTCAAGCGCCTGATCACGCCGTTGACCTCCAGACGGGCCCGTGGATTATTGCGAAGCTGCGCGAGGTTAGTCCTCACGTTCTCGCAGTAGGTGGCACGCTTGGCTTCCTGAACCGCTACCTGCTTTTTGACCTTGGCGTCTATCGCGGCCTGATCACCGTGGTCACTTCCTGACAAGGGCGCTTTCGGCAGAGCTGCCCTGGATGGTGGTGTCTGCGTTTGCTTGATGTCTATCTGCTGCGCCGGCTGGTTAGCAGGCGGCTGCGCATCAAAATGAGTCTGACCTTGAGCATCGACCCACTTGTAGATCTGGCCTGCCTGGCAGACGGCGCTTAGCGAACACAACAAGGTTGCCGCTAAAATCATGCAACGCATGGTTCCTTCCTTCGATGACTGTGCACGCGGCAAACTACCATAAGTGCGGGGTCAGAGCCGTGATTCAGTGATTTTTCATGCTGTTAGTCGGAAGAAAGCGCACGGATGACTTGACTTGAGCAGGTCTAATCACAACAATCCAAAGTTCGCTGAAGACGGACTGCCAGAAGCAGGCCGTCTCGGTAGATCATGAGGCGCACATCCGCGCCGACCTGTAACACCCGCAACGCGTTACCTCGCGCTGGGTGGGAAAGCCCCGCAACACTTGGGGAACTCCCAATACTTGCTCAGTCAGTGCTGACGTAGTCGGCGACCACCGTCGCTCATGCTCTGCTAGCAGTAAACCTAATTAAGATCCGTCCCGCGTGTGGGCGGAATTCTGGCGTTTTAGAGGTGAATAACGTGGAGCTTTTATCTGGCGCTGAAATGGTCGTCCGCTTTTTGCGTGACGAAGGCGTTAAGCATATTTACGGGTACCCCGGCGGTGCCCTCCTGCATATCTATGACGCCCTGTTCAAAGAGCCGGCTGTGACTCACATCCTGGTTCGCCATGAACAAGCCGCAACGCACATGGCTGATGGGTATGCTCGCGCGACGGGCAAGGCTGGCGTAGTGCTGGTGACGTCCGGTCCGGGGGCAACCAATGCCATTACCGGTATCGCGACTGCGTACATGGACTCGATCCCAATGGTGATCCTGTCGGGTCAGGTTCCGAGCAACATGGTCGGTACCGACGCGTTTCAGGAAACCGACATGATCGGAATCTCCCGGCCTATCGTGAAGCACAGCTTCATGATCAAAAACGCCGCGGAAATTCCTGAAGTGCTCAAAAAAGCCTTTTATCTGGCGCAATCCGGTCGTCCGGGTCCAGTCGTGGTCGATATCCCGAAAGATATGACTAACCCGGCTGAGAAGTTCGAGTACATTTTTCCGAAGAAAGCCAAGCTGCGCTCCTACAGCCCGGCCGTTCGGGGTCACTCGGGCCAGATCCGCAAGGCAGTGGAAATGTTGTTGGCTGCCAAGCGGCCGATCATTTACGCCGGCGGCGGTGTGATTCTGGGCAACGGTTCAGCGCCGTTGACCGAGTTGGCACAATTGCTCAACGTGCCAGTGACTAATACCTTGATGGGCCTTGGTGCGTATCCGGGCAATGATCGGCAGTTCCTTGGCATGCTGGGCATGCACGGCAGCTACACCGCCAACCTGGCCATGCACCACGCCGATGTGATTTTGGCTGTCGGCGCGCGGTTCGATGATCGGGTTATCAATGGTCCGGCCAAGTTCTGTCCGAGCGCCAAGATTATTCACATCGATATCGACCCGGCTTCGATCTCCAAGACCATCAAGGCTGACGTTCCTATTGTCGGCCCGGTCGAAAGCGTATTGACCGAGATGGTTGCGACCCTCAAGGAAATCGGCGAAACCCCGAACAAGGAAATCGTCGCCAGTTGGTGGCAACAGGTCGAAGAGTGGCGCGGTGACCGTGCCATGTTCCCGTACAACCGGGGCGACGGCAGCATCATCAAGCCGCAAACCGTTATCGAGACGCTCAGTGAAGTCACCCGTGGCGATGCGTATGTGACGTCCGACGTAGGCCAGCATCAAATGTTTGCTGCGCAGTACTATCGGTTCAACAAGCCTAATCGCTGGATCAACTCCGGTGGTCTGGGCACGATGGGCTTCGGTTTCCCTGCGGCCATGGGCGTCAAGCTCAGCTTTCCGGAGTCAGACGTTGCCTGCGTAACGGGCGAAGGCAGCATCCAGATGAACATCCAGGAGCTGTCCACCTGCTTGCAGTACGACTTGCCGGTGAAGATCATCAACCTGAACAACGGCGCGCTGGGTATGGTGCGTCAGTGGCAGGACATGAACTACGGTGCTCGTCACTCACATTCCTACATGGAGTCGTTGCCGAATTTCGTCAAGCTGGCTGAAGCCTACGGCCATGTCGGCATGCGCATCACTGAGCTGAAAGATTTGAAGCCGATGATGGAAGAAGCGTTTGCCATGAAAGATCGTCTGGTGTTCCTTGATATCAAGGTCGACACCAGCGAGCACGTCTATCCCATGCAGATCAAAGACGGCTCGATGCGCGATATGTGGCTGAGCAAGACGGAGCGGACTTAATCATGCGGCACATTATTTCCTTACTGCTGGAAAACGAACCCGGCGCTTTGTCGCGGGTGGTTGGCCTGTTTTCGCAGCGCAACTACAACATCGAAAGCCTCACCGTGGCGCCGACCGAAGACCCGACATTGTCGCGTCTGACGCTGACTACGGTTGGGCACGATGAAGTCATCGAACAGATCACCAAAAACCTCAACAAATTGATTGAGGTGGTCAAACTGGTCGATCTGTCCGAGAGCGCGCACATCGAGCGCGAGCTGATGCTGGTCAAGGTCAAGGCGACTGGCGCCCAGCGCGCCGAGATCAAGCGCACCACGGATATCTTCCGTGGGCAAATCGTTGATGTAACCAGTAGCGTTTACACTGTGCAACTGGCAGGGACTAGCGACAAACTGGACAGCTTCATTCAGGCCATTGGCACTTCAGCCATCCTGGAAACAGTACGCAGTGGCGTAACGGGCATTGCCCGTGGCGACAAAGTACTGAGCATCTAACTTAATTTGATAATGGCCCGAGCGGCCACGATAACAGGGGAATTTCATGAAAGTTTATTACGACAAAGACTGCGACCTTTCGATCATCCAGGGCAAAAAAGTGGCCATCATCGGTTACGGTTCTCAAGGTCACGCTCAAGCGTGCAACCTGAAAGATTCCGGCGTAGATGTCACTGTTGGCTTGCGTAAAGGTTCGTCTACTGTCGCCAAGGCTGAAGCTCACGGCTTGAAAGTGACTGACGTTGCTTCCGCTGTGGCCGCTGCTGACCTGGTCATGATCCTGACTCCTGACGAATTCCAATCCCAGCTGTATCGGGACGAGATCGAGCCTAACCTGAAGAAAGGCGCGACTTTGGCCTTCTCCCACGGTTTCGCCATCCATTACAACCAGGTTGTTCCGCGTGCCGACCTCGATGTGATCATGATCGCGCCGAAAGCACCGGGGCACACTGTTCGCTCCGAGTTCGTCAAAGGCGCAGGTATTCCTGACCTGATCGCGATCTACCAAGATGCTTCCGGCAACGCTAAAAACGTTGCACTGTCCTACGCTTCGGGCGTTGGCGGCGGCCGTACCGGTATCATCGAAACTACCTTCAAAGACGAAACCGAAACCGACCTGTTCGGCGAACAAGCCGTTCTGTGCGGCGGTACCGTTGAACTGGTAAAAGCTGGCTTCGAAACCCTGGTTGAAGCTGGTTATGCGCCGGAAATGGCCTACTTCGAGTGCTTGCACGAATTGAAGTTGATCGTTGACCTCATGTACGAAGGCGGTATCGCCAACATGAACTATTCGATCTCCAACAACGCTGAATACGGCGAATACGTGACCGGTCCTGAAGTCATCAACGCTGAATCGCGTCAGGCTATGCGCAACGCTCTGAAACGCATTCAGGATGGTGAGTACGCCAAGATGTTCATCAGCGAAGGTGCTACTGGCTACCCTTCGATGACCGCCAAGCGTCGCAACAACGCTAACCACGGCATCGAAATCATTGGCGAGAAACTGCGCTCGATGATGCCTTGGATCGGCGCTAACAAAATCGTCGACAGAACCAAGAACTGATTTCAGCTCTGACGGTTTTTGTTGTAGGAAAACGCGGCTTCGGCCGCGTTTTTTCGTTATGGCGGCACGCTTCTGGTATAAAGCTGCATCGTTTGATAACGAACCTTCGTTGCAAACCTCTATTGAAATTTTCCACACCGTTGCAAGGTATTGTCCATGAGCGAACGTCCCGAAGAGCCAAACCAGGCCTCTGACGCCGAAAGCCTGTTACCGATCGATGAGCATGTTGAAGAAGGCCATGACGCCGAAGGACGTAAAGTCCGGCATCGCGGCATCTACCTACTGCCAAATCTGTTCACCACGGCGAATCTGTTCGCAGGCTTTTACTCCATCATCAGCTCGATGAGTGCGCAAAGCGCGATGAGTGCCGGGGACCCGGCCGAAGCGAGCAAGTATTTTGGCTTCTCTGCCATCGCTATTTTTATTGCCATGGTGCTCGACGGTCTTGATGGCCGAGTGGCACGCATGACTAACACCCAAAGCGCTTTTGGCGCCGAGTACGATTCCCTGGCCGACATGGTTGCTTTTGGCGTTGCACCGGCCTTATTAGCGTTTGGTTGGGCGCTGGGTGATATGGGTAAAGTTGGCTGGATGGTTGCATTTATCTATGTCGCGGGTGCCGCATTGCGCCTGGCACGCTTCAACACCCAGGTTGGCAAGGCTGATAAGCGCTACTTCATCGGTTTGGCCAGCCCGGCTGCGGCAGGTGTAGTCGCCGGCCTTGTCTGGTCATTCAGTGATTACGGGATCCAGGGATCGAAGATGTCATTCCTGGTCGCGTTGCTGGTTGCAGCGGCTGGAATGCTGATGGTGAGCAATATCAAGTACAACAGCTTCAAGGAACTGGATCTCAAAGGGCGCGTGCCGTTTGTTGCCATTCTCGCGGTGGTGCTGGTTTTTGCGGTCGTGTTCAGTGACCCTCCACGCATCCTATTGCTGATATTCCTCGCGTACGCGGCGTCCGGCCCGGTTCAATATTTGTTAAGACTTCGTCGCCATAAATCGGCCGAGTAGCCCGATTTCCCCCATACTCCACAGTCTATTGGTGCACTAGCCCCCAACGCTGTGGAGTCATCATGCTAATCAAGCTGCCCTCGGCATCCGACTGCAATGAGTCGGATGTCACGCCTGAATCGTCTTACTTCTCCCGTCGTGCATTGCTGGGCGGCTCAGTTGCTGCTGTGGCGGCTAGCGCATTGCCCCGTTGGGCCGACGCGACAGACCCCTCTCCTTATGCCGATGTCGAGCCCGGTTCCGCGCCTGCTTGGTTCGAGGCAAAGCTGCCAGATACCAAGTGGCAGGCAGTTACGGTCAAGGGTGAGGCGATCACGCCATTCAAAGATGCGACTCACTACAACAACTTTTATGAGTTCGGCACCGATAAAGGTGACCCCGCGCAAAATGCGGGTGCGTTGAAAACCGAACCGTGGACTGTGGTGATTGACGGCGAGGTGGGGAAGCCGGGTCGTTATGCGCTTGAAGACTTGATGAAGCCCTATCAATTGGAGGAGCGGATATATCGGTTGCGCTGTGTAGAGGCATGGTCGATGGTCATTCCCTGGATGGGCTTCCCTCTGTCTGCGTTGCTAAAGCAGGTACAGCCGACGGCCAGCGCCAAATACATCCGCTTCGAAACACTTCAGGATCCTAAATCCATGCCGGGTCAGCGTTCTGATTTTGCATTGATTGATTGGCCTTACGCTGAAGGTCTGCGCCTGGATGAGGCAATGAATCCTTTGACGATTCTGGTAGTCGGGATGTACGGCCGCGAATTGCCTAATCAGAACGGCGCGCCGTTGCGTCTTATCGTTCCGTGGAAGTATGGCTTTAAAAGCGCAAAGTCCATCGTACGCATCAGTTTGGTCAGCGAGCAGCCGAAAACCACCTGGCAAAGTATTGCGGCGAATGAGTATGGGTTTTACGCCAACGTGAACCCTACGGTTGACCACCCGCGTTGGACACAGGCACATGAGCGGCGTCTGCCCAGCGGTTTGTTCAGTCCCAATATTCGGCAGACGGAGATGTTCAACGGGTATGGGGAGGAGGTTGCCTCTTTATATACGGGTATGGACCTGCGGAAGAACTATTGATGCGTTATCCATTTTGGCGTGTTGGCGTTTTTATCGCGGCCTGCATCGCACCTGTTTTGTGGCTATACCAGGCTTGGATTTTTGCGTTAGGGCCTGATCCCGGCAAGGTTTTGGTTGATCGTCTCGGTTTGGGTACGTTGACCTTGTTGTTGATTACATTGGCGATGACCCCCTTTCAGCGTTTGAGCGGATGGGCGGGGTGGATTGCGGTGCGCAGGCAGCTAGGGCTGTGGTGCTTCACCTATGTTGTTCTGCACATGAGCGCTTACGCCTTCTTCATTCTAGGATTGGACTGGTCCCAATTGGGTGTCGAGTTGGTTAAGCGTCCCTACATCATTGTGGGCAGTTTGGCGTTTCTGTGTTTGCTCGCGTTGTCGATAACGTCCAATCGTTATAGTCAGCGTCGGTTGGGCACGCAGTGGAAGAAGCTCCATCGCCTCATTTATGTGATTCTCGGGCTGGGGCTGCTTCATATGTTCTGGATTGTCCGTGCCGACCTTAAGGAGTGGGCGCTGTATGCCGGGATCGGTGTGTTGTT